>JAVKSL010000088.1:0-10393 GCA_039583695.1 Acidimicrobiales bacterium | reverse complement strand
ATCCGATGGGCGCCTGGCCGGAGGTGCTGGGTTGACCCTGTGGGAGGCGACGGTCGTGGCTAGACCTCTTGGGCGCCCCGCTACCGGGCGCCGATGGCGACGGGCGACCAAGGAGCCGGCCAGCCCGCCGGCTGACCATGGAAGGACGCAATCCCGCGTTGCTTCGACCGACCGACCGTGCATCGACAACTTGCGTCTCCCCCTTGACGCCGGCGCCCTGGCCGCGGCGATCACGGCCGACGTGTGGGAGGATCGCCTGCTCGGGCGCTCCGAGATGGTCCGGGCCAGGGTGTCACTGTCCCTCATCCGCGCCCAGCCGATGCCTCCACACACGATCGCAGCCGCTTCCGCAGCGGTGGCGGTTGCCAGCTGCCGCTACCTGACGCTGGAAACCGGGCCCCGGGCAGGCGTCGACCTCGGGCCGGCCCGATGGGGATGCCAGGTGATCCGCGCGGACGCTCTCCCGCTAGGGCTCGTCCTGGTGGAGTGCTGGTACGCCCGGGCTGTCGGCGCCGAGGCGCTCGTCCGGCAATGGTTGGGCGAGCACCGTGCCCTCCAGGCGCTCCGAGGCCCGCTGTGGTCCCAGCCATGATCAAGCACTCGCCCCTGGGCCCCGACGTCTCGCCGTCGTGGGCTCGGGTGGCCGCTGGGCTCTTGGAGCAGGGTGGCGAAATACGCTGCTGCACGACCTGCGGGCGCCCTCACGCTGTGCGCCTTGTGGCGCTCGTCGGAAACCAACTGGTGGTCACCGAGGAGGCCCTCGACGCTGGGATAACCTCCTTAGAGGCGACCCTCGCCGGCCGGCGCCCTCACGACTGTCGCTGTCACTGCTGCGCCTGGATCCACGCTGAGACCGAGCACCTGCTCGATGCCGAGATCGCTCGGCTCGGGCATCAAGGCGGCCCCCTTCTCGGGCGCCAAGGTGGGCTCTGCGAGGGGCGACCACTTGACAGTCGGTCAAGTGAGGGCCACGTACCCGCAGGTCAGGAGGGGTGTGTAAACAGGATGTCAACCAGACCGGAGGCGAAATGACCGCCAGCGCCACGCCCTGCGGGGCCATGAACTACCGCTGCGCGGCGTGTGAGACCGCCACTGCGCGCGGCCTTGATGTCTGCCCGAAGTGTGGCAGCAGCAGCATCGGGCCCTCGACCTGTCGAATCCCGGTAGCCGGCGGTGGCCGCTGCCACCTTCACGGAGGCTCATCCCGCCAGGCCCTCGCCGGGCGCGCTGATCGACAGGTGGAGGCGAAGCTCCGGTCTCTCCTTGAGCAGTACGGCGGCGGTCCCTGTACCGACCCTCTCCAAGCTCTGCTCGACCTGGCAGGAGAGGTGCTGGCGTGGAAAGCACTGCTCGGTGACCGGGTGGCGGCGCTGGGGACTTGGCGATGGGAGAGCCCGATCTCCGAGCAGCTCCGCTCTGAGGTGAGCTTGTATGAGCGCGCACTGGACCGAGCGGCGAAGATCCTTGCCGACATCGCGCGCCTGGACCTCGACGCCCGCCTGTTGCACTTCCACACGCGGATCGAGCAGGAGCAGGCGGACGGGATATACCGTGTGGTCGAGCACGGCTTGGCCGGCTTGCCGCCAGAGCAAGCCGACACCTGCCGCCAAGCCATCGCCGGAGCGCTGCGGGCTCTGGGTGCCGGCGAGGAGTTCCCGCCGGCACCCGTCTACGTCGCTGCCATCACTGCGCCCGTCACCGCTGCGCCCGCCACCGTGACACCCGAGCCCGAGCCGGTGCCGGAGGCGGAGGTCGCCGAGGCCCCCGAGCCGGCCACACCCGAGCCCGAGCCCGAGCCGGAGCCCGAGCCCGAGCCCGAGCCGGACCTGCTCCTCGAGGCGGAACCTGAGCCCGAGCTCGAGCCCTCCAAGTACCGGCCCACGCCACGCTTCGCGGTGACCACGATCCACCCCGCAGGCGGCCGCAAGAGTGCCCGGATGGGCCCCGATGGCAGGCCAGTAGGCGCCTACGCCGGCCCGGTGGTCGACGACCACCTCCCATCGCCCCGGCCGAGCCGATGACCACCCGAACGCCCGTGAGAGCCCGTCCCGTGCGCCCCAGGAGGCCCGCAAACTACCCGCCGGTAAGTTTCCTGCCCGGATGGGTCTACGAACGCCCTGAGGGCCACCGTACGGGCTCTCAGGGCAAACACGCTGCCCGACCACCTCGCCAACCCGAAGGAGTAGACCATGTTCCGTAAGCCGATCACCGATCCGATCCCCGAAGCCGACGCCACCGAGCCCGCAGGCGCACGGCGCTTGAACCCCGACGCAAGAGCCTGGGCCGTCCAGGTACTGGCCAGGGCGACGGCGGGCATCGACCAGCCGGTCGTCGTGCGCTTGACCACCTCCGGCAAGGTGGCCGAGTCGCACGACGGGCATCCCATCGACGCCACCCGGACCCTCGCCGTCACTGTCCACCCACGAGGCCGCCATCGCCCCACATACGCCCCGCAGGGCCTGTCGAGCCCGGTGGACGGGTTGCCGACGCCCACGTTCGGCGGGCGTCGCTCCGACGACGTGGCGCCCGAGACCCTCGCCGATCTCGACTCGTGGCGCGTACTGCCCGATGGGCGCACGTGGCGGGTCGGCACGCCTGCCCCGGTGGTCGACGACCCGACCACGTGGGCCGGTCTCGGTGCCCGTGCTATCCGAGCCCTGTCTAGGGCACACGCCCTCGAGCACGCCGGACATCAGGGCCAGGCGCATCGCACGACCCTGTTGTACGATCCGCACACCGCCGCCGTCCGGGGCATCATCTGTCCTGTGGTGCGCGGTTCCATTCCCGGCGCCGGCCCGGTCGGAAGTCGGATCGTCGCGACGGACGCGGCCGGGTGGGACTTGGCCCACATCGACGACGCACGCCCGCCCGAGCACCGTGCGCCCCTCCCCGGCCAGGAGGGCACCGTCGATCTGCTCGACCACCTGGCAAACCTGCGCTGCTACGGGCTGGACCCAGCCACACGCCGGGTAGTCGATGACCTCCCGTTCGATCTCCGCCAGGGCGTCCTGGCGGAGCTGCTTGGAGATGGTGACGAGGCCGACGACGCGGGCCTGATCCTCGACGACGAGCCGGGTGTCCGCATCGACCCGGAAATGGCGGCGATCTTCGCCCGCCACGGTGTGAGCTGAGCGGTGGCGGGTGCCGTAAGCCACGTCTATGCGGTCGGTCTCGGGGAGCAAGGTTCGCCCGCTGCGGCCCTCCTGGCCATGGCGCAGCCGCCGTGGCATCGTGACGCAGCCTGTAAGGAGTACGACCAGGCGCTGTTCTTCCGCTTCCCCGCCAGGCCGAGCCAGCCCGACACCAGCGCCGAGGCCCGCACCAT
This sequence comes from Acidimicrobiales bacterium, assembly GCA_039583695.1. Taxonomy (GTDB): domain Bacteria; phylum Actinomycetota; class Acidimicrobiia; order Acidimicrobiales; family JAJPHD01; genus JAVKSL01. Next base: position 7,068 of record JAVKSL010000088.1, on the reverse strand, counting down.
CTGCCAGCGCTGCCTGGTCCAGGCTGAGTGTTTGGCGCTGGCGCTGGCGGACCCGTCCCTCGTGGGCGTGTGGGGGGGCACCGACGAGGCCCAGCGGCGCACCCTGCGGCGGTGGGAACAGGTGGCCCTTGTAAACGGGATGTAAACGTAACTCGACCGCGCAGGCCCACACGAGGCCCCACCAGGCCCCACGTAGGCCCCTCGCATACCACTCCTGACCTGCGCAAACCTCACCAGGCCACACCAGGCCCCACGAAGCGCAGCAGCCTGGGGGTCAAGAGGTCCCGGGTTCAAATCCCGGCAGCCCGACGGAAGAAGTGCAGGTCAGACGTGGTGTCGGTTGCGGTGGGCACGGTCCAGTAGAGGTCCAAGGGCCTAAAGTCGGGCCTACAGGTCCTCCGGCGGTACCGGGAACAGGCCGTTCATGGTCGCCTTCGCTGCACTCACGCTCGGAGTGATCCGATGGCGGTACACATCGCCCGTCATCTTGGAGCCCGGAGCATGACCCACCACGTCTGCCACCACCTCCAGCGGCACGCCAGTCGCGCTCAAAATGCTCACGGCGCTGTGGCGGGCCTCGTGCGGGTGCCAGCGCCCCAGTCCGGCAGCTTCGGTGACCCGCCGGAATGCCCGACGGGAGTTGGCCGGGTCGACCATGGTTCCGACAGCAGTGCTGAACACGAGGTCGAGATCGGTCCACGCCAGCCCGGCGGCGAGCCGGTCGGCGCTCTGCGCTTTCATGCGCGTCTTGAGTGCGTCGATCAGCAGGTCTGGCATGTCGAGGGTGCGCCGGCTCCGGGGTGTCTTGGGTTCCCCGAAGCTAAACGCGTTGCCAGCGCCTCGCTTTATGGCCTGGCGGACGTGCAGCGTTCCCGCTCCGAGGTCGATGTCCCCCCAGCGTAGGGCGAAGCATTCGCCCGGGCGCAGCCCGAGAAGCAGCATGGCGACCCAGGCGGCTTCGAGGGGCTCGCCGCCGACCGCCCCAAGCAAAGTGCGGGCCTCACCCACCGTTAGGGCGCGGGACTGCCTGGTCGGCGCAGGCGGCACGATGGCCAGGTGGGCAGCGTTACGGGCCACCAAGTCACGGCGCTCCGCGTGGGTCAAAGCCAGGGCCAGGACCGTACGGGCAAGACGGATGGTCGAACGGGCCTTGCCCGCCTCAGCCATTCCTCGAAGCATTTTATCCACATCGTCAGGGCGGAGTTGGTCGAGGCGAATCGCCCCGAGCACCGGGACGATGTGGCAGCGGACCATGATGGCGTAGTTCTCCTCAGTCGCCTCGCTCACTCCGCGGGCCGGCAGAACGTGTTTCAGCCAGTCAGTCAGGTACTCAGCGACTGTCGTGCGCCCAGCGCCAACGACGCCGGCCTTGGCCTCAGCCTGTAGCTCGCGCAGCTTGATCCGGGCCTCGGCTTGGGTTCTAGCCATCCGCTTTCGTCGGACCTGCTTACCGTTGACGCTGCTGACAGTTATTCGAGCGACCCAGCGCTCCCCCTCTCGGGCGATACTCCCCTCACCACTACCCCGTCGCTTGGCCACCGCAGCTCTCCCCCTATCCGAGTGTCGCCGGGTTAGTCGCTGACATCGCGCCTACGCGTTGGTGAAAGCGACGTGCCTTTGGCGAAAGCGCCGGGGCGGTGGCGGTGGTCGGCACGGCGACCGCCACCCCGCTTCCCACCCCCCACCAGCATCGCCAGCGGTTGTCGGCGCGAGGCGGTGGCGGCACTGGCATCGGGGATCGCGCCAGGGGCCTCGAGGGTGGGGCGCTCAGTTTCAGGGGGGTGGTGCTCGTGGGTCTCATATGGCTCCGATCAGTATCCGATAAGGCAGGGCCGAGTTCGGGAAGGATTTGTTCCACCGACTCAGTCGCCGAGCTGGTGGGTGAACTGCTCGTGGGGTCGTCGAGGCAGCCCAGTCAGCCCAGTCAGCCCGGTCCTCATCGGGGCGTTGAGCCTCTCGGTCCTGTGCCGCTCGCAGTGTCCTCGGCCTGCTCTGCGTTCGGTTTCCACTGTTCATACAGGTGGCTGAGCGTTCCGGGCGGCACGCGCGCGGACTCCAAGAAGGCCTCGATGTCGGCCGGGCGCAGCCGGATCAGCTTGCCGATCTTGTAGGCCCCAAGCTTGCCCTCGTCAATCAGGCGATACAGGGTCCGGGTCTTGATCCCGAGACGGTTGGCGGCCTCTTGGGTGCTCAGCCACTCATTGGAGGGACTCAGGATGGGCTCAGTCGCCATCGGGACCGTGGTCCTGGCGGCCCTGAGGGCGGTATTCGGCGGCGTCGTCTCCTTGTTCCCAGCCGGCGTCGAAGTCCTTATCGAGGCTCGCCTCGGGCCCTTCCCTGGGCGTCAGCAGTTCCAGCAGCGTATCGTGGAGTGGAAAACCTAGGCGGACGAAAAGGCGCAGCCTTTGGCGGTCGGCTGGCCCCAAGGTCGCCGCCGCTCGATAGGCCGTGTCGATGATGCGGGCGTTGGTCGACTCCAGCAGTCCCATGTCCATCTCGTCCTCCAGCCATGTCTCGTCACAACACACCGGGCCTCGGATCAAGGAGAAGGCGCCGACGTAGTCCCCGGCCTCGATCAGCTCGTCAAAGCAGTCCAGGTCGCTGCGACCGACCCAGTGGTCGTAATTGGTGGTGCCGTAGCTGGATTTCTCCGTGCGGTAGACGAGCACTGAGTTGCCCAACTTTTCCTTGATGCGCCCGATGACCTTGCGCGCCGGGTCCTCGCCCAGGCCAAACACCTCTGACCAGCGAAAACGCGGCAACTCCCGGCGGGCCAGTGCGAGCAAGATTGCCACCTGGTACTCCATCTTGCTGAGTGGCGGCCTCAGGCCATCCACCGGCCCGAGAAGCCGGACGACCGGTACGGCTTCGGGTTGTCTAATGAACGTTGTGCTTGCCGCTGGGAGGTGCTCGTCGATGTCCTCATCAACGTCGATGTCCTCATCGACGTCGATGCCCTCATCAACGTCGATGTCCTCATCGACATCGGTGCCCGGCCCAGAGAGCGCGCCGGTATCACCCGATAAGAGCATTTCAGGGTCAGCGGCTTCGACCTTTGGGAGCCGGTGTAGCGCGGCGGCGGGCCTGATCAGCGGGGCCAGCGCCTCGCCGGGGCCGCCCAGGCGGTCCAACTCCTGGTTGAGCGCCTCGACGTCGCCGGCCTCGGGCAACACCAGGGACAGCGTCCCGAATCCGAAAGCCTCCAGGTCGAGGTGGAGCGCCGATGTGTCGATCACCAGCTCACCCTCAGCCGGTTCGCCGCCGACGATGACCGCCACCTCGCCGGGCGCCAGATCGTCCGGCGCCTTGGCGCACACGAACACCTTGGTTGGACGACCTGCCGCCCACCAGGGTGTGGTGGCTGAGCCTTGGGCCTGGCGGGAGGCGAGGGCTTCAAAGGCGTGAACGCGTTCGTATCTGGCCTCCTGGCTTCTAGCGCAATGCGCCTGGTACTCGTTGGTGGGTTCCTTGGAGTCGGGGTAGGGGGGTGTTGCGTTATCGAGCACCCGGACGCTCACGTAGTACGCCCCCACCCCTCCCGAGATCGCCGCCGCCCACGCGCTGGCCAGAGGCTTAGCGCTCTCTCCGACCAGTCGCAGGCGTGGCCCGATACCCACCAGGTCGGCCCATACGAGGCGCTCACCGGCGACACCCAGGGGAACCAGTGCCAGGGCCGGAGCGTCGAAGCTCGGCTGGCTGATCGCTTTGGGGTCGATGGCCCAGCGGTTGGGAGCGAGCGTCCGTGCGGGGGTAACTGGGGGGACCGGCGTAGGGGCGGCAAATACCACCTCCACCTCATCGGCCCCGGTGATAAGTCCAACAAGCTGGGGCGGGGCCACATGTTCGGCCATGCGGGCGGCCTGGCGCTCCAGTTCGCACAGCACGGCTCGAACCTGGTCGATGGTCGGGCCGGCAATCTTCGCCCGCTGGTCCATGTCCCGGAGCCTGGCCGCAGCGGCCGGCTTGATCCGGGGCGGAACGTCGGCGGCGGCCCGGCGCTGGCGAGCGAGGCGGGCCTGGCGGCGCAGCCCGAGCGCCAGGGCTGCGACCCCAACCACCACGGGCAGGGCGATCACCAGGTCTCCCCCGCCCTTTTGGGGCGCGCGGGAGCTAACCGCGGCCGGGGCCTTGCTGGCGGGAGGGCTCGACCAGGAGCGGGGAACCTTGCGAGCGATAGCCGATGCAAAAGCAGATGCGGGGGCCTCAGGTACCACCTTGGTGGAATTGGCGACAGCGCTGTGCGAGGGGGAGGCGGCACGAGGCGTGGTTGTCACTTCTGGAATGGATGCGGGGTCGGTCGCTTGGGTGGAACGCCCGGTGACCGGCGTCTGGACGCTCCCGCCAGGAGTGACAGGAGAAGCCGGCGTCTGGGCTGAGGGGGTTGAGACCGACGCGGCCCGACCCGACCAGGGAACCTGGGTCCAGTCCTCGGGCAGCGGCCCGGTGTGGTTTTTTGGCACGTGCAGGATCTGGCCGGGCCAGATCAACTTGGGGTCGGTGAAGGTCCGCCCACCGGGTGCGGGGCCACCGCGGTTGGCCACCCACAGATGGGGCCAGGCCTCGGGATTGCCCCACAACTTGGCCGCGATGACGAACAGGTCGTCATTGGGAGCCACGGTGTAGGTGCTCGGGTTGGGGGTGTTCGGCTCCGGGGGACTTGGGGTTGGACCCTTGGCAACGGCCAGCTCGTAGGTCACCGGGGCCGACCGAACTGGGCCGGCGTTTGCCGAGCGGACGCCGACAAAGCTCATGGCCGAGAGCAACAGAGCCAAGCCCCCGAGGCTGGGGTGCGCCCGCCGCGGTTGACGGGTGGCGGTCCGCCGAGCGGCCCACGCGGTGCGGACCTCTCCCACCAACACCACCAGGCCGACCACTCGTGCCACTCCCGCCACGATCAGCGCCCAGAGCTGGTCCGACATGTAATGCGCGTAGCGGGCCAGTCGCAGCGACGCTGGGCTCGGCACCCAAGCCGGTGAGATCACCTGGGCCAGGACCAGTGCGCAGAGCGCGCCGGCCAGAACGGCGCAAGCTGCGAGTCGTTCGCGCCGGGTCATGATGCCACCGGATTGGCGTGGGCGCTGGCCGAAGAGGCCACGGTGTAGGTCCCATACGGCGTCCTCACGTGCTCGGATACCCCGACGCTCACTGTTTGGGGAGAGGAGGTGACGGTCCCGGTGGTGGAATTGACCGCCAGCCAGCGCTGCGCCGCGGCGGTCGACGCCTCGTCGCCGAGCGTCGACGACACACCCGAAGCAGTTTCCACACTGAGGGTGTCAGCGCCCGAGCGCGACGCTCCCGCGGCCAACTGGAAGCAGTGGTCCTTGGCGATAGAGATCTCGCTGATGGTCCGAACGGCTCCAATCCCGCCCACCGCGAACATGCACGTGACCAGCATCAAGATGCCGATCATTGTCCTTTCACATCCTGATTCATCGCTACTACTCCTGTCTCAGAAGCGTGCAGGGTGAGCGGGGGGACCAGCGGAAGCGGGTGCATCCGACAGCTCACGGCCACCGTTATCACCGAGCCTGGTGAAAAGTCCCCGGTCAGGGTGGCGGTGGTGCTCACGCAGTTGTGCGCGGCGGTGATCGAGGCCGCGCGTGTGGCCACAACTGCGGCGTTCGCTGGACTCAGTTGAAACGAGGCCGCTTGGACAGCCTCGCCCGCCGCGCTCAGAGTTGCCTGCTGGGCCGCGCCGAGGCTGCCGAAGGCCACGGCCAGGGCGACAAATGCCAGCACGAAGGGCGCCATGACCAAGAACACGATGGTGTTCATGGCGTGAGCGGGCTCTGGGTCGGCGACCAGGCCGAGGCCCCGACATGGATTGCCAGGCCTCCGATACCGAGGCTCGGGCCGGTGACTGTTGCCACCTCTCCCCCGCTGGCCGGGCTGAGCCCGATGGTGTAGGCGGGACCCACCATGGCGTGAGCCGAGCCAAGCGAGTCTCCGGTGGTGGCTTCTTGGGAGGCCATCTGCGATGTCAACTCAGCCTCGCCCTGGGCGGCCGACCACCAGATCAGCACCGCCAGCACTGCGATGACCACGAACACCAACGGGGCGAGCAGCATGTCTTCGAGGGTCTGCACCTAAAGGATCCCTCCGAAGACGTGGATCAGGTGCAGGTTCGGCCCTACGACGCTGAGGGCGTTGGTGGCGCTGGACACGAAGCTCGTCACGGCGGCATGCACCGTGGAGCTCAGCTCGGTTGCCGCGAATGTGGCGCCAGCGATCACCGCCAGGCCAAGCAGGATGTACTCGAAGGTATTCATGACTGGGATGCCCCTTTCTGTCTTTCGTTGTCGTTTGTTCTGCCGGTACCGTCTTGCTCGGGTAGTGCTCTTTTCGGGGTATTGCTGGGTCGGCTCAGGTGAGGTGATGCAGGCTGGAGACCAGGCCGTAGATCAAGATGGCGAGCCAGGACATCGCCACCAGGATCAGTGGGACCACCAGGGCGACCGAGGCACCTTGTGCTCGGGTCAACTCGTCGCCCAGGCGGGCCTCGGACTCGGTGCGAGCCCAGGCAACGAGCATGTCCAGTGATCGGGCGCCCGCCGCAGCCTCAGTGCACAGCTCCCCGAGGCTCATCGCTGGTCCCACCAGTCACTTGGATCAACCAGCCAGTGGCCGCCCTCCCACAGCGTGCCGAGGGGGACCTCGGAGCGATCAAGCGGGTCGCCGCCCGACACCTCGGCTATCTCGATCACGCCTCGGGCGGACTTGTCCGCCAGCACCACGATCAGGTCGATCCCGGCGCGCACCCTCCCGGCCGCTGCCTCGGAGCTGTCGGGGCCCATGCCCTCGGTGGCGTAGCGGACCAGCTCGGTCGCAGCTTGGCGAGCAGAGCCGGCGTGGATGGCCCCCAGCCCGCCCTTGTGACCGGAGGACAGGGCTCGTAGGAACGAGTCGGCCTCCGCCCCTCGCAGCTCGCCCACAACCAGGCGGTCCGCTGAGCCATACAGGGCATGGTCCACCAGCTCTCGCAGTCGATGTGATTGAACCGGCCTGGGTTCCTTGGAGGCTCCATACCTTGGAAGCGAGGATGGAGACATGGAATCGAAGAACCCTTCC
>JAVKSL010000087.1:0-10739 GCA_039583695.1 Acidimicrobiales bacterium | reverse complement strand
GGCTGGCAGGCAACCAAAGCAGGTAAGACGGTGGTGGTGCTCCCTGCCAGGGACACCACCCAGCGTTGCAGTTCTTGCGGGGCGAAAGCCAAGCCCCGCATCGAGCTCTCGGACCGGGTGTATAGGTGTCGGGCATGTGGCCTCGTCCTCGGACGTGACCGCAACTCTGCCCGGAACCTGAACCCGGACCGGTTGCGGCCGGGCGGCGGGACTGAACCGCCCGGACAAGTCGCAGTGGGCGACGACGGCAATAAGCCCAGGGTCCCTGCGGGGATCCTGGCGGCCTGAGCCCCAGAATCCCACGCCTTCAGGCGTGGGAGCAGTCAATCTGGACCGAGGTGATCACCTGTGGTCAGCCGGTTGGGATGGCGCGAGTCCCAGGCAGTAGAGGCGCCTTCCTCCGAAAGAGCTGTCTTGCGCACCCGGGTAGTCGGAGTCTTGGGTAGCTCGCTGCGCAGGTCAACATAGCGAGGGACCATGAACTTCGGCAGGCGCAGGCGCAGAAAGGCGTGCAGCTCTGCCGGGCTCAGCTCCGGGCCGCCGCCCCGCCGCACGACCACGCAAAGCATGACCTCCTGCTCGACCCCGTCGTCGTCAGGAACCCCGACGGCAGCAGCCTCTATAACCGCATCGTGCTCGAGCGCCGCCGACTCGATGAGGCTGGCCGGGATGATCTCGCCGCGCCGGCGTATCGACTCGCGCAGCCTCCCACCGAACGAAAGGTCCCCATCTGGGTGACGGACCATCAGGTCCCCGGTCCGGTAGAAGCCGTCCTCGGTCCACCCGTCCCTGCTGAGCACCAGCCTCCCCGACTCCGGATCACTGCCACCGAGGTAGCCGTCGAACATCACGTGGGGGCGCAACGGGCGGATCTGCAGCTCGCCCGTGCCCACTATCCGGGCCTCGAAACGCTCGCTCGGCCGCCCGACCGTCCCTGGCTGCTGCGGCAGCGTCTCCGGCGCAGTCCAACAAGATGCCGTCTCGGTCTGTCCCCACGTCTCGATGATGCTCACCCCAAAGCGCTCCTCCAGCTCTGCCCAGGTCCCGACCGGTGCCGCGGAGCCCAGGATCCATCGGACCTGGTTGTCGGCGTCGTCGGCCTGGCGGGGCCGCTTGGCCAGGACCGACAGCAGCGTCCCCACGAAGGTGAAGCCCACCGCCTCGGATCGCCGGACCCGGCCCCAGAACCCGAACGGGTCGAAGCGCGAGTCCACGGTCATTCGCCCACCCCGGCGCAGCGCTGCCAGCAGGGTGCCCTGACATGTGATGTGAAAAAGAGGCAGGCAGGAGTACAGCCCCTCCCCCTCCCCGATCGGGAGCAGCTCGTCGCCGTAGGCGGCGGCCCAGGTGGCCTCGCAGGCCCGGCTCCACACGACTCCTTTTGGGGTCCCGGTGGTCCCGGAGGTGCACATCAGCTTCGCCGGGGCACCTGGATCAGCATCCATAGGGGGCGGGGGCGAGCTGGACGCCCCCTCCACCAGGGCGTCGAGCGAACGGCCCCCGAGGAGCACGGGCGGCAGCACAGCTCTCGACGCGGCCAGCGAAGGATACAGCTCGGGGTCACACACCATCAACGCAGCCCGGGCCAGGCCCATCACCGACCGCAACGGCTCACCACTGAGCAGGCTGTTCAACGGCATATATACAGAATTGAGCTTGGCGCACCCAAACCAGGTGCCCACCATCGTCCGGCTGTTGCCGCACAGGGCCATCACCACGTCGCCCGGCCCCACGCCAAGGGACGCGAGCACCCAGGCCATGCGGTTGGCCAGCTCGTCCAGCTCGGAAAAGCTGAGGGCGCCGTCGGGAAGGGTCAGGAAGGGACGAGGACCGAGCCGGGCCGCCTGGCGCTCCAAGAGCTGGCGCAAGCTCGGGTCGGGTGGGGCCGCGCCGGTCGTCAGCGGCGGGGGATACTTGAACTTTGGAGTGTTGAGGGAGCTCAGGGGCATCAAGGCTCTAAAGTTAGGTTTCAGCGCGCCACTGGAAGGCCGATGGTGGCAGCCCACTCCAGCCACGACCCATCGTAGTTGGCCACGGCGGGGTGCCCAAGGATCTCACCCAGGACCAGGCAGACCAAAGCGGACGACGCTCCCAGCTCGCAGTAGGCGATCACCGGGCGGTCGGGCGGAACTCCTGCCTCGGCGACGACATCCGCCAGGCGTTCGGTGGGGAGCAGGAGGCCGGACTCGGCGTCCACCAGACTCGTCCAGGGCAGGCTCAGCGCTCCAGGGATGTGCCCGGCACCGATGGCACCGGTTAGCGGAGCTGAAAGACCGCCGAGCGGGACTTCGCCGCGGTAGCCCGCCGCGTCGCGCACGTCCACGATGGTGGCCCCACCGTCTTCGCGGGCTGCCTCCACGTCCGCCCGCCGGGCTCGCAGCCCTTGGACCTGGCCCAGCGGAACCGGGTAGGCACTTCCCGCCTGACCCGTCGTGGCCGGTGGAGTGCCCGAAACCAGGGAGCTGGCGGCCACCATCGGCAAGCCCGACCTGGCCCAGGCCGCGTAGCCACCGTCGAGCAGCCTTACGTCGGAGTGGCCCCACAAACGCAGCACCCACCAGGCATACGCCGCCCACAAGTTCATCTGGTCGCCATAGACCACGACCGTCGTGTCCTGGCTCACGTCGAGGCCGGCCATCAGCTCTGCAAGCTCAACCGGCCCCACAACGTCACGACAATGCTTGGAAACCAGGTCCTCGTGCCAGCACACGTAGCGCGCGCCTGGGACGTGACCCACCTCGAAGGCGCATTCGTCCTCGTCCACCTGCAAGACCCTCACTGAGGGGTCGTCCAGGTGATCGCCCAGCCACTCCCTGCCCACAACGGGATCCACTGGCGCCACGGCGGCTACCGTAATCGAGCAGTCTGATCCCTCGGCCCCTCCGCTCCGTATAGTTCACATATGGCGACCTCAGCGGCAAAGTCAAAAGTGCCCGACAACAAGGTCCTGAGGGGGTTGGGCGTCCTGGGCCTGCTTGGCATCGGCGCTGCGCACATAGAGTTCTGGATGCGCAGCCTGCAGGGGATCCCCACTGCCATAGGGCCGCTGTTTGAGTTCACGTTCATCTTCGCTTGGGCGCTGGCCCTTGTGATGATCGTGTTCCCAAGGGCGCTCGTGGCCTTGGTGGCCGCGGTGTTCGGCTTCGCCACCCTGGGGGGCTACATCTTGTCGCTCGAGCGAGCCCAGGGCATCTTCGGCTTTCACGACCCGGGTATCTCCTACGCGGGCGGCATCGCCATCGCATCGGAGGTGATCGGGGGATTGGCGTTATTGGTATGGGCCGGGTCGCGACTGCTCAGTGGCCGGGCAGCGACATCGTCGCCGGTGCCCTTCGGGGCGACCGCCGCGGACCTTGCCACCCGCAAAAAGCCTGCCACGGGAAGCCGCCAGAGCGTGCCCTTCGGGGCGACCGCCGCGGACCTTGCCACCCGCGGCAAGCCAACCCGGGCACGCAGCCGCTGGACCCTCCCGCCTGGCCGGAGATAGACCGCAGGCCAAAGCGGCACTAGAGTCTGGCCGTGGCCAGATCCCGTGCAAGGCACGCGGCCACACTTGGGGCACAGGGAGGACTCCGCCGGCGCACCCTTCAGATGCTCATCCTGCTGCTGGTTCAGTTCATCCTGGGGATAGCCACGAACCTTTATGTCACGATCCCGCCCAAGCATCCTGGCGCTGGCGCCAACGCCTACTTCAGCGGCTTGTTGCAGGGTATCGGCTGGGTCATCCCCAACGGCGCAGTGGTCCTGGCCGCCCACGCTGCGCTCGGCCTGGCCCTCATATTGGTCGGCCTCGACCTGCTGGTGCGATCTATCGTCACCAAGGCACTGCCAAGACGTGGTGGCTTGTTCTCTACCAGCCTCGTCGGGCTGGCCGCGATCATCGGGGCCGCGTTCAATGGGGTCAGCTTCTTGAACTACGACCACAACGTCAGCTCTCTGATCATGGCCCTGCTGTTCGCCGTAGCAGTGGGCGCTTATGTGGTTGAGCTGTACCTGATCCCGCTCGCCACCGCCAGCACTAGCTAGCCTCCATCGACATCGGATGGACTATGACCTGGTGGTGCTGGGCGGTGGGGCCGGGGGCATCGGTGCCGCCCGGGCTGCGTCGAGACGCGGCGCCCAGGTTGAGGCGGACGCCGCAAGCCGGGGAGCGAGGGTCGCTTGGCTGCCCATGACCGAGGTGGGACGGGCGGTTGTATCCGGCCAGACCGCCGGGTTCGTGAAGCTGATCGTCGGACCCCGCCCGGGTGGTGTCGCCGGGCCTGATCCGTCCAACGCGCCCGGCTGATGCCCAAGATCCCGGCTCCAGGTCCATCGGCACCGGGCAAGAGCCTGGACCCTGCGTGGGGGGTGGCCGCCGATCGGGAGCACCGCTGGCCAGCCACCCTGGCGGTGGCAGCTGCGGTGGCGCTCACCGTGGCGCTGCCCAACCCGTTGTTCCTCGGACCCCGCTGGGCGCTGCCTGCGGTGGAGGCCGCCCTGGCCGCGCCCTTGATGGTGGTGTCACCCTTCCGCCACCGCGACGAGCCGGTTGTGGCCCGCTGGGCGTCCCTGGTCCTGATCGGCCTGGCGGAGGTGGCCAACCTGATCTCGCTGGCCTTGCTGGTCAGCGCGATCATAAACGGCTCCAACATCAGCGGTCACCAGCTGGTCTTGGCCGCAGTGGAGATCTATCTCACCAACATGGCTCTGTTCGGCCTGTGGTTCTGGGAGCTGGACCGCGGTGGCCCAGGCGCGCGGATGCGGCTCGACCACCGCGAGCCCGACTTCTTGTTCCCCCAGATGGTCACCCCGGCGTCTGCTCCGCCCGGCTGGCATCCCAACTTTGTGGACTACCTGTATGTCTCGTTCACCAACGCCACGGCGTTCAGCCCCACCGACACCATGCCGCTCACCCTCGCGGCCAAGGCGCTCATGGCCACCGAATCATTGGCTGCACTGCTGACCGTGACCCTGGTGGCAGCCAGAGCGGTGAACATCCTCAAGTAGAACCCCCGGTCGCCGCTTTGGCGACCGCAGACAGCAGCTCAGAGCTGGGCCGAAAGGTGAGACCCACGTATCCCCGGTGCGCGTAGGCGATGACCCCCTCCGGGTCGACCACAAACACGGACCGGCGGTAGAATCCGACCGGCCCCACCACCCCATACGCGCGCCCGACCGAACGGTCCACATCCGCCAGCAGAGGCATGTCTAGGCCCGAGCTGGCCGCGAAGCTGTCATGGCTGGCAACGCTCTGGGGACTGATCGCCCAAAGCGTTGAGCCCTTGGCTTCGAACGACCCGAGCTCAGCCGAGTACGAGCACAGCTGGCGGGTGCACACGGGGGTGTCGTCCCCGGGATAGAACACCAGGACCACGGACCCGCCGAGGCACGACGACAGCTCGTAGCTCACACCCCCGGTCCCCGCCAGGGAGAATGCCGGCGCCCGGTCCCCCACTCCGGGCGCAGGCATCAGGCCTCCACCAGCTCGGCTATCGCGTCGGGGATCTCGAAGTTCACCCAGACGTTCTGGACGTCGTCGTGGTCCTCGAGGGCTTCCATCACCCGGAGCACCCGCCGGGCATCCTCCTCGGTGGTGAGCGGGACCACAGTCGTGGGCACCATGGCCAGCTCAGCCGACTCGACGACGATCCCCGCCGACTCGAGCCCAGCGCGTACAGCGGCTAGGTCGCCCGGTGCGCAGATCACCCTCCAGTACTCGCCCTCGTCGGCCAGGTCCTCGGCGCCCGCCTCCAGCACGGCCAGGGTCATCTCGTCCTCGCCAGCGGCCCCCGAGGGGACCAGCAGGACCCCCTTGCGCTCGAACTGCCACGACACCGCCCCAGGCTCGGCCATCGAGCCCCCGCTGCGGGTGAAGATCATCCGTACCTCCGCACCCGTGCGGTTGCGATTGTCGGTCAGGCACTCCACGATCACCGCCACCCCCGCCGGGGCGTAGCCCTCGTAAGACACCGCCTCGTAACGCACCCCCTCCAGGTCGCCAGTCCCACGCTTTACCGCCTTCTCGATCGTGTCCAGGGGCACCGAGGCGTCCCTGGCCTTGGCGAACATCGTGCGTAGGGCTGCGTTGGCCGTCATGTCGGCACCGCCCTCCCTGGCCGCCACCTCCACCTGGCGGATCAGCTTCGCAAACAGCTTGGAGCGAACCTTGTCGGTGGCGGCCTTCTTGTGCTTGGTGGTGGCCCACTTCGAGTGCCCCGACATCAGCGGACACCGGAGAGGAACAGCTCGTGCAGGCGTGAATCACCGGAGCATTCCGGGTGAAACGCGCTGACCATGACCGACCCTTGACGGCACACGACCGGGCCCAAGTCCAGGCAAGCCAGAACCTCGACACCCGGCCCGACCCGGCACACCACCGGGGCCCGGATGAAGACTGCCCTTACTGGATCCCCTTCCAACCCGACGACCGGGAGGTCGCACTCAAAGGAGTCAGCCTGGGTGCCAAAGGCATTGCGCCGGACCGAGATGTCGATGGCGCCGAAGCACCGCTGCCCGGCCCCACCCCCCACCACCTCGGCTCCCAGCAGGATCATCCCCGCGCACGTCCCGAATGCCGGCATGCCGTCGCGCAACAGGCCCGACAGGGCGTCACCGAGCCCGGAGGACTCGAGCAGCAGCGACATCGTCGTCGACTCCCCGCCCGGGCACACAATGGCATCAATGCCACCCAGGTCCGCTGGCAGGCGCACCGGTACCGGGTGGACATCGAGGTCGGCCAGCATCCGGGCATGTTCGGAGAAATCTCCCTGCAGCGCCAGGATCCCAACCTTCACCGGCGCCTACCAACCCCGATCGGCCAGCTTGAGCACCACCTCGTCGCCCGGCGTTCCGGTCATCGGCTCGCCCAGGTTGCGGCTGACCTTGGCCACGATCTGGGCGTCGCGGAAATGCGTGGTCGCCTCAACTATCGCCCGGGCCCTGCGGGCAGGATCCGCCGATTTGAATATCCCCGAGCCGACGAAGCACGCCTCCGCTCCCAGCTGCATCACCAGGGCCGCATCAGCCGGGGTGGCGATCCCCCCGGCGCAGAACAGTGGCACGGGCAGCCGTCCTGTCTCGGCGATCTCGGCGACCAGGCCCACCGGCGCGGCAAGGGCCTTGGCCCAGCCGTAGACCTCGGCTGAATCGGCGACTGTGATGCGGCGGATGTCGCCCAGGATCGAGCGCAGGTGGGTCACCGCCTGGCTCACATCGCCCGTGCCGGCCTCGCCCTTGGAGCGGATCATCGCCGCTCCCTCCGAGATGCGCCGCAGTGCCTCGCCCAGCCCCGTGGCGCCACAGACGAACGGCACCGAGAACCCCCACTTGTCGATGTGATAGGCGTTGTCGGCGGGGGTGAGCACCTCGCTCTCGTCGATGTAGTCGACGCCCAGAGCCTCGAGCACCTGAGCCTCCACAAAATGCCCGATGCGCACCTTGGCCATCACCGGCACAGTGACCGAGTCGCGTATCGCCTCCACCAGCGCCGGGTCGCTCATGCGGGCCACGCCCCCTTGCGCCCGGATGTCCGCAGGCACCCGCTCCAGCGCCATCACGGCCACGGCTCCGGCCTCCTCGGCGATCACAGCCTGCTCGGCGGTCACCACGTCCATGATGACCCCGCCCCGCAGCATCTCGGCGAGACCACGCTTGACTCGGGGGGTGGCTACCTGGCGGGATTCGGTCACTCTCTGCAGCTTACCCGCAAAGCAATACGCCGCCGTGCGCCACCACGGCGTGCCCACTCACCCCCGCCGCCTCAGCCGCCGTGCGCCACCACGGCGTGCCCACTCACCACCCGCCGCCTCAGCCGCCGTGCGCCACCACGGCGTGCCCACTCACCACCCGCCGCCTCACAGGGCGCGCAGCTCGGCGGCCCTCGGACCGGCCGGCGCTCCGGACGATCCCAGCCACAGGTGCTCGGTGAGCCGAGCCGCCCAGCCGGTGAGTGGTAGCTCGTCTGTGAGAGCCTCCAACGCGGCTGCCAAGCCCGGTGGGTAGCAAGTGAGGGATAGCGCGGCCAGATCGGCCCTGGCCTGGCTGGCAGCGGTGCGAGCGGCGCGGGTTCGGCTGGGCAGCACGAGCGGCCAGCCAGTGACGACCGCCACCGTCGCCGGGAGGGCGTCGCCCGAGCGGAGCTTGGCGATCTCGCGCGCCAGGACCCCCTCCAGCTCGACCCGGCTGAGCCGGCGAACCAAGCCGGTAGTGACGACCACACAAGAGCGGCGCGGGTTGGTGGCGACAACCAGGGCGTTGGCAACATCACTGTCGAGCACGTAGACCTCTGGCTTGGCGACACCTGCGCTGACGCAGAGCCCTTCGACCAGGTTGTGAACCCTGGGTTGGGCCGCATCCCCCGCCGGCGCCGCGCCAATCAGGCGCAGTGTCAGCGGGCCGGCCTGGCGAACGACCAGAATGAACGTCGAGCATCCGGCCACGATGCCCACCACCACCGCCAGCAGCCAACCCGAGCCCACCCAGGTCAGTCCAACTGCGATGACCCCGACCAGGACGGCTGGACCTGCGGCGAGAAGGCCGGCCCGCCGGCGATTCGCGCGTTGGTAGCCGGTGCGGCGGTGCTCGTCCCCCAGCTGCTCGCTCCGGCGGCTCTCAGCCCGGCTCCGGTCGGCGCTCCGGCGGTCGTCACTCCGGCGCTCGGTTACCCCCGATGCCCGGGACCCCGCCGTCGGCCCGCCCATCAACCACGCCTGCCCACACGGCCGACCTTGCGCAAAAGGCTGGAGGGCCTCAGCCGGGAAAGATGTGAGGCGCCCCCGGCCCCGGCGAGGAGAACCTGCGAGTACAGCTCGCAGTAGTGGGCAGCCACCCGGTCCATCGAGAACTCGGCAGCTCGGGAGCGACCGGCTGCAGACAGCTTTTCGGCGAGCATCTGGTTGGCCAGGATCCGAGCCAGGCCCTCGGCCAGCGCCACCGCGTCGCCGGGCGCCACCAGGAGGGCGTCGATTCCCGCCCTGGCCACCAGGCGGTAGCTCCTCAAATCGCTGGCCACAATCGGGGTCCCAGCGGCCATGGCCTCCAGCAGCACTACCCCAAAGGACTCGCCGTGCTCCGACGGTACGGCGTAGACGTCGGCACCCCGGAGCCGAGCAGCTTTTTCCCGGTCGCTGATGCGACCGAGCCACTCAATGCGACGGTTGGCGCAGCTGCGCCGTTGAAGCTCGGCGGTCTCAGGGCCGTCACCTGCCACCCACAGCCGCACCGCCGGATCGAGTAGCTCGAATGCGGCCAGCAGGGTCGAAAGGCCCTTGCGCGGCTCGTGCCGGCCGACAAACAATATCGTGGGACCTTCAGTGGGCCACGGGGAGGCGCTGGCAAAGCGCTCGATCTCAACCCCATTGGAGACGAGGACGTACTCCCCGCCGAGAGACGCCTGCGCGGTCGAACGGGCATCGTCCGACACGGCGCAACGCAGGTCCAGCCCACTGGCCACCCAGCGCACCAGCGGACCCAGCGCACGATAAGCCGGGCTGGCGCCAAAGCGGTGGAATGTCCCGACTACTGGGCGATCAGTGGTGAGAAGGGCGGTCAGGCTCGGGCCAGGAACTATCGGCTCGTGGACGTGGACAATGTCGAAGTCTCCCTCCTGCAGGGCTCGTACCGTCCGGCGGAAGCACGCGGGGTCCGGTGCTATCGGCGCCACCGAGCCGTTGGCCGCGAACGGTATCGAGACACCCAGCGGCACGACGCCCACGTCTGGTATCGGGCCGTCGCATGGCGCCAGCACGCTGGCCTCGTGGCCACCCCGACGCAGGGCACTGGCAATCCCCAGCACCTGGGACT
Source organism: Acidimicrobiales bacterium (assembly GCA_039583695.1). Lineage (GTDB taxonomy): Bacteria > Actinomycetota > Acidimicrobiia > Acidimicrobiales > JAJPHD01 > JAVKSL01. The sequence continues at coordinate 956 of JAVKSL010000087.1, read as the reverse complement.
GCACCCCTCCCGGAATAGTCAGGCTGTATGGGCACACCTGAGCCACGCGCACGGTCACAGAGTACGTCCTGGAGCACGCTGGGCTATAACTGGGCAGGCGTTGGGACACCCCGAGCTTGCAATACACACCAGATGAGCGGGATTTGCAGGATGCTGAGGGCGATTGCACCACCCACGGCGCCCGCCTCCGCCACCTCTCGGTGCCGCTCACCTAACTTTGGGTCCTCCTGGGAACGCTCACGGCGTGGTATCGATCAGCTTGCGCCACTCCGCCAGCCGGCTGCGAACCTGGCCCGGCGTGAGGAGTAGGGTCTCCGGCAGAACCCGGGCAGCTATCTCGCGCTGGACCCAGTAGTCATGAGCCGCGGCGGAAAACAACGGCCGCCTCCACTCGACCAGATCGCGGGGCGGCTCTCCGAGGTATCCCCAAAGCGTGAAGGCCAGCTCGAGGTCGAAGATGACCGGCGCCCGGTCGAAGGCCGCGGCCCGGCGCAGTGCCACCCCCAGGCAACCAGCTGTGGCGTCCTCGGCTGTCTCCCCTGGCTCCAGGACCAGACGGTCCTGGAGTCGCTCAGCCAGATGAAGGGCGTAGCCCTGGTCCGGACCGGTCATCCCGAAGAGGGCACCAGCCCAGCCGGCCGCGGCCTTGGCGGGGCCGGCTGGGGCCGAGCCCCGCTGATCTCCGGGACGGTCCGCCCACCAGGGCAGGGGGGTGGGCAGCTTGCCCACCGGGCGCACCCGATCGGCAGCGGCAATGGGGGAACGATCGGGCTGGGTCACAGCTCCAGTGTCCCACCGGCGGGATTCCCCAAGCCAACGTCGGGCGCAGTGACCGAGGCTGGGTCCGGGCCGGCGGCCGAGGCTGGGTCCGGGCCGGCGGCCGACGCTGGGTCCGGGCCGGCGGCTGAGGCTGGGTCCGGGCCGGCGGCTGGGCCAGCGCTGGCCAGGGCCAGCAG
>JAVKSL010000086.1:2729-10743 GCA_039583695.1 Acidimicrobiales bacterium | reverse complement strand
CCACCTTATAGCCCCCTACCAGGCAGAACCACAGCCCAGACCCCGCCGCTTACCCACACTCATACCGGAAGACCCCGAAGAAGTGCACGAACCAGTGGAACAAGGCGTCCTCGCGCCAGTAGAAGCCGAAGAGCCCGGCTTCGACCACCACAGCAGCCACCACGCTGGCCCGGTCCACCCTCGCCGAGCGACCCGGCTCGCGGCGCGCTGATGCCACCTTGCTCATCCCGCCGCACCCACCATGGTCTGGACCTCGACCAGGTGGTCCGCGATGGCCGGGTCGAGCGTTTCGTAGGGAACCAGTCCCGAGGAGGCGATGACGGCGTAGCCCACAGGGGGGCCGCCGTCAACGGGACGGTCCAGGTGGAAGCTCGCGGCCAGCCCCGGATCGACCACCACCGTGATCGTCGGCGTGCCGACAGGAGCGGGAGTGCCGGATACCACGATCACAAGTCTGGCCAGGCGAGCAAGTGACGGGTCTGTCCTAAGGGCCGCGATAAGCGAATCAGCCAGGGCAGGACGGGTGAAGAACACTGCTGCCTCGGTGCCCCGCGCAGGGATCCCGGGGGCCAGTGCCGGGGCCGGGAAAGGCGCATGGTTGGCGCCGAGGAAGTCGGGTCGCTGGCGGGCGGGGTTGGGGTCGTCGAGGCGGCTGCGGGTCAAATGATGCGCCACCATCAGGCCCCCGAGCACAAGAGCAAGAGCCATCCATACGCCGAGGCGACGGCGCCGACCGGGTTTGTCGGTCACCGCTCAGATAGGGGGCCAGCCGAGGCCGGCGAAGACCCGCTGGAGGGGGACAAAAAACGAGCGCCAGGCGCCGGTGACGAACAGCACGCCGACGCCGACCAACAACATGCCTCCGCCCACCTCGATGGCCTGGCCGTGGCGGCGCAGCCAGGCGAGGGACCCGCGGGCCCGCTCCAGGCCGAGGGCCAAGCCAATGAACGGCAGGCCCAAGCCGAGGGAGTACAAGGCCAGCAGGACCGCTCCCCATGCCACCGTCTTGCTAGCTGAGGCGACGGCAAGGATTGTGGCCAGCACCGGGCCGAGACACGGGGTCCACCCGGCGGCGAAGGCCATGCCTACGCCGAAGGCCGCCTTGGGCCCGCTGTGCACGCGGTGCATGGCGAAGCGACGTTCTCGGTAGAGGAACGGGACCCGCAGCAGGCCTGCCATGGCCAACCCCATGACAATGATGCCAACCCCGGCCAAACGCACGATAAGAGGCAACTCTTGTAACAGGATGGACCCGAAGAACCCGAAAGAGGCGCCAAGGAGGGTGAAGACGAAGGTGAAGCCGCCACGAACAGCACGGCAGCCCGAAAAGTGGTGGCACGCGCCTGGGCCCGGCTCAGCTCCGACACCGGGAGGGCGGAGATGTATGAGAGGTAGCCGGGCAGCAGGGGCAGGAAGCAAGGTGAGGTGAACGAGACGATGCCTGCCACCAAGGCAAACAAGGGGAGAAGCAGGGTAGCCATCTACGACAGACCGTAGTCGTATCCGATTTGGGAAACTAAAGCGGGCAGCGCCCCGCCATCTCGAACAGCATGCGCAGGCCTCCCAGCCACGCGGCCCCTCCGGCCACAGAGGCGATGCCCAGGACCAACCCTGGGCTGTAGAGCAGGCCGAGGGACACGGTCCGCAAGGGAGTCGGGCGAGCTTGCAGAGCCTCGAGGCGCTCGGCCACGGTGTCGGCTGCCGAGAAGGCAGCGACCTCCACGCCCACCGCTGCTTGCGTTACCTGGAGCAGAGCGTGGCGCAGGACGATCCTGTCGTGAGCTTCCCTGATAGCCGCTTCGTCAGCCCAGCGCTCCACGGCGCTGTGCAGCGCAGCAACGCTCTTGCGCGCCGGCGGGAAGAAGACGAGCGCGGCTTCCAGCACGCCCGCTAGGGCGAGGTAGCGTTGGTGGCCGTATTCAAGGTGTGCCACCTCGTGGGCCACTACCATGGCGAGTTCCGCGTCAGGTAGAACAGCCACGAGCCCGGAGGAGACGATGACCTGGCCTGGGCGGCCGGCGACGCTCAGAGCCAGCAGCTCTTTTCCGGGAAGGACCACCAGCTGATGGTCACCCAGGGGGCGATGCTCGCCCAGGCACGGCTCCGCCCGGATAACCCTGCGGAAGCGACGACCGCTGAGGAAGCCTCGAGCGGCCAGGCCGGCAACGAGCACCCCGAGCGCGGCCGCAGCCCAACCCACTAACGCCCCACCCGGAACGAGGGCCCCGAGCATGCGCTCACAGGCTGAAGCCAGGGCCGGGACGCCCAGGGCGCGCAGGACTGTAGGGGCCGCATAGGCCAGCAGCCCCAACTCGAAGACGCCCCCTCCGATCACGATGGCGGCCAGGGCCAGCGCCGCCCATCTCGAAGGCGCCAGTCGGCGCCCGAGGGACCGAGCCAGACCAGGCAGAGCGACGAGACCGAGGCCTGCTAGCACCATCACCACACCCATGACGGCTCAGTCCTCCTTGCCGTGCGACGCCAGGAGATGGCGTAGTCGTTCCCGGTCGGCGCTTTTGAGGCCCGCCACGAAGTACCCGAGGGCGAGCGGGCGATCCTTGGCGGCTACCAGCTGCTCGCCCATCCGGGCCGCGGCATACTCCTCCCTGCTCAGTTTCGGTTCGTAGGCATAGGCCAAGCCGCGGGAGCGCCTATCGAGGCGATCCTTCTTCCAGAGCCGAACCAGGATGGTCATGACCGTGGTATAGGCCAAAGGGCGCTGGGCCGACACGATCCGGTGTACCTCGGCCGGGATGAGCGGGCCTTCTGCATCCCAGAGCACGTCCATCACAGCTGCCTCGAGCTCGCCCATCGCCAACTTGGCCACCGACTTGCCCCCTCTCCCGTCCCTAGGTTTGTGAGCCTGCGACCCACTGTAGTACCACTTGTACACATTGACACTTCTGGGCGCTGGTCCCGCCTGAGCGGCGTGCCGGGCGCTGAGGCGCCCCGATGCTGCGGGGCCGCCCGGTCTCGCCGCCGCCGAAGGTTGTGGGTGCTCGTGGGGGCACTGAGCATGCTGACCGTGGGGGTGGTGGTCCTCCGCCATCGTCGGCGTCGGGGACTCCTCGGCTCGTTCCTGGCTGGTTCCTGGGCTCCGCCCCCATCTCGGATCATTCCCTTTGTCGTTGTCAAGCGCACCGACAGCCATCTGGGTAGGACTTACGGACACTGGTGGGTAGAGCTCGACGGTGTGGAGAGCTACGGCTGGTGGCCGGATCACTGCCCGGTGCGCATCCGGGACATGCTGAGAGGCTGCACCGGGACGCTCAACGGGGTGGGGGGCTCCTGCGGCGGGGGAAGCATCATCTCGGACCCCTACCACGGCGAGCCTGCTGATCACTGGTTCCACCCCACGCTGACGGTGCGCAAGAGCGACAGGGCCGTGCGCCGGGAGATCCGGGCCTTCGCCCTCGGCTACCGCGGAGCATGGCGCTGGTCGACGAAAGCCGCAAAGTCGCTCAATTGCCGGTCCTTCCAACTGCAGATGCTCCAAGCGGTCGGCCTCTCCGATGAGGGTCACATCCACACCCGCGGCAGGGGCTGTCCATTTCTGTCACCTTGGCGAAGGCTCCAAGCCCGGCCCCGGTTGGGTCGAGGCGTACAGTATGTAGTAGGTTCTGGAATCGATCGTCTGCCGGGTGCAGCGTTCCAAGCTGGGCCAATTCGGCAACGGAGTGCACCAAGTACCAAGAGGAGAATGTGGTGGTCGAAAAATCAGCAGGAGGACAGGGATCGACCCGCCCGATGAGCCGGCGGGAGCGGCGTGAGCAGCGCAAGCGGGAGAAGGCCGATGGCGGCGGGCAGAGCCGAAAAGCCAGGAAGGGCGGGGGCGGCATGATGGCAAGGAAGGGCAAGGACTCCGAAAGTAAGGCAAGGAAGGGCAAATGAGCGTACCGCGGGGCATCGAGGAGGCGCACAGGCATGACCAATAAGCGATCTGGGGGCAAGCCGACGAGCCGAGGCGTCCAGACGCGCCAAACGAGTAAGAAGGGGCCGGCGCCTCGAGGTGCTCCCCCCCGTCGGTCCGATCGCCCAGTAGCCAGGCGCCGCGTCGGGCTGTGGGTGGGTGGGTCGCTCGTCGTGGCCGTCGTCATAGCGGCTGTTGCCATCGCTCTGGTGCTCAGCGGCGGCCCCTCGGTGCCCTCTGCTGCAGGCCTGCCGACAGGGACCCAGGTGTTTGCCGAGACCAACCATACCCACGTCAGTGGTCCTGTCAAGTACAATCGCAACCCACCGGCAGGAGGTCCCCACAGTGCGGTCTGGCTCAACTGCGGTGTCTACGCCCAGCCCGTGCCCAACCAGAACGCTGTGCATTCCCTGGAACACGGCGCGGTGTGGGTGACCTACCGGCCCGACCTGGCAGCCAGTGAGCTGACTCTGCTGCGCCAGGTGGCGGAGTCCCTGTACGACGGTCCTGAGCGCTACGTGATCCTGAGTCCCTACCCCGGCCTACCAGCACCGATCGTGGCTAGCGCTTGGGGGGCACAACTCCATGTGGACAACGTCTCGAACCCCGCTCTGGTCTCCTTTATCCGCCACTTCGAGCACGGTGACCAGGGAGGCGAGCTGAACGGGCCCTGCACCGGCGGCATCGGAACTCCGATCTCGTAGGGGTGGTTTCCATCGTGCCAGACAATGTCGCAGACCAGCAGGAGGAAGTCGCCCTGGGTGTCGGTCCAGCCGGGACGTATCCCGCAGCCGGCTGGCGGAGCTACCTGGGCGACTTCCACCAGCGATGTCCGGGGATCACCGAGGACGTCTTGAAGGGATCTCGGAACCGGGGCCGGAGCCCATATGCCTGGTTGGTCGAGGCGCTCCCGCCGGGCGGGACCGTGCTCGACCTGGCTTGCGGCAGCGCTCCGCTTTGGGGGCTGCAGAGGGGACGGGGGTGGGTCGGGATGGACCTCTCGTCCGCCGAACTCGGCCGGGCCAGCGCACGGGGCGCGGCACCGCTGGTGCTCGGCGATGCCACGAGAGTCCCCCTCGCGCGCGGGGTGGTGCAAGCGGTGGTTTGCTGCATGGCGCTGATGCTCGTGGAGCCGCTGGCAGACGCCCTGGACGAGCTGGCCCGAGTCTTGGCACGAGAGGGGACTCTGGTGGCCCTACTTCCGTGCAGTGGTCCCCTCTCGCCAGCCGACTTGTGGCGCTATGGCCGGCTACTGATCGCGTTGCGCCGTCGGGGCCTCTCCTACCCCAACGATGGGCTCATGCGGGACCTGGGCTCCGAGCTAAAGCGCAGAGGCTTGGATTTGGTCTCCGACGAGCGGGCCCGCTTCGAGTATCGAGTCGAGACGCCCGAGGCCGGGCGTTCGCTTGTGCGTTCGCTCTACCTTCCGGACGAGCACGCGGACCGACTGTCTGCGGCGGTTCAATTGGGGGAGGGATGGGTCGGAAAGCAGGTAGGCATCCCCCTGCGCCGGGTCGTGGCCCGAAGGCAGATCTCGGATCCGTGAGGTCTCAGAGGCAACCGCCATGGTAAGCACCAAGGGCCACCGGCTCTTCGCCGCCGTCTACGACCGGTTCAACGACCGAGCGGAGCGGGCCTGGTTGGGCGAGCGCAGGGCTGGCCTGCTGGCCCAGACACATGGCCAAGTGCTCGAGATCGGCGCCGGAACCGGCGCGAACCTGACCCACTACCGGGGTGTCGGACGGGTCGTGGTAGCCGAGCCGGACCCTGCAATGCGCGCCCGCCTTCGCTCCCGACTAAGTGCGGCTACGGTGCCCGTCGAGGTGTCCGAGGCAGTGGGCGAGGATCTGCCGTTCCCCGATGCCAGCTTCGACTTCGTCGTGTCGACCTTGGTGCTGTGCTCGGTGGTCGACCCGGACGCCACCCTGGAGGAGCTGCACCGGGTGCTTCATCCCGGTGGGCAGCTTCTCGCCCTGGAGCACGTGCGAGGTACGGGCCGCCGGGCGCTCTGGCAGGATCGACTGACCCCCTTGTGGCGAATCGGCGCCGGTGGGTGCCATCCGAACCGGGACACGGCGGCCGCGATCGAACGAGCCGGATTCAGCCTTGAGCGCTACGAGTGCTTCGATCCGCCCGGCGTACCTCCGATAATCCGGCCCTTCGTGGAGGTGGTGGCCCGACCGAGGGGTACGAATCGATGAGGTTCAGGTCGTCCCCAGCGGCCTCGGGCCGGCTTACACAGCGACGACTGCAGGTGGTGCTCGGAGTCATCTGGCTTTTTGACGGCGGCCTGCAGCTTCAGCCTTACATGTTCTCGAAGGCATTCGTCACCCAGCTCCTCGGTATGCAGGCCATGTTCCAGCCCCGGCTCGTGGGCGTCGAGCTGGAAGACTTGGCGCAGTTCCTCGCACCGCATGCCGCCGCTTGGAACGTGGTGTTCGCCACCACGCAGCTGGCGATCGGAGCTGGGCTGGTCTTCCGACGCACCGTGCAGGTCGCCCTTATCGGGTCCTTTGGCTGGGCGGTGGGCGTGTGGGCGGTCGGCGAGGGACTTGGCGGCTTGCTTGCCCCGGTCATGGGCTCGATCTTGGCTGGGTTCCCCGGCCCGGCCTTGCTCTACGGCATCGTGGGCCTGGTGGCCTGGCCGACAGGACGGTCAGAGCAGGAGACGGTAGCCAGCGCCGGGCTGCTTGGCGAGCCCTGGACCCGGCGCATATGGGCGGTGCTGTGGATAGGAGCGGCGGTCGAGCAGGTCAGGCCGGGGCTGTCGCCAATGGCCGTGACGACCTCGGTGATAGCCATGAACATCCCGGGTGAACCGTCCTGGCTGGTGCAGCTCGACAAGCTTGCCATTACTTTCACCAAGTCCTTCGGCGATCCTCTCGCTCTCCTCCTCGCGTTGGCCGAGGTGACCGTCGGGATCATGGTCCTGCGCCAGCACCAAGTGAAGACTTTCCTCCGGGTCGCTATTGTGCTCTCTTGCCTCGTCTGGGTGATATGGCAGAACTTCGGCGACATACTCGCCGGGGGTGCGACCGACCCCGGAGCCGGACCCCTGTACGTGCTGTTGGCGCTGAGCCTGTATCCGCGACGATCCACGGGGTCCGGCTCACCCGAAGGTAGCTCACCTGCCCACGAGCCGTCAACGGCATTGCTTGAACTCCTCGGAGAGGTCTTCCCCGAGCGAAGCCGCCCTGGGCGTCTTCGATGACCCCCTCGATGGGGTCGAACGGGGCGGAGTATGCGAACTCAGGTAGTGGTCGCCTTCCACCTGGGCGCTGTGGTTGGGGTCGATGGTTGTCCGCCCGGTCCACGATGCCCGGTCCCGGCGGCGCTGGTACGTGGCACGCAGCCGGCCGCCGTTGAGGACCAACACCTCGCCGTCGTCGCCGACCGCTCCGGCCGATCGAGCCCACGCCCGGCGCTGCTCTGCACTCTGGCCTGACCAGGGCGAAGGCCCGGCCCCTGGGGTGATCGGGTCCATCCGGGCGCGAGTAGACCCACAAGGACCCGGCAAGCTCCCCGGCGTGGTCGCGAAGCTCACCCGAGTGATCGAGCCAACGGTCGAGGACCCGCAGCGCATCGCCGGGCCCGACCGGCGACTGTCGCCGCCACGCTGGCCGAGCGCCAGCCCCGAGCCCAGTTCGCACGGCGGCTGAGCCACCAGGGTCAGTCTCTCGGGTCCGACCACCAGCAGACCACATCCGAGGGCGCCCCCTGGCTCTCGCGTTATGTCAGGTCGTCTACCGGGGACATATGCAGTGGATTTTTGGCTCTGGGAACAGGTGTACGCTTTTGGCTGTTCAACCCCGTCGCACGGCCTCCAAACGGACCAACAAACTTCGCGTTCCCCCACATGAGCCCACTTTGAGAGCCAGGACGGGCCTGAGGTTTCTCATAGATGGGCGCTGATCTCATAGATGGGCGCTGATCTGGTGATTTCTAGTGTGGTTAGAATCTTTGATATGTATGGGCGCTGATCTGGTGTATTTGTCGAGTCTTTCCTGCCTTATCTCGCAGCCCTCCCAGCTCAGGGGCCTAATCGACCCGCATGCCAGAGAAATTTCTCATGGATGGGCGCTGATCTCATGGATGGGCGCTGAT
>JAVKSL010000086.1:0-2629 GCA_039583695.1 Acidimicrobiales bacterium | reverse complement strand
TCTCATGGATGGGCGCTGATCTCATGGATGGGCGCTGATATGGGTCCACTCCATCGCCTCTCATAGTGATACCCCCCGAAAATTCCTGGTGGGACGGCGATTGTTCACAATGCTCTCATGTCTTTGCAAGCGAGAGGGACGGTCACCCCGAAGCCTGACGGCCGTAGGGGCAGGACCGTCCGCAGCGCCGCCGTGCTTGATCCGGCCAACACGGCCGGCCAAGGCGTGGCTGAATCCAAACCTGAGCGACGGGATCAGCTCTTGCTGACCACCGACGAAGCGGCCGCGTACCTGAACGTGTCGGCGCGCACCGTCAAGAACCTGATGTGCGATGGCCGGATCGCCTATGTCAAGATCGGCCGAGCTACCCGCATCCAGGTGACCGACCTCGACGAGTACGTGGCTCGGAACCGCCGAAGACACCGCATGAGGGTCGGACCCGTGAGTACCTGAGGCAGTAGAGCCGATGAGCAACTTCGCGCGGGACCAGCAACCTCTCGAGAAAGGCAAGGTGTGGCTACCCCGGCAAAAGAGCCCGCCGCTGGCCCGGCGGGTGGACCCGTCGGTGCGGGCGATCAACGAGCGCTGGCCGCGCCCCGGGCACGGCGAGCCGCTTGGTCGATCCTGCGGACCCCAGCCACGGAAGGCCGCCGCGCCTGGCGCAATTGCTCGACTCTCGCGGCAGCGTTGTCTGCCGAGTCCGCCAGCACGTGGCCATAGAGCCTCTTCGAAGTCTCGATGTCCGCGTGGCCGAGGATCAGCTGCACCTCCACATCGCTCGCCCCCGCCGCCCAGAGCAGAGCGGCGGCCGTGTGCCGGAGATGATGCGGCGTGAGCTTGGCCAGCTTGGCCGACTCGCCCATCACCCGGGTGGTGGCATCCTGGCGGGACCAACCCTGGTCGACCAGTCGTCGCCGCTCCAGCGCGGCCCAACGCACAGCCGCGGACTGCACGGCGGGGCGGAACCGGCGTGACAGATAGTTGTTCCACCGGAAGCCCGCCCCCGTCGGGCTGGTGAACAGCGGCTCGCTTGCGTCGGGCATACCCCGGAGGGCGAGGTGCTCACGAAGCAACTCCCCCAGCTCGGGACCGACGACGACCGCCCTGGTGTGGCCGCCCTTGGGAGCGGCGTTGCGCGTCAGGCGGCCCTCCACCTCAACGACCGGCCGGCGCACCCACACCCGCTTCGCGACCAGGTCGACATCGCCCACGAGCATGCCCGCGACCTCCGAGCGACGGCCGCCGGTTCCGAGGAGCAACTCGAAGACCAATCGGTCCTGCGAGCTCTTCAGCCTGTCGTACAACAGGTCGAGGAAGCCGAAGTCCGGCACCACGATCTCTCGGACCCGATCCTGCGCCGGATCCACGGAGAGGCCCAGGCCGGCAACGGGACTCGACGCTATGACTGCCTCGGCCACCAGCCAGTTGAACAGGGCCCGCACCATGATCCAGTGCGTCCGCAGCGTGTTGGGCGAGCGTCCGGCCGCCTCCATGTCCTGTAGCACTGCCGCAACCTCGGACGGCGTGAGCGTGTGTGGGAGACGGTCGCCCAGGGCCGGTGACCACCATCGCCGCCACTGGGCACGGTCCCTGGCTGCGGTGGACGACGCGCCGCCCCGGCCGGAACCTACCCGCACCACCGAGCAACGCCGGGCCTTGGCCTCCTGCCAGCGCTCGAACCACTCGTCACAGCGGATCCCTCCCACCGCCACGCTCGGCGGTTCCTTGATCGCCAGGTCCGGGTCGTCGGCGGGCAGGAGACCGGTGAGTCGCCACCGGGCCTGTGCCTGGAATGCCTCCTGTTCAGTCTCGTAGGTGCCATAGAGGACCTGGCGCCCGTCCAGGCGAACCCGCAGCCGCCAGCGACCGCTGGGGCGCTGGTCGATGCTGCCCCCGTCGTTGGGTCCGCGCCGCCGCTTGCGCTTGGCCATCGGTGGAAACCTCCGCAGTGAGTCCTGTTTGAGTCCCAAGAACCCTACTACAGAATCTCCGCAATGAGTCCTGTTGAGTCCCAAGACCCCCATCACGGCCATGAAGTCCTGAGAGCCGCGCCTACTGTACCTCCGCTGAGCTGCACTTTTCTGGTGGAGGTGAGCGGACTCGAACCGCCGACTTCTACGTTGCGAACGTAGCGCTCTACCGGACTGAGCTACACCCCCAAGGGAACTATGACTTTACCGGAGCGACTTGACGATTTCTGCAGAGAAAGCGGTCGCGCTTATGCACCGTATAGGTGCATAAGCGCAATCGCTTCAAGCCCGAGCTGCCACGTCCAGCGCCGCTTGGAGGCGAGCCTGGACCAGCGTGAGGGTCAGATCAGCTCGACTGCGCTCCAGCACAGCGCGCAGGGAATCCGTGTGGCGGCGAAGGCCGCCCGTCATGGCGTCAGGATACTCGATGGTCACCAGCAGGTCGTACGCGTCCTCCATCGCCATCAACAGCTCCCCTGCCACGTCCAGCTCGCCGGCCCGGAGGCGGTCCAGGAGGTGCCGGCGCAGCTCGGAGGCTGCTTCGGCCAGGCCGTTCAACCACGCAGGAATACCCACTCCCAGCACCGAGATATCCGGCAATGCCACCCCACCGGCGCCCCCCGACACCACCCCACCGGCGCCCCCCGACACCACCCCAC
>JAVKSL010000085.1:0-11040 GCA_039583695.1 Acidimicrobiales bacterium | reverse complement strand
GGTTCGCTTCATCGGCAACCGATCCTCTGGTAAGCAGGGTCACGCCCTGGCTGCCGAGGCTGCCCGGCGGGGGGCCCAGGTCACCCTGGTCACCACCGCGCAGTGCCCGGTTCCGGCAGGGGTCGAGGTGGTGAGCGTGGACAGCGCCGCGGAGATGCAGGCCGCCGTGATGGCTCATGCCACAGATTGCGACGTGGTGGTGCTGGCTGCGGCAGTCGCCGACTGGCGGCCGGTAACGCTGAGCGCTGGCAAGTGGAGCAGGACTGGGGGGGTTCCCGAGGTGGCACTCGAGGCCGTCCCGGACATCTCTGCGGCCGTGGTCGCGCGGCGCCGGGCCGGCCAAGTGCTGGTGGGCTTCGCTGCCGAGGTGCTCTCTGGGGGCGAGCCGGGCGAGCTGGTGCGCCGGGCGAGGGCAAAGCTCGAAGCCAAGGGCCTCGATCTGGTGGTCGCCAACGACGTCTCGGCGGTGGGTGTGGGTTTCGACCACGACACCAACGCGGTGACCATCGTGTCCGCAGATGGGGCGGTGAGGGAGGTGGCGCTGGACGACAAGGCCGAGGTTGCCCGGGTCATCTGGGACGAGGTGGTGGCCAGGCTGGACCGTTGAGTGCTGGGCCGTCGGGTGCTGGGCCGTTGAGTGCTGGGCCGTCGGGTGCTGGGCCGTCGGGCGCTGGGCCGTCGGGTGCTGGGCCGTCGGGTGCTGGGCCGTCGGGCGCTGGGCCGTCGGGCGCTGGGCCGTCGGGCGCTGGGGCCCCGGGTGCTGGAGCCCCGGGTGCTGGAGCCCCGGGTGCTGGATCGTCGAGCCCAAAGGCCGTCCGGGTGGTTAGTGTGCTGCCCGACGTGGCGGCCCTGGATCGGGCCTTCGACTACCTGGTGCCCCCGAGCTGGGAGGCGCAGGTGAGGGTGGGGACCCGGGTCCGGGTGGAGCTGGGGCCCAGGCGAGTGGCCGGGTGGGTAGTTGCAGACCACGTGGAGCCGCCCGCAGGGCTGGAGCTGCGTCCACTGAGCAACCTTCGCGGTTGGGGGCCGTCGGGCGAGCTGGTGGAGCTGGCCCGATGGGCCGCATGGCGTTGGGCCGGGCGTCAGGCCCACTTTCTCGGAACGGCCTCCCCAAAGGGCGTGGTGCTGTCCCTGCCCGAGCCCGGAGCAGGGGTACGCCGCCCCGGCGGGCCAAGCCTCGGCGGGATAACCACACCCGTTGCCCATCTGGTCAAAGAGGCGCTGTCACCTGGGACCACAGTGGTGCGGATGGCACCGGCAATCGACCCGCTGGCCTTGGTGGAGGCGGTTCTCGACAGCCTCCTCCAGCCAGAGCGCTCGGTGATCGTGCTGTCCCCGTCCACCGCCGGTGCCCAGGGTCTTGCCACGCGACTGGCTGCGCAGGGTTGGCCGGTCGCCCTGCTCGGCGCTGGATGGGCGGCGGCGGCAGCGGGAGGAAGGGTAGTCGTGGGTGCCCGGGCGGGAGCTTGGGGGCCAGCGCCCGGTTTGGCCGGGATCGTGGTTCTCGATGCCCACGAACAGGCATATGAGTCCGAGGCGGCCCCCACCTGGTCGGCCTGGCGAGTCGCCGCCGAGAGGGCCAGGCGCGCGGGGGCGCCGTGCCTGCTCGTGTCGCCCTGCCCGACCCTGGAGATGCTGGCTTCAGGGAGGCTCCTGCCTGAGGCCCGCAGGGCGGAGCGCCAGGGCTGGGCCGCCCTGGAGGCTGTCGACATGCGCCGTGAGGACCCTCGGCGGGGTTTGTACTCGGAGCGCCTCGTGGCCATGCTCGCCACGGCCACGCCCGAGCCAGGCGGCCAGGTCGTGTGTGTCCTCAACCGAACCGGGCGCTCCAGGCTTCTCGCCTGCAGCGCGTGTGGCGGACTGGCTCGCTGCGAGCACTGTGGAGGACCGGTGGCTCAGCCATCTGGACAGGGCGCGGAGGTTGGTCTTCCCAGGCTCAATTCCTCAGATGCCGGGGCTCTCGTGTGTCGAAGCTGCGGATCGGTCCGCCCCGTGCTTTGCGCAGGGTGCGGGGCAGGGCGCATGAAGACCCTGCGGGTCGGGGTCACTCGGGTGCGCGAGGAGCTGAGCGCTCTCAGTGGGTTTGCGGTCGAGGAGGTGAGTGGCCGGACGGGCGGCACGTCGGAGTGGCGGGCGCCCGTAGTGGTGGGAACATCTGCGGTGCTCCATCGCGTTGGGAGCGCCAGGGGCGTCGCCTTCTTGGACATGGACCAGGAGCTGTTTGCGCAGCGCTTTCGGGCCGGAGAGGATGCGCTCGCGCTCCTGGCCCGAGCCTCGGGCGTGGTGGGGGGAAGGAAAGTAGGCGGGAGGGTCCTGGTGCAGACCCGCGTTCGGGGCCACGAGGTCCTCGCAGCCGCCCTGCACGCCGATCCAGGCCGTCTGGTTGATGCCGAGAGCAAGAGGCGAGGGCTGTTGCGCCTCCCGCCTTTCTCGGCCCTGGCCCTGGTGTCCGGGGCCGGGGCCGATGGCTATGTGGGGCGCTTGCGCCAACTCGGGGTCCCTGGCCTGGAAGTCCGGGGGCCGGACAAGGACGCCTGGCTGGTGCGTGCCCCCGATCACCGCGTCCTGTGCGACGCCCTGGCAGCCGTGCCACGTCCGCGGGGGCGTCTCAGGGTGCAGGTCGATCCCCGCCAGTTATGAGCCCACTCAGGTCGGCGCATTTGGGTCGGGCAGATGTTGTATGGCAATGTCAGCCCGACCTAGGTCGGTGCCAGAGGCGCACTTGTCGTGATGGTGTGCGTTTTTCGTCGGTCATCACGACAAGTACGATTCGGGTTCCCGGATGACTGTGGTTGGCTCGACATCATCCCGGGTGCCCAGGTACGCCGGATGGCGGAGCCTGCCGTCTGGTGTCCACTCGGCAAAGGAGACCTCGACGACCAGGCGGGGTTCGACCCAGTGAGCGCCACGGGCCAGCAGGGGTGGGACCCGGGCGGCGGGCGACGGACCAAATGGCTCGGTCTGCCTCGACAAGCCTTGGAGCGCCAAGCTGAGTGTGAGCAGGTCAAAGTTGGAGAACCCGGTCCCGACCCGCCCGGCGAAGCGCAGGTCACCGCCCTCGTGGTAGCCGACCAATAGCGCTCCGAGGGTGTCAGAGCGGGCGCCCTCCCCAGGGGTTGTGCCCCCGACCACCAGCTCCTGGCGACGACGGTGCTTGAGCTTGAGCCAGGCCCTGGACCGCTTGCCCGGAACGTAGACGCTGTCGAGTCGCTTGGCCACCAGGCCCTCCAATCCCTGCGCACGGGTTTCTTCGAAGAGCGCAGGGCCATCGCCAACGTGGTATGCCGGCACGTGCCAGAGGGGGCCCGCCGAGCCGGCGCAGGTGGCCGAGCCCGCCGAGCCCGCCGAGCCCGCCGAGCCCGCCGAGCCCGCCGAGCCGGCGCAGGTGGCGTCCAGGCCCAGCACCTCTAGCAATGTCCTGCGCTCGACGTATGGCACGTCGAGCAGCGACCTGCCGTCGAGGTGGAGCAGGTCGAACACCACGTAGCTGACCGCGGTGAGGTGGCGAGCAAGCAGGTTGAAGCTGGGCCGCCCGTGCGGATCGAACGCGACCACCTCGCCGTCCAGCAGGAGCTGCCGATCTATGACCGCCCCTGGCTCACATACCTCGGGGTAGCGTTCAGTCACGTCCACTCCATTGCGATTCTGCAGCCGGACCTGCCCGTTGGTGACGAAGGCGAGTGACCGCACCCCATCCCATTTCACCTCGAACGCCCATCGCTCCTGGTCTTGAGGGAGCCGGTCTGTGGCAGTTGCGGCCATCGGGGCGAGACGTGCTGGCAGGGGGCTCATCTTGACAGCCCGGTCTCAGGGATACAAATCGCTGGACCGCCGACCTGGCGCCAGCCTGCTGGGAGCCACCCAAAGGAGGATATGCGGATGGTCGGACACCTCGCCATCGAGGCGAAGGGACTGGTCAAGACCTACGGGAATACTCGTGCGCTGGACGGCTTGGACCTCGCCGTCGAGGCCGGCACGGTGCTCGGCGGCTCGGCCCGAACGGGACCGGCAAGACCACCGCAGACCTCGGACCCAGGCGGGCTCGGTGCCCTTCTGGAGACGCGATGCGACATCGGTGTCGATCGCGACATCCGACATGGCGGGGTCAGCTCAATGAGGTGTCGCTGCTGGCCCGCCAGTTGGCCAGGAACTCGTCCAGCTCTTTGTCGGAGAACCACACGTCGGCGCGCAGTTCCTCGATGTCGCGGACGGGGCGGGCATGCTGGTCGCGCGCCAGTTCCTCAAGGACCGGGACTGCTTCGCTGGCAGGCTGCTTGCTCACCCCTCGCAGTTTACGCCGTACCGTGCTCCCCCAGGCCGAGCGGCAAGGAACCTCTCGTGCTCTCCGGCCAGCGCAGCCTGAGCCCCAGAATCCCACGCTTTTAGGCGTGGGAGCAGCCAATCGTGGCCGATGCAGCATCCCGAGCTGGCAGTGGTGGCCTTTCGGTGGGATGATCGAAGTCTTCGCTCCCCTGGCAGTGCGGATGTAGCGCCGCAAGGCGTGAGCCCGATGAGCTAGATTGGGGGCCGTGCCTCAGCGTTACTGGGTGGAGACGCTCGGTTGCCCCAAGAATCAGGTGGACTCGGACAAGCTGACGGGCACGCTGCTGGCCGATGGGATGTCCCCGGCGGAGGCACCTGAGCAGGCAGACTTGGTGGTGGTGAACACCTGTGCCTTCATCGAGGCGGCCCGGATGGAGTCCATAGAGACCATCCTGGCCCTGGCCGATGCCCGGGCGCCCGGGGCCCGCCTGGTGGTGACCGGGTGCATGGCCGCCCGCTACGGCGACGAGCTGGCCGGCGCGCTTCCCGAGGCGGACCTGGTGGCTGGTTTCGGGGTCCCGGTCACCCTGGGCACGCGACCTGGCGCAGTCCCCGCCTTTGACCTGCTCAACCTGCCCCGCCCTGCGCCAGCCGCGCCTTGGGCGTATGTGAAGGTGGCGGAGGGATGCGACAGATCTTGCGGATTCTGCGCGATACCGAGATTCCGGGGCGCACAGCGTTCCCGACCACCGAGCTCGATTCTTGGCGAGATTGCCGGGCTCGGAGTCAAGGAGGTCATCCTGGTTGCTCAGGACCTGGCGTCTTACGGACGGGACATCCAAATGCCCGGGGCCATCGTGGACCTGGTGGGTGCTGCCGCCGAGCTGGTAGAGCGGGTGCGGCTGCTGTACCTGTACCCGTCGTCGCTGACCGGGGCGCTCGTTGACGCAATCTGCGCGACGGGCATTGCCTACTTCGACCTCTCGCTCCAGCACGTGTCGCCGCCGCTGATGCGCCGGATGCGGCGATGGGGGAACGGGGAGCGATTCCTGGCGCGGATCGGCGATATCCGCCGGCGGGCGCCTGAGGCCGCCCTGCGCTCCTCGTTCATCGTCGGCTATCCCGGCGAGACCGAGGAGGACCACGACGCGCTGCTGGGTTTCTTGGCGGAGGCGGAGCTGGACTGGGTGGGTCTGTTTGCCTTCTCCAGGGAGGAGGGCACGTTTGCAGCGGGCCTGGCCGACCAGGTGCCGGCGGGGCTGGTGGCTGAGCGCCTAGCCGAGTGTGGTGAGCTTTGTGACACCACCACCGCCCGCCGCCGGGCCGAGCTCGTGGGGACCGAGATGGAGGTCCTGGTGGACTCGCCGGGCGTGGGGCGCTCACACCGGGAAGCGCCTGAGATAGACGGGATCGTGGAGGTTCCGTCCCACCTGGTGGTCGGCTCGCTGGTTCGGGTCCTCGTGACGGGGGCCCAAGGTCCTGACCTGACTGCCGTTCCAGTCGGGCTGGCCGCCCCTGTTGCCCCAGCGCCGGCCCCAGCGCCGGCCCCAACGCCGGCCCCAGCGTCCGCCCCAGCGTCCGCCCCTGTTGCCCCTGACCCGGCCGCTGGCCCGAAGGCGGGCTGATGTCCTCGTCCGGGCTCACATTCGGGCCGACCGCCCTGGCGACCCCGGCCAACGGGTTGACCCTGCTTCGGATGCTGGTCGCCCCCCTGCTGGTGGTGGTCATCGTGATCGAAGGCCCGGCGTGGTGGCTGGCTGGAGTCTGGGCGGTGATCGCCGGGACCGACTGGATGGACGGGTGCATGGCTCGACGCCAGGGAGCGACCCGTTCGGGGGCGTTCCTGGACCCTTTGGCCGACAAGCTCCTGGTTCTGGGTGCCATGGCGGGGCTGGTGGTGGACGGCGAGCTGTGGTGGCTGCCGGTCGGTGTGATCGCGGCGCGCGAGGTCGGCATGAGCTTCTACCGGGCTCGCGTGGGACGGCGGGGGATCTCGGTGCCGGCTCGGCGCTTTGCCAAGGCCAAGACCTGGGCGCAGGTGCTGACCGTGGGCCTGGCGTTGATCCCGCCCGTGGCCTTCCACGCCGAGCTGGTCGTGGATGTCGCGCTCTGGGTGGCCGTGGCACTCACCGCGTGGACTGGTGCGCTGTATTGGCTCGGCGCCCGCTCCAAACCTTCCGCCATCGCCGGGTGAACGCCGAGGTCCTGGCGGTCGGGACCGAGCTGCTGCTCGGCCAGACAGTGGACACCAACTCGGCGTGGCTCGGGGAGCGCTTGGCGCTGGCCGGAATCGACTGCCATCTACAGGTGAAGGTCGGCGACAACCACGACCGGATCGTGGCCGCACTGCGGGCCGCGCTGGGGCGCGCCGATGCGGTGATCGTGTGCGGGGGGCTGGGCCCCACTCACGACGACATCACCAGGGAGGCGATAGCCGAGGTGGTGGGGGCGCCCCTGGTGCCCGACCCGGTGGTGCTGGCGCGCATCCGGGAGATGTTCGCCGAGCGGGGTCGCACTATGTCGGCCAACAACGCCCGCCAGGCTGAGGTCCCCCTTGGCGCCCGGCCGATCCCCCAGGTCAGGGGGACCGCGCCAGGTTTGATCTGTCCGGTTGGGGACAAGGTCATCTATGCCCTGCCCGGTCCTCCGCACGAGATGCGCGAGATGGCTTCCCGGGAGGTCCTGCCCGATCTGGTCGCCCGCGCCGGACCGGTGTCGGTGATCGCCTCTCGGGTGCTGCGCATCTGGGGGCTGGCGGAGTCAAGGGTGGCGGAGCTGCTGAACCCCCGGATCGAGGTGCTCCAAGGCGCCGCGGGCGGGGTGACCGTGGCCCTCCTGGCCAGCAGCACGGAAGGTATAAGGGTGCGCCTCACGGTCCGTGCCCACTCCCCATCCGAGGCCGGCACGGTGCTGGACGGTGAGGAGGCGGCGGCGAGGGCATTGCTCGGAGATTCGGTCTTCGGAGTGGACGACCAGACCATGGAGGGCGCCGTCGGGGCGGCCCTGGTCGCCGGGGGCCTGACTCTCGGCCTGGCCGAGTCGGTTACCGGAGGCATGGTGGCGTCCCGGCTGGTGCGCGTCGCCGGTGCCAGCGCCTGGCTGGCCGGGTCGGTCGTCGCGTACTCGGCGGAGGTGAAGCGCTCGGTGCTCGGCGTGCCCGAGGGGCCGGTGGTGAGCGCACCTGCGGCGCTGGCTATGGCGTGGGGTGCCCGGGAGGTGCTGGGGGCAGGCATCGGGGTCGGTGTGACCGGGGTTGCCGGTCCGGCCAGCGAGGAAGGTGTGCCGGTGGGGACCGTGTTCTGCGGCCTGGTCGGGCCACATAGCGCGACTGAGTCTGTGCGGCTCAGCTTGGGGGGCGACCGTGACCAGATCCGCCAGGCTGCCACGATGTCTGTGCTCGACCTCCTCCGCCGCCGCCTGACGCACCCACCAGACCGCCCGTAGGTGCGTAAACGGACCTCCTCCGCCCTGACCATGTGGATCCACGATATCGCAGCACCGAACGTTCGTTTGAGTTACACTGGTAGAGTTCCAGCCGTGTGAGTGTCACACCCTCTTCGTAAGGTGGTGCACACTGACACAGCCACACTACGAGAGGAGCTTCACCGGTGGAACGAGACCAGGCGTTGACGATGGCCATGAGCCAGATCGAGAAGGCCTTCGGCAAGGGCGCCATCATGCGCATGGGAGAGAACTCCCACATGAGCATCGAGTCCATCTCCACGGGCACCATGGCCCTGGACCTGGCGCTCGGGGTCGGCGGCTTGCCCAGGGGAAGGGTGGTGGAGCTGTATGGCCCGGAGTCGTCGGGCAAGTCCACCCTGGCCATGCACGTGGTGGCCGAAGCCCAGCGCAACGGAGGGATCTGCGCCTACATCGACGCCGAGCACGCCATGGACCCGGTGTACGCCAAGGCCATCGGGGTGGACATCGACGAGATGCTGATCTCCCAGCCCGACACCGGCGAGCAGGCGCTGGAGATCGCCGACATGCTGATCCGCTCTGGGGCGCTGGACGTCCTGGTGATCGACTCGGTAGCGGCGCTGACGCCCAGGGCAGAGATCGAGGGCGAGATGGGTGACTCCCACGTCGGCCTGCAGGCCCGGCTCATGTCCCAGGCGCTGCGCAAGATAACTGCCACCCTGTCCAAGTCCTCCACCATTGCCATCTTCATCAACCAGCTGAGGGAGAAGATCGGGATCACCTACGGCTCGCCCGAAGTGACCCCTGGAGGCCGGGCCCTCAAGTTCTACTCCTCGATCCGCCTGGATATCCGCCGGGTGGAGTCGATCAAGGACGGGGCCGAGATCATCGGCAACCGGACCAGGGTCAAGGTGGTCAAGAACAAGTGCGCCCCACCGTTCCGCCAGTGCGAGTTCGACATCATGTACTCCAAGGGCATCAGCCGGGAGGGCTCGGTCCTGGACGTGGCGGTCGATCTGGGCTTCATCAAGAAGTCTGGCGCCTGGTACACCTACGAGGGAGAGCAACTCGGCCAAGGCCGGGAGAACGCCAAGGCCTTCCTGGCCACTAACCCGCAGGTAATGATAGAGCTGAACGAGCGGGTCCGCACCCATCTGGGAATCGGCGTTGTGGTGGCCGAGGCCGGACCCTCCGACGACCTGGCCAAGGACGGTTGAGCGCGGCTCATCGGGTCGGGCAGGGGCCTATCCTGGGACGGTGGCCCGCAAGTTCTACATACGCACCTTCGGCTGTCAGATGAACGAGGCTGACTCGGAACGCCTGGCGGGTGTGCTCGAAGCTGACGGTCTGGAGCCCACCGACGATCCTGGCAAGGCTGATGTGGTCGTGCTGAACACTTGCTGCATCAGGGAGAACGCAGACAACAAGCTCTACGGGCACTTGGGCATGCTCAAATCGCTCCAAGCCGAGCGACCCGGTATGCAGATCGCCGTCGGTGGCTGCCTGGCGCAGAAGGACAAGGAGCTGGTCCAGCTTCGTGCCCCTCACGTGGACGCGGTCTGGGGGACGCACAACGTAGGCAGGGCTGCGGAGCTGTTGCGCGAAGCCGCTGCCGAGGGTCCGGTCATGGAGGTGCTGGAGGCCGCTCCTGAGGACCAGGGTTTCGCTTCTGCCCTGCCGGTGCGTCGCCAGTGCGCCCACGCGGCCTGGGTCACGATCCAGGTGGGTTGTGACAACTCCTGCGCGTTCTGCATCGTGCCAGCGGTCCGCGGCCCGGAGGTGAGCCGGGCTTTTGGCAAGCTGTTGGCCGAGGTGGAGGGCCTAGCCCGCTCGGGGGTGGTCGAGGTCACCCTGCTGGGCCAGAACGTGAACTCCTATGGCAGGGATATCACGGTCTCGCTCAGGCGAGGTGCCGGCGGCCCCGGTGAGCATTCGCCAGCCGGGGAGGGTCGGGCCGCCGGGGAGGGTCGGGCCGCCGGGGAGGGTCGGGCCGCCGGGGAGGGTCGGGCCGCCGGGGAGGCGGAGTTCCGGGCCGGGCCAGTGTGGGCCAGGTCGGATGAGCGTCGGGCGCGCCCCCTGTTTGCCGACCTGCTTCGAGCCATCGGCGCGGTGCCTGGGATACGACGGGTCCGTTTCACCAGCCCGCATCCAAAGGACCTGCGTCCCGAGACGATCGCGGCCATGGCGGAGACCGCCGAGGTGTGCGAGCACTTGCACCTTCCGCTCCAATCGGGCTCCGATGTGACGTTGGCCGCGATGCGCCGGGGGTACACCACGTCGCGCTATCTGGCTCGATTGGCTGCTGCCCGGGCCGCGATCGACGACCTGGCGGTCACGACCGATCTGATCGTGGGCTTTCCCGGAGAGACCGAGGACGACTTTTCCCGAACCCTGGAGGTGGTCGCAGAGGCGGCTTACGACAGTGCTTACATGTTCATCTTCTCTCCCAGGCCGGGCACCCGGGCTGCTGAGATGACCGAGGTCTTCGTGCCGCCCGATGTGGTGGCCGAGCGATTCGAGAGACTGAAGGTGGTGGTCGAACGGTCCGCACTTGCGCGCCACTTGGCTCGGATTGGTCGGGTCGAGGAGGTCCTGGTGGAGGGACCGAGCAAACGAGACCCGTCCAGGCTGTCGGGGCGGACCCGCCAGAACAAGCTGGTCCACTTCGTTCCACCCTCCGGGGGCTTGGGTTCGGGGGCCTTCGTGCAGGTGAGGGTGACTTCCGCTGCTCCGCACTACCTTGCAGGTGAGCTGGTCGACGTGGGTCTCACCGGCGGTCGCAGACGGATCCCGCTACGGGTGGGGTGAGCGCTGGAATGCCTGGTACCGCCTCGCGGTAGCTGCAGATACCAGCATAGGCTCCCAAAAGCTGCTAGCATCTATGTATGGCCTCAGCGAGGACGACCTTTACGCTGGACCAGGGGTGGGCCGAGCGAGCTCGTCAACTTGGCGTCAACATCTCGGCTGCGGCTCGTCAAGGAGTCGCCAATGCCGTACGTGCCGCGCTGGCGCGAGCCGATCGGGAGGCGTACCTGAGGCAACCGGAACATGTGGATACCTTTTGGGCCGAAGTCGAAGCGTGGGGATGTCGACATCCAGGCGAGCACCTGCCCTGACCAGGCTGTTTACAAGAAGGTTAAGGTGGCAAGCATGCCGGGCACTCACTACCAGAACCGCTACCGTACGACATCCCACCAGCCATCCAAGGAGACCTCACCGACCAACAGGGGCACGATCTAAACCGAAGTTACGTGGGCTTGGGTAGGTAGACCCACCCTCACCAGCCAGAACGTCCCGGAGCAGCGGATTGTTCTGGCTACATGAGTCTCAGAGGCACCGGCGCACCGAGTAGCT
>JAVKSL010000084.1:0-11061 GCA_039583695.1 Acidimicrobiales bacterium | reverse complement strand
GATTCTCCTGCAACAGGAGGCACTTCTACGTGGATCGAACGTGCGTTCCCGACCCTAACTCACGGATGTAGGTCTGAGCAACCACGACGCTACGACCGACGCAACGAGGGCGCCCAAAGGGCGCCCTCGTTGCGTAGCGCTAAGCGCACGAGCCTTTCTCAGAGGTATGACGGCTCGCTCGCTACAGCTAGCTAGTTGGCGACATCTCCCCGGCATGATGATGGCTGGCGAAATGGAGATCCGTGATGGGCTCGAGGGTGTTGGCGACCGGAACTTATGTGGGTGATCCGGTAGAGCTGGTGGAAGGAGGGTTCGTTGAGTTGATTGCTCCTGCTGGGACGGCGATCGTCTGGGGTTGACCGAGGTGATGGAATATCACGGTCAGGCCTTGCGCAGCGGTGGCGAGGCTGACTTTCTGGGTGATGTTGTTGCTGTCGACCCAAATGTTGAAGGTGGTCAGGGGGCCGCCGCCGATCTTGAGGCCGTTCGGCGGTGGGATCGCGGCGGGTGTCGTGGCGTGGTAGTGGGTCAGCTCTTGGCCGTCGACGGTCTCGTGACCGACGTAGCGCAGACCGGCAGCTGCCCCGATCCCGGCGACCAGGGTTGACGGGTCGGGGAACACGATTCCGTCCGCGGCGCCGGCAGCGGTGTCGTGCCACCAGACCAGCGGTGCGGTGACGTTGCCAGTGACCGGGTTGTCGGGGTTCACCTGGACATACAACTGTCCATCGACAACCCGTGACTCGCCGCCCCCTTCAGCCGCGGATTGCTGAACCTGAAAGTTCTGGCCTGAGAAGGTGACCTGCATGATGTTGGCGGGCCGGCTCAGCTTGGTAGCGCCCGGTGGATTGGTAGGAATCTCGGTGGCAGTCCCGGAGTCCGAAACGGCTGCCGTGCTGGCTTTGATCAACCGGATCCGGCTGGCCGTCAAGATAATCGAACCAGGCGCGATCGTCTGACGAACGCTTGGCTGATGGCCGGCCTGTTGCGTCCCCGGCGTGCTGGTCTGTGTCGCAGGTGTGGCGGTTGAGGAGCCCGCCACCACCTGGCTGTGGGAACTGCTCGAACCCGACGTGCTGGCAAGGTAGGCGCCCGCTCCGCCGACGACCACAGCGGCGGCCGCCACACCAGCTAGCGCTCGGCGGCCCCCCATCCCAGGCCGAACCCGGTGACCTCCGTGGCCGTTCCGGGCTACGAGACGGCGGGCACCGGACGGGGCCGACTCCTGGGCGTCGGCCCCGTCGACGGCCATCGCCGCTCGGAGGACCACCCTGGCTTCCTCGAATGCCTCGGGCCGTAGTGGCTCCGCGTCCTTCAGGCGGCCCACCAGCTCCATTTCGTCCACGATCATTTCGTCTCCTTTACTCCGTTGAATTCGGTCAATAACGCCACCATCCCTGGCGTGTTTCGCAGCGCCAGGCGGGCTTCGTGCAGGCACCGGCGAGCCGTTCCCGCCGGCATCCCCAGGGTCCGGGCGGCGTCCGCGATGCTCAGGTCTTCCCAAACGATCAGGGTCAGGACCTCGCGCTGATCGAGTCGCAGTTCCCCCAATGCCCTACGGAGCACCGCTTCGGTGTCGATCCGCTCGTCTACCCCCGGCCAGGGGTCCATACCGGCCGCCAGGTCAGCTATCTCGGCTTGGGGGTCCGCGGCCGGTCGGGACCGCCAGTACCGGCGAAGCGTGTTGAGCGCCACGCCGAACAGCCACGGCCGAGCGTCGGGATAGGAGCGGTCGTAGGTCCCTCGGGACCCGAAGGCGACCGTCCACACCTCGCCCAGCAGATCCTCAGCGGACTCTCTGCCCACCCGCCGGGCCAGGTAGGCCCCCACCGCGGCCTCGTGACGGCAGATCACCTCGACAAAAGCGTCCCGGTCACCGGCTACTGACCAACCGATCAACTCCGCATCCGACGCCACGGCCCTCCTCGCCTCTGCATCGCCCTACACCTTGTACTTGCCAAACCACCCCGCGAAACGTTCAGACCGGGCGGGTAGGTCATGAGGCGAGCGCCGGACCGTCTCACTTCCTTGGATGTGGAACACCCCCCGCCCCCTCGCCGGACCGCCTCACCCCGGCCGTGGGGAGCGACCCGCCATGCCCAAAATCAGACGCTCGTGGCGGCCAGGGGGCGGTAGAGGGTGGAGCGGCTGACTTCGATGGTGGCGGCGATGGCCGGGGGCGATCACGTCCCGGTCGCCTTAGCTCGCCGACGGCGAGCGCTCTCGCAGCGAGCGAAGCAGCGTCAACGACGGTGGCACGCCGCCTCGGGCAGCGGCAACCGGGTCACGTCGTGGCGCGTCCGCAGGCGGATACGGGGCGCGAGGTGGGAGCTCCAGACAGGTTTGACGCACAAAGTACTCTGGGATACTGTCACACCGGCGCCAGACTCCTCGCCCTCGAACGCCGACATAGAGGTGCAGCGTTCACGCGACGTGCTGGGCGTGATCGAAGACCAGCAACGAAAGGTCGCCGGTGAGGTGTTTCCTGAACCGACCGCGATCTTCGCCATGTGGGGGAGCGCCTACCTCGTCGGCTTCGGGGCGATCTGGCTGTCATGGGGTCATGGCGGCACCTTCTCGGCCTGGGGTGCCGCAGCGCTGCTCGGGTTGCTCGGCGTCGTGGCGACGGTGGTCTCGGTCGTCCGGCTCACCCGGTTCGGCCAGGGCGTCAACGGGCCGTCGCGGCGCACCGCCATCACCTTCACCTGGTGCTGGCCCGTCGCCATGGCCGGGGTGGCCGCTTTCGACCTCGGACTGGAGCAGCACGGGCCGGCGAGCGGCACCGTCGCGCTCTTGTGGCCCGCCAGCTTCCTTCTCGTGGCGGCGGTGCTGTTCCTTGCGGCCGGGACGCTGTGGGACGACACGGGCCAGCTCGCACTTGGCATCTGGAGCCTGGCTGTCGCCGCCGCGAGCACCTTCGCCGGCAGCCCGGCCAACTTCGCTGTCCTTGCCTTCGCTGGCGGCGGGGGTCCTCGCGACCGCCCTGGTCGCCCGGTTGGCCCGAGCGCGGTCGTGAGCGACCCGGCACCAGCGCCCGTCGTCTCTCCCGAGCCTGCGGCGATGCCAGCGCTCGACCCGGTGATCCACGCCCAGCCGCGCCTTCGAGTCGTGGTGACCCTTGCCAGCCTCGCCGGCGGTGATCGGCTGACCTTCCCCCGCCTCCAAGAGCTCGTGGAGATGACCGCCGGGAACCTCTCCACCCACCTGCGCAGGCTGGAGGACGCCGGCTACGTGAGCCTCACCAAGACCTACCGCCGGCGGACCCCGGTGACCTATGTGGCACTCACCCGCTCGGGGCGCCGAGCGTTCGAGGACTACACCGCCGCCTTGGGCCGGCTGCTCGACCGTAGCGACAACGACGACCGGAAGGAACCGACGTGAGCGAACCCGCCACCACCCCACCATCTCCCCCGCTCCCTGCTGCGGGTCGATGGACCCTCGACCCGGAGCGGACCGAGGTCAGCACCCGGACGAGAGCGATGTTCGGTCTGTTCGCCGTGACGGGACGGCTCCGTCTGAAGGCCGGCGAGATCGTGATCGCCTCCGAGCCGCCAGGCTGCTCGGTCACGGCCACCATCGATGCGGGCAGCTTCGAGTCGGGAAACGCCCGGCGTGACTGGGACGTCACCTCGCCGGTGCTCCTCGACGCCGCTGCTCATCCCGACATCACCTCCACCTCCAGCAGTGTCCGATCCGACAGCGAGGCCTGGGTGGTCACCGGCGACCGCGCCGTCCACGGGACGGTCCAGCCGCTCGAGCTGCGCGTCCGCTCGGCTCGCGGCGACGGCGGCATCGCTCGATTCTCTGCTGCGGCAAGCATCGACCGCCGGCAGTTCGGCGTCATCGGGAAGAAGGGGATGGTGGCGAGCACCGTCAGCATCGTCATCGAGGCCGTCGCCGTTCGGGGCTGATCAGCTCAGGAGCATGTCTCGCCCGCCCCGCGTCAAGTGAAGACGGGGGCCAGATCAGGTCATCAGACCTTCCCGAACAAGCGCTCGAAGTGCACGGCTCATGACGACTCCGCCATGCGCATCGGTACCCCCGAAGGCTGCCGAGCGTTGGCGTCGTTGATCAGGGCAGGCGCATGGCGCTGCACAGTGCAGTGCGTATGCAGAGCGGCATCCTGCTGGCATCGAGGCACGAATGTCCAGCGTGTCGCCACGGCGGTGCCCTGGCGCGCCGCCTCTTTGCATACGCAGACGGTGAGTAGGTCCCCACAAATAGTCCCCACAAACTGTCCCCATAAACGACAAGTCGCCGACCTAAACATGCTGGTCAGCGGCCTGTGCATACGCAGGAAGGCGCGGAAAACGCCAAAACGTGGTGGCGGGGGTACTGTCGGAAAGCGAGCCGCTCTGGCCTCAGTCGCGGCAAAGAAGCTGGTAGGTGCACCATGCATATGCAGCCGCATGGGCACCGCACTGCTCAATGTTAGCCGTCCATCACGGGAGTCCCCAGAAACGGTGTGCCGACCCTCGGTCACGCTTCAACCTTCGGGTTCGCAACCCGACGAGGAGCGCGCCCCGTTGGTGTGCTCATCCTCTGGCCATCCCCACCCGACGGTCCGGCCAATTCAATCAAATAGCGTCGCCGACCTCCAATACAGGCCCCGGTATGGCCCGAGCTGCGTCACCCGAAGATCCTCAGCCTTTACGGCATCCCGGAGTCGCTGCTCGTCATCCGGGTGGGCGAACACGGCGTGGGTGATCGTTGTGTCCGAGAAAGCGGTCGCGTTGAACCACTCCGCCCAGGAGAGCGTCAGCTCACGGTGCTCGGAGAAGGGCTCTCGCCGTGGTGGCAGGCGAGGATCATCAAGGTACCCGAGGATACCGACGCCTGGTCCAACCGGGAGCCACACCCCATGCGTGTCATGGCTGGGCTCGCGAACGATGTTCCACCCTCGATCTGACAGTACGAACCGGGGACCGTCGCTTGGGCTGTGCAGCACGCGCCAGCGCCACCGATGCATCGTTTCCTGACCATTCAGGAGCGCCTCAACCCTCATGACCTGCAGCTGATCGCCCACCGGCTCGGGCTCGCCGCGGCTCTGCTGGTGGTGTACCGCCATGGCGTGAAAAGCGGTCGGGTGTCGAACGCCAGCCATCGCCGCATACCAAATCCACTTCTCCGGATCGTCAGCCTCAAGGGCTGTAGCTTCCAGCCGGGCCACCATCGCGGGGAGATCCTTCTCAACCGGGGTCCACAGCTTGTCGACGATGTCCGCATCGACCCCCGAGCCGGGCGCCAAGAGCCGATATAGCGCTCGCCGATGCGCAACATCCTCGGCCGCGGCCCTATGTACTTCGCCAGAGGCGAGGTCTCGCACCACGATCCGTGCCTTGCGCAGCGGCTTGTCGGCGCGTGCGATTCCGAAGCCGCCGATGAGTGCCGCCGACAGGTAGTGCTGGTGATCACCCGACACGGCAACCACGTTGATGTGAGGATTGACTGCCCCGATCGGGACATGGGTACGTGTTCGTACGGGCTCTCGCCGAAGCAGTCGAGCTCCAGGAGTCAGTCATCGCCGAGTGCGATCGGTGCGCGGCAAAGTATGGCTGACAGCATGGTCGGTACGACTGAAAGCGGGCATGCAGCCACATTCCCACTATCTCAGCTCAGAGCCCGGGCGACTTGGCCGCGGTGGATTTCGGAATGTAGTGGCCCGGGTTCGCGTTGCGGACCGCTTGGATGCGGTTGGGTTCCCGCAAGTCAAGGGCGACGACGGAGTAGTTCTGCCCGTCATGCAGCACGCGGAGGATATCTGCCATGGACAAGGTGCCTGCGACGGTGCCGACGAATGCGGCTCCCACGGTGACACCTGCGATGTCCAACATGCCGCATCGAGCGGCCGTTCGGTCGATTCCGATCGCGGCCTGACGGTCGACTTCCGCCTCGTACGCTGGACCCCACCGGTGGTCACGCGGTTGCACTTCTTCGAAGGCCTCGGCCGGATCGACCGTGGAAGGGAACGTGTGCAAGACCATGTCCAGGTACTCCACCGGGCCTGCCCCAAGACCGCCGTCCACAGTCCGCTCGAGACCCGCGTCACCGAGGAGCCTCCGGGGTGACACGTCATCGAAGCCAGCCAACGCCACGAGTGGCTCTTGGCGATTCGGATCGGCGCTGGAGACCGCGCGGAACTGCTCATCGAAGGCGCGCTCGGAGAGTCGAGTGCGCATGCCGAGTCGCTCCAGCGCCGCAGCGACAATACGGGTCTTCCGGATCCCGACGTCGGCTGGGCTCGTGAGCAGCTGAGTCGCGACGTTTCCTGCCACGACTTCATCGAAGTCCAACAGGCCGACGTCGCAGTCCGACGGGTTCGAGTAGGGAAGCATCCCGAGAACCCAGGCGTATGCCTGCCCAAGGTGGCCGAGACCAAGCAGCCACAACTCGGCCGGAAGGTACTCCAATGTAGGGCCGACCGCTTCGGCCGATCGCCAGTCCAGACCCAGACGCCACAGCGACACCCCGACATCACGGCGGCCAGGGACCACGGCACCGAGTGCCTGTTGGAACATCTCGGAGACGCCCAGTCCAGCGGCCAGCACACCGGCTACGACGTTGCCATCCCCGCCTAACCGATCGCCGCCTTGTTGAACGACTCCAGCCGACCACCCGTCCCACGTCAGATAGAGAACCGGCTTGCCGGACATTGCAACCGCTGAACCAACCACGAGCGTCGGCCGATCAGCATGGAGTTCCGCGACCACGGTTCCGCCGTAGCGCGTCACAACATCGGACGCGGGCGAGCCCGCTCCCCAACCCGTGGCGAGCACCGGATCCACGGGGAGACAGACGTGGATGCCGCCCTTGAAGGCCCGCCCACCGGCATTGACCACCGTCATCAGCGCCGCCTGAGTGGCCGGATCCACCGCGATCTCCGGGCCCACCGCAACCTGGAGGACCAGGCCTTCCAGATACTCGCGTGCGCCGGCCGGGTCGGCCGCGAGCCCAAGGTCGATGAGGATCTTCGCGGTCCGGTCGATCTCATGAGCTCCACCCCAGCTCACGGGAGCCGCTTGATGACCAGTCGCCGGGCGGCTTCTCCACCAGTCCAGCTTTGCCACCCCACTCCGTCGTAGCGGCTGACGCCCACCTCCTCGGCCACGATGCTGCGGGTGGCGTAGTCGGGGACAATCAGCGCGACGTGACCTTCTTGAGCGAGCATCGGGTTGGCAGCGTCAAGGTCGCTCTGCCCGACCCAGCGGCGCGGGTGGGTGTGGACGTCACCGATCACAATCCTCTTCTCGGCGTCGCAGATGTCCCACAACTTGCTGTACGCAAGCCCGTCGAACGAGATACCACCGGTGAGGCAATTAGGGTCGAGATCATCGAGGTAGACGACCCGCGTGACCGTACGTCTGTCTCCGTCACGCTCGCCAAGGAGGAAGGCGCCCGATTCGCGCTCGCCCCGACCGCGCCGTCCCAGTTCTGCCACCATCGCCCGCCAGCGCGATCGACGGACCCGCAGCAAGGCGTTTTCGTCCCTACGCGCCCAAATAGTCATCAGCGTTGAGCACCTCGTGGACTTGCTCCAGCATAAAGCTGAGGTCGCGAGTCGGGTTCCAGGCCTGCATGGGGTAGCGGTTCGCCCAGTCGGGATGGGCCTGCAGCCCCAAGCGATCCCACGGCGCGTACATAGCGGTGGCACCACCGATCCACCCGTCGGAACGGAAGAGCTGTGCGGCTCGCTGCCCCTTAGGCCGCCTCGCGGGTGCCATCGACGCATCGGCTGCAACGTCCCATAGGCCTCCAGTCGGGGCTGTGTGGGGGTAGCCAGTCAGCTCGAATCGGAGCACCCACTCGGACGGAGCGTTGGGCCGTTCTGCTGCGGAGATGGCAAGCACCGCATTCGGCCAAGTGATGTCGATAAGGCGCCACTGTCGGGCGGCTGCGCCGGCGCAAAATCGCCCGCTGTCGAAATGGGCGCGCAGGGCTCGCTCGTCCGGCGGTGCGGTCACGGTCGTCACCCCTCAAACCTCGACCGGGGTAGGAGGTCGAGGGTGACTTGGCAGGTCTCCGGTGTCACCAGGGATCCGACATGGACGCCGCCGGCCAGGAAGTGGTCGGCACCGGGCTCGGCCAACACATGCTGTGCCGCCTGCTCAGGCGAGAGGTGCGCGACCTTGTCGAAGGCCCACCTCTCCACGGTGGCGATCGTGGTAGCCGGAGCGTAGGTGTGCTCGTGATTGCCGTTCCACCGCAGAATCACCTCGACTCGGTGACAGCGCCCCTTGTGGACGTGGTGGTGATGGCCGATGCCGGCGACGACGAAGGTGACGTCGAGGTCGAGTTCTTCCTCGGCCTCCTCCATCCAGATATGGCCGTCCTCTTCTCCTTCAACGACCAAGCTCTTGATGACAGCGGTCTCCGCTACCTCCATGATGTGGGGGTGTTCGTTGCCCGCGGTGTGGACGAATAGTTCCATCGGTGGGTTCCCTTCTGCGTTGCCCACTTCTCCGTCGGGCCTGTCGTTGCTCATCGCTTGCTCCTCGTAATGGCCGTTGACCGGCCTTCACCACGGGCAAATGACCAACCTCGCCTTTTTGTCCCACATCATGCGGCCTGTTCAGAGACAGTCTCGACAGGTGGGTCCGTTGTTGGGAAAGAGGTCGCGGCGCCTGACGAGGGTGCAGACGTTGCAGGTCTTCTCGGGGACCTTGGCGCGCGGGGTGCGACATTCGCACCACCCGCAACTGCTGCAGACTCGGTGTGATGGGTTCGTGTCGCACCGTTGCCAGGCCTCGGTGATCTCCTCGCACTCGGCGCAGTAAATCTCCGGTGCCTCGCCCTCGATGCGGCGCGGGGGGATCCAGCCACCCCACGCCGGGGTGGTGGAACTGGTGAGCACGGCGAAGGTGTAGAGGTCGTCCGTGACTGCCTGGCCAGCGAACTCTCCGGTGAAACGCCCGTCCGGGTACTGCAGCCTCGTATTGGGATCGGTGGCGGATCCGTTTCTGGCTGCGTTTCGGAACAGTCCGACGCTGTCTTGAGTGGCGCCCCTCTTGATCGAGTACGCGCCGCCGACGGTGGCGCAGAATCGGAGTACGTTGCCCTCAGCCAGAATGACGTATCCATCTCCGCTCATCCGTTGGGCGATACGGACACAGCACGCTTCGCGGCTGCCGGCGACGTCGCCCCGGTGGAAAAGGGCGACGAGATGATGGGCAGTGGGTGCCTTACCCTCGAGGATCTCGTCGACGGCGCGGTCGGGGATGAGCACTGCCGCGGCGAAGGCGTCGGCGACCCGCTCCTCCGCCCTCCGGCTCATCGATTCGCTCAGTGATGCGAGGTGGCGCGCCACGTCGATGTCGTGGCGAGCACGGTCGTGACCGAATTCGTGGATGGCGGTGAACCGAGTCCGTCTTTGGCTCGCGGCGCGCTGCACCGTGATGGATCGGCTGGCCTCGTGGTAGAGGCCCTCAATCGAGCAGCCGTTGCCGGGCTCGTAAGACACCAGATCGATGCTGAGCGCGGGTTCGATGAGGGGGATCGCCTCAAATGGGTCCTCGCGGAGCAGGTCGCATTCATCAGCGGTGAGTTTGGCGCACAGGGCGTTCGCAAGCACCCTGGCGTCAGACATTGAGCAGTCGATCCAGGATCGTGTCGTAGTCGGGGGCGGCGCCGTGCGTGCCGCGAGCGGCGGCCAACGCGGGCTGTGCCTCCTGGGCGAGCGCAAGCCGTTCAGATCCTTCGTCGCGTCGATTGCCGGCGGCTCGGGCGCGGATCTTGGCCTTCCGACGAGGCTGGTCGATCGTGCGACGAAGCTCGTCATCTACCGGATGGGGCCCCGGACGAACTCCGGTTATCGCTTGGATAGCATCTGCCTCGTTATCGTCTGGTGACGCTCCACGCACGATCGCGAGCGCCCGATTCACGGCGATCCCAGCCGCGATCAGGGCGTCAAAATCCAAGCTCATCGGCGTGGCCGCCGCGGGCATCGGTGCCCATATCGCGTTGGCGAGTTCGCTCAACGTCTCAGTGAGTTCTTCCAGGCCAATGAGCCGCTCATCTAAGGGGCTACGAACGGCGTCTCCTCGCCGAGTGGCAGTCGGCGTGCCCGACCGAAAGGCGATGCGAAGCGAGGTGAGGGCTTCGGTGTCGGCGAGTCGGGCTACCCGGGCGTCGAGAACCGACCATGGCACGGCAGTCTCAAAGGCGACCGAGACCGCGAGTTCGCCAAGGCCACCGGTGACCTCCAAATCGAGCAGGGCTGACCACTCGTCCGCATCTGCGGTGTCGAGGATCGGCAGCACCGAGATCCGGTCGGGGTCAACCCGCCATATGACACTAAGGATGTTGGCTGCGTCCCAGGTGAGGCGCCATACGTCACCGGGCGCTGGCAGATCCACCACGGATTCTTGGAGGATGACAACCGGCACGGGCTCTGTGGTGGCGGACTGGTCGTCACCAAGGAGCCCTTCGCCAGAAGCACCGATGCGAAGCTGGCAGCGGGGGCAGTCGCGGACGTGACTGCGCACCTGCTCGGCGCTATCGCCCGAGAGTAGGCCGTCGATCAGCGCGGCGAGATTGCGGTCGGTGGGGTGCGGTCCTGGCATCAGTTCTTCTCCTGAGTACCAGATGCCGAACCTGCTTGGACTGTCCCAAGTGCCTGCAGGGCCGCGGAGGCCTCGGCGAGAGCGGCGACTACTCCAGACGGGTCGTCAACGGCGACGAGGAACGCTGCCAGGGCCTGGCGGGCTGCGGTCGCCGCGCGCTGAGCGGTGCTTCGACTCAGCCCGGTGACCTGGGCCATGTCGCGCACGGGCAGGTCGAGGACGCCAGTGACAAGCCGTTCGTTGTCGCTCAACTGCTCCCAGACATCAGCTGCTACCAACCTGGCTTCGCCTGAGACGGACGTCGCCGGCAGAAGATCGTCGCTGAGCTCAACTTCGCGGGTCGTGGCCAGGGGGAAGCGGGCGAGGATGACGTCGAGCATCATCCGCGGCATGACCGGCGCCTTCGCACGGTCGAGAACCGCACGCAACACTCGCCTCAGGGAGTCGGACTCGGCGATCGGCGCCCGACGGTTCGACTCGGGTGACCATCGAGCGCGACGGA
>JAVKSL010000083.1:0-11121 GCA_039583695.1 Acidimicrobiales bacterium | reverse complement strand
GGCCCGCCGCCCGGGCCGCACGATGCGGCGGGCCGCGCGGCCCGCTGAGCCCGGCCTTCCTGTGGTGGCAGTGGTGGGCCGGCCCAACGTGGGCAAGTCCTCCCTGGTCAACCGGATGGTGGGCTCACGGGTAGCCGTGGTGGAGGAGCATCCCGGAGTGACCAGGGACCGAAAGTGCCTCGTTGCCGAGTGGAACGGGCGCGCGTTCACCCTGGTCGACACCGGCGGCTGGCTGGCGGGGGGTGACGGCCTCGTGGCTCAGGTGAGCGCACAGGCTGAACGCGCCCTGGCTGAGGCGGACATGGTCCTGCTGGTTCTCGATGCCACGGTTGGGATCACGGTGGAGGACGAGGCCGTGGCGGCCCTGGTGCGCAAGAGCTCGACTCCTTGCCTGGTGGTGGCGAACAAGGTGGATTCGGCATCTCGGGAGTCAGATGCATGGGAGCTGGCCGGTCTGGGCCTGGGGGACCCGATGATGGTGAGCGCTCTGCACGGCCGGGGAGCGGGGGACTTGCTGGACGAGGTGGTGCGGCGGCTGCCTCGGCCGCCCGCGGGGCCGGCTGCGGGGCCGGCTGCGGGGCCGGCTGCTGAGCCGGAGCGGGACCTGACCGAGCCTCCTGCCATCGCCATCGTCGGGCGCCCGAACGTGGGCAAGTCCACTCTGTTCAACCGGCTGGTGGGCGACGAGCGCTCGGTGACCCATGACCTGCCCGGGACCACACGAGATGCGGTGGACACGGTCGTGGCGACTGAGGCCGGCGCGCTGCGCTTCATCGACACTGCCGGGCTGCGGCGCAAGTCCCGCATCGGTCAGGGTGCGGAGTACTACTCGCTGGTCCGGGCGCTGCAGGCGATTGACCGGGCTGACGTTTCCCTCCTGGTCATCGATGCCACCCAGGGCGTCACTCACCAGGACCAGCGCCTCGCGGAACGGATCGACGCCGCTGGGAGCCCGGTGGTCATCGTGCTCAACAAGTGGGAGTGCCTGGAGGCAGGGGCCCGCTCGGCCCTGAGCGCGGATGTCGAGGATCGGCTCGGGTTCCTGGCATATGCGCCGGTCCTGCGGATCAGTGCCCTGACGGGTCTCGGCGTGCACCGCCTCCTGCCCGCGGTGTCGTCCTCGATCGACGCTTACCGTCGCCGGGTGCCGACGGCGGCCCTCAACACCCTCATCGCCCAGGCCCAGCGCGCCCAGGCCGCCCCGGGGTCCCGAGTGCTATACGCGGTTCAGGGGGCCACCGATCCGCCCACCATCACCTTGTTCACCGACCACGGTCTGGAGCCGACTTACGTCCGCTACCTGGAGCGACGCATCCGTGAGCACTTTGGGCTGGGCCCCACTGCGCTCAAGCTCCGAGTTAGGCGTAAGGTTGTGCGGTCCCGTCCGAGCGAGCGAAGCAGGTGAGAAGGTGCCCATACCGCTGCTGATCAGCCGCCCAGTCTTGGGAGTGGTCGCCGCCGCGTGTGCCCTGGCGGCGGTGGTGTGGGGTCGTTCGGCGCGCCGGCTGCTGCGGGCCAGCCGGCGGATCCGCCGCGACCTCGCCGGGCAGGGTGGTCAGGACGCGCTGGCACTTGCCCGGTCGTCGTACATCAAGGACGCGCACACGACCTTGCTGTACCTGTTGCTGTTCGTGATCGCGGCGACTGCGGCGGGGACCGGGCGGTCACTGTACGCCCTGCCGTTCCTGCTGGTGCTGGTGGCGGTGGGGGTCTCGCTGCGATATGCGCGGAGGTTCCTGGCAGCGGCGCGCATTGCGGAGGGCCGGGCGCTTCTCGAGCGCCGGGCCGAGGAGGTGTTGGCCCAGGAGGAGCTGGCGCCGCTGCGCTGGTCGGCCCGGCTGGCTCCGGGTCAGCTGCCGGACATGGAGGGCTTCGAGGTCGGTCAGGCGTACCTGCCCGGGACCGGGGCGATGGCGGGTGACTTCTACGACGTGAACCCGATTGTGTCGACCCGCTGGGCTGCGGTGATCGGGGATGTCACCGGGCACGGCATCGAGCCGTCGATCACCGCCTTCCAGGTCAAGTACCTGCTGCGGGTGCTTTTACGCCAGTACCGCGACCCTGCGCAGGCGTTGGAGGAGCTAAACGTGGTGCTGTCGGCCCAGGGGGCGGGCGAGGAGCTGGTGTCGATGTGCGCGGTGGTCTTCGACCAGGTGGCCGGGACCCTGCGCTACGCGTCGGCGGGACACCCGCCGGCCTGGCTGTGGCACGGGGGCGAGGTGAGACCGCTGCGGGCAACGGGGCCGCTGATCGCGCTTGACCCCAAGGGGTCCTTCGTCAGCCGGGAGGTGACCCTCAACCGTGGTGACGTGCTGTTGCTGTATACCGACGGGCTGGCCGAGGCCAGGGCGGGGGAGCAGCTGTTCGGAGAGGACCGGGTGGCTGGGATCCTGCGCCGGGACCCAGGTATGGACCTCACGATCTTGTGCAAGTCGCTGCTGGACGCAGCCCAGGACTTCGCTTCGGAGCCGTTGACCGACGACGTGGCGATCCTGGCAATCCGGCGTCGCTGAGGGCCCTGGCCCCTTGGCGGCCGCCCCCCGGTCCCTGTGCCCGACCCCCGGCCCCTTGGCGGCCGACCCCCGGTCCCTGTGCCCGACCCCCGAGCATCGAGCACTAGACCACCAGTGTGCCCTGGTGCGAGGACTGTGCTCAGTTCTACGAATCGGCCAAGGTAAGCCGCGCAGGTGAGTGCCCGGGATGTGGTGCGGTCATTGCCAAGCGAGCCAAGGTGCCGTGGCACTTCAAGATCTTGCTGTTCGCGACCGCCGGCTACCTTGCGTACCGCCTCTACCAGGGAATAGTCCTGCTGGTTCACGTGCTTTAGGAGGCTCCTACACGAATCTCGGGTACAGCGACATCCCGCCGTCGACGACGATCGTGGTGCCGGTGAGGTAGCCGGCCTCGTCGCTGGCGGCCCAGGCAACAGCTGCCGCGACCTGCTCAGGCTGGCCAAAGTGGCCCAGTGGTATCTCGGCTTCGATTGCCGCCTTGGCCACCGGGTCGTCGAGCACAAAGTTGTTGATCGGCGTGGCAATGGCTCCGGGAGCAATGTTCAGCAACCGGATCTTCTTGCCGGCCAGCTCCTTGGCCGCGGTCTCCATCAGCAGCTTCAGCCCCCCCTTGCTAGCGCAGTAGTGCGCGAAGCCGGGCCAGGGAATGAACTCGTGCACGCTGGACATGTTCACGATCACGCCACCGCTGGCTGCTGCCATGACCTTGGCCGACTCTCGCAGGCACAAGAAGGCCCCGGTGAGGTTGGTCTGGAGGATCCGCGACCAGTCCTTCTCCGACATCTCCAGGAGCGGGATCTGCTTCTCGATCCCGGCGTTGTTCACCATCAGGTCCACGCCGCCGAAGGCGTCGGCAACCTGGGCCACCATAGCCACGACGTCGTCCTCGTTGCCCACGTCAGCCTGAATGGCCAGGCCGCCGCCGCCGGCCTCCTCGATGGCTGTGACCACTGCCTTGGCGTCGTCGGCCTCACTCGGGGAGTAGTAGTTGACGCAGACCGAGGCGCCTTCCTGGGCCAGGCGGATGGCGGTCGCCTTGCCGATCCCGCTCGAGCCCCCCGTGACTATTGCCTTGCGTCCCTCTAACAGCATCAGCCGCTCCTTGTCTTGTCGGTCTCAGCCTCAGGCGCTGTCAGGCAGCACAGCCCTGTGCACGCCAGGCTATGGTCAGCGCTCCGGTGGCCCTGTGACCCTTGGGAGCCAGGCTGGTCGGGACTGCTCGAAGGCATCGATCTCCCCCGCAAACCGCAGGGTCAGACCGATGTCGTCCAGCCCCCCCAGCAATCGGTGCTGGGTGAAGTCGTCCAGAGGGAACGCCGCCGCGATCCCCGCCGCAGGTGCCTCGATGACCCTGCGCTCCACGTCGATGGTCACCTCTTGATCCGGCCTCGCAATCACCGAGTCCATAAGAGCACGACCCACCGGCTCAGTCACCTCCACGGTCAGCAGGCCGCACTTGGTAGAGTTGACCCGAAAGATGTCTCCGAAGCGGGGAGACACCACCGCCCTGAAGCCGTAGTCCATGAGCGCCCAGACCGCGTGCTCCCGGGAGGACCCGACGCCAAAGTTGGCCCCGGCGACCAGGATGGTCGCGCCCGCATACGAAGGTTGGTTGAGCACGAAGTCCCGGTCGTCGCGCCACGACCCAAACAGCCCGGCACCGAAGCCGGTCCGCTCCACCCGCTTGAGCCAGACGCTCGGGATGATCTGGTCGGTGTCGACGTCGCTGCGGTCCAGCGGTAGGGCGGTTCCGGTGACTATGCGGACGGGTTCCATGGGACCTCCTTCTGGTCTGGGGTCAGGCGGGCCCGCGTCCTGGCCGGGTTCAATCCAGGTCCGCCGGAGCGGCGAGATGTCCGGCGACAGCGGTCGCCGCGGCTACCGCGGGGGATACCAGGTGCGTGCGTCCCCCCCGACCCTGGCGACCCTCGAAGTTGCGGTTGGACGTGGAGGCGCAGCGTTCGCCTGGCGCAAGCTGGTCCGGGTTCATGCCCAGGCACATCGAGCACCCGGCCTCCCGCCACTCGAACCCGGCGGTCGTGAAAACCTTGTCCAGTCCCTCGGCCTCCGCAGCCGCCTTGGTGCGCCGGGACCCGGGCACCACCAGCGCCCTCATCCCGGGTCTCACCCGCCGACCCTGGAGCACCGCTGCTGCCGAGCGGAGGTCCTCCAGGCGGCTGTTGGTGCACGACCCGATGAACACGGTGTCCACTTGGATCTCCCTGATCGCCTGACCGGCACGAAGCCCCATGTAGCCCAGCGCCCGGCTCGCCGCCTCCCGCTCGGCCACGCTCCCCAGCGAATCTGGCTCCGGCACGGCTCCGTCGATCGAGACCACCTGCGAGGGGTTGGTCCCCCAGGACACAAGCGGGCTCAGACGGCCCGCGTCGATCGACACGGAGCGGTCGAAGCCCGCCCCTGGATCGGTCGGCAGCGTACGCCAGTAGTCCAGCGCAGCCTCCCAAGCGCCACCCACCGGGGAATGCTGCCGGCCCTCCAACCATCCGAAAGTCACCTCGTCCGGCGCAACCATCCCTGCCTTGGCGCCCGCCTCGATGCTCATGTTGCACACGGTCATCCGCCCCTCCATGGACAACGAGCGGATGGCCGGGCCACGGTACTCGATGATGTGGCCGATCCCCCCGCCCGTGCCGATCTGGCCGATCACCGCCAGGATCAGGTCCTTAGCGCTGACCCCCAGCGGCAGGGAACCCTCCACAGTGACCTCCATGGTGAGCGGACGCCACGACGGCAAGGTCTGGGTCGCGAGCACGTGCTCTACCTCGCTGGTGCCGATCCCGAAAGCCAGCGCGCCGAGCGCACCGTGGGTAGCCGTGTGGCTGTCGCCGCACACGATGGTCATGCCCGGCTGGGACAAGCCCTGCTCAGGACCGATGACGTGGACGATCCCCTGGTCGGCGTGGCCCATCGGGTACAGGGCGATCCCACCCTCGGCGCAGTTGGCGGACAGAGCTGCCAGCTGGCGGGCCGAGACGGGGTCGGCGACCGGGGCGGTGATGTCCAAGGTGGGCACGTTGTGGTCCGCGGTGGCGAGCGTCAGGTCCGGCCGGCGCACCTCCCGCCCGGCGAGCCGCAGCCCGTCGAATGCTTGGGGCGAGGTGACCTCGTGGATAAGGTGCAGGTCGATGTACAACACGTCCGGCTCCCCGGGCGCCGAGTGCACCACGTGCGCGTCCCACACCTTCTCCGACAGGGTGCTGGCCATGCCGCCGAGCCTAACGGTTTTTGATGAATATGCCCGGTGCTGACGCGGTCGCCGTGCCCGCTCCCGACCAGCGGCCACCCCCCTCAGCCGCAGCGCCGCGCCACAGCCGCGCACGCCTGGACCAGCACTGGCACGTAGATCTCCGGGTTGACCAGGCACACCCCGTGGCCCCCGGGCACCGCGAAGACCTCGGCCCCTGGTATGGCCGCGGCCAGGGCGCGCTGGTACGAAGGCTGGACGGTCTGGTCCTGGGTGGTGATGACCACGGCGGTGGGGACGTCGAGGTCGCCGATCCAGGCGCTCGAGTCGAAGCCGCCGATCGCCCAGCCGGCCCTGAGCATGGCCGAGGTGTCGTTTGCGGCCACCTGGTCGCGGGCCCAGTCGGCCATGGTGAGCCCGGCAAAGCGCCTTTTGGCAAAGTTGGCGGTGAAGGTGCGGCTGAGTCGGGGCGGGGCGATCCGGGTGACTTGCGACAACGCCATCAGGCCGCCATAGAAGACCGGCCCGCCCCCAAACCTCATGGCTGTGGAGCACAGCACCATCCCGCTCACCACCTCGGGGTTGCGCCGCCACACCAGCTGGGCAACCGGGCCACCCATGGAGTAGCCCACCACTATCACCCGGTCCCGCGCCGTGGCGTGGACCAGCGCCACCGCGTCGTCCGCCGCGTCCTCCAGCGTGAACGGCTTGGGCGAGCGGATGCCCCGACCGTGGCCCCGCTGGTCCAGGGTGAGCAGGGAGAAGTGCTCCGAAAGCCCCTCGTAGCTGGGGCCCCAGTTGAGGTCCGCAGTCACGGTCCAGCCATGCAGGAGCAGGAGCGTGGGCGACCCCGGCGGCCCCCTGTGCTCCCGGACGAATGCGCTGCCCCTTCCCTCCAGCTCGACCATCCGACCCGGGGGCGGTCGTTCCATGGGCGGGCTGGCCGTCACCGCCGAAAGAATAGAAGGGTGTCTCGAGGAATCGGCTCGCTTGCCGAGGCTTGCTCGAGGACCCAGGCCCTTAGTTAGGCCCCGATCGCGACTATCTCCACCTTCATCGTGCCCCCTGGTGCCTGGTACTCGACCAGGTCACCGACAACCTTACCAGCCAGCGCTCGACCCAGTGGCGAGTCGGGTGAGATAACCGACAGGCCGCCCCGGCGCTCCTCGATCGAGCCCACCAAGTAGTCCTCCACCTCTTCGTCGCCGTCGTAGCGGATCGACACCACGGCGCCGGGCCCGACCATCCCAGCCGGGGCCGCGCCCTCCTCGACGATCACCGCCGAGGTGAGCAACCCCTGCAACTGACGGATGCGTGCCTCCATCTTGCCTTGGGAGTCCTTGGCCGCGTGGTAGTCGCCGTTCTCCGACAGGTCGCCGAGGGCCCTGGCTGCCTCGATGGCCCGGGCGATCTCGACTCGCCCGCGAGTGGTCAGGTCCTCCACCTCGGCGCTGAGTCGATCGTATGCCTCCCGGGACAGCTTTGTCTCGCTCATCATCCAACGATACCGCGCCCAGGTCGTTGCGCCGGAGCCTGGGCCCGACCTGGATACCCGGGATCTGTGCTAAGCTGCAGCCAGTGACACCGGCGTCCGTAGCCATTATCTGCTAGCAGCGCACCCACCGAGGTGTGTTGCTGCTTGACCGTCCACCTGGTGGGCGGTTTTTCATTTCCCGACTCAAGCGAGGTCGACCATGAACACCCACAGAGTCGCCGTCATCGGAGGCGACGGCATAGGACCAGAGGTGGTCGCCGAGGCCCTCAAGGTCGTTGCCGCGGCCGGCGTGAGCCTGGACACCACCCCCTATGACCTGGGGGCCGACCGTTGGCTGCGAACCGGGGAGGTGCTGGCCGACTCGGTGCTCGACGAGCTGAGGGCCTTCGATGCCATCTTGTTGGGCGCGGTGGGCCCTCCCGTGGGCGCCCGGGACGTCCCCCCGGGCCTGCTGGAGCGGGGGCTATTGCTGAGGATGCGCTTCGAGCTGGACTTGTATGTGAACCTGCGTCCTTTCCGGGCCGCCCCGGGAGCCCGCAGCCCCGACATGGACCTGGTCGTGATCCGGGAGAATACCGAGGGAACCTATGCGGGGGAGGGCGGGCACCTGCGACGCGGGACCCCGCACGAGGTGGCAACCCAGGGGTCGGTGAATACGCGCTTCGGCACGCAACGCTGCGCCACCTTTGCCTTCGAGCTGGCCGAGCGCCGGCCCCGCCGCCACCTCACCCTGGTGCATAAGTCCAACGTGCTCACCTTCGCCGGCGACCTCTGGCAGCGCACGGTCGATGACCTGGCCCCCGGCCATCCGGGCGTCACCACCGACTACAACCATGTCGACGCTGCCTGCATCCACCTGGTCGGCAATGCCGGCCGCTACGACGTGATCCTCACCGACAACCTCTTCGGTGACATCCTCACCGACCTGGCCGGCGCCCTCGCCGGTGGGATCGGCCTAGCCGCCTCGGCCAACCTGAACCCGACCCGCACGGGGCCGTCGCTGTTCGAGCCGGTGCATGGGGCGGCTCACGACATAGCCGGGACCGGCCGAGCCAACCCTGTGGCCGCCATCCGCTCCGCGGCCCTCATGCTGGACCACCTGGGCGAGCCCGAGGCGGCCGCCCGAATCGCCGACGCGGCGGACGCCTGGATGTGCTCCCGTCCGGACCATGACGCCACCACCCAAGACATTGGCGACGCGATCGCCGGAAAGGTCTGAGCACAATGCCGATAACCCCCACCGACAAGATCTGGATGGACGGGCACCTGGTCGGCTGGGCCGACGCCAGGATCCACGTGCTCAGCCACTCACTGCACTACGGCTCGGGCGTGTTCGAGGGTATCCGGGCATATGAGACCGACTCGGGACCGGCCATATTCCGCCTGACCGACCACATCGCACGACTCTTGCGCTCCGCGCACATCTTGATGATCGACGTCCCTTACAGCCGGGACGAGCTGGTGGCGGCCACCAAAGACGTCG
Source organism: Acidimicrobiales bacterium (assembly GCA_039583695.1). GTDB lineage: Bacteria > Actinomycetota > Acidimicrobiia > Acidimicrobiales > JAJPHD01 > JAVKSL01. The sequence continues at coordinate 2,425 of JAVKSL010000083.1, read as the reverse complement.
TCGTGTCCAACCAGCTCCCCGCCTGCTACATCCGCCCCATCGCGTACCTGGGCTACGGCGAGATGGGTCTGAACCCGCTCACCAGCACGGTCAACGTAGCCATCGCTGCGTGGCCTTGGGCGACCTACCTGGGCGCCGACGGCGTCGCCAACGGCATCCGGGCCAAGGTCAGCTCGTGGCTGCGGGCAGATCCCAACGCTTTCCCGCCGGCCGCCAAGAGCACCGGCATCTATGTCAACTCCTCGCTGGCCAAGGTCGAGGCGCTCAAGTCCGGATACGACGAGGCGATCCTGCTCTCCGGTCAGGGTTACGTGAGCGAGTGCACCGGCGAGAACGTGTTCATCGTCAAGGGCGGGCGCATCGTCACCCCGCCAGTATCGGCCGGCGCTCTGGAGGGCATCACCCAGTCCTCGATAATGGCCATCGCCAATGACCTGGGCTACGAGGTCGGGGTGGGCAACATCCTGCGCACCGACCTGTACACCGCGGACGAGGCGTTCCTGTCGGGAACGGCGGCGGAGATCGTGCCCATCCGCTCAGTCGACGACCGCAACGTCGGTGACGGCCGGCCGGGACCGACGACCAGACGCATCCAGGAGGTCTATTTTGCCGCGGTCCGGGGGAAGGTGGATCGCTACAAGGATTGGGTGGAATATGCCCAGTGATCCGCGCCCCCGCGCCCACTCCCACGCCGTGCCCGCCCTGCCGGAGTCGGTGGACATCTACGACACCACCTTGCGCGACGGCTCCCAGCAGGAGGGTCTATCGCTCACCGTAGACGACAAGCTGGCGGTGGCCCGCCAGCTCGACCACTTGGGGGTGGCCTACATCGAGGGGGGCTGGCCAGGAGCGAACCCCAAGGACGACGAGTTCTTCCGCCGGGCAGCCGGGGAGCTGTCGCTGTCGAGCGCGACCTTGGTCGCGTTCGGCTCCACTCGCCGGCCCGGGGGTGCGGTGGGGACGGACCCGACGCTGCGACACCTGGTTTGCGCTGGGACCGAGGCGGTCTGCATCGTCGCCAAGGCCTGGGATTTTCATGTTCGGGAGGCGCTGCGCACCACCCTCGACGAGGCGGTGGCCATGTCGGGGGAGTCGGTGGCGTGGCTGCGGGCGAACGGGCTGCGGGTGTTCTTCGACGCCGAGCACTTTTTCGACGGTTACCGATCGGACCCGGAGTTTGCGCTGAGGGTGCTCGACGCGGCGGCGGCAGCAGGGGCTTCGGCGCTTGTGCTGTGCGATACCAACGGGGGGAGCCTGCCCGACTACGTGGAGGAGGTGGTGGGCGCGGTTTGGGCTCGCTTCGGGGGGGTCGGGCTCGGGGTTCACTTCCACAACGACAGTGGGTGCGCGGTGGCGAACACCCTGGCCGGGGTGCGGGCTGGCGCCACCCAGGTGCAAGGATGCGTGAACGGCTACGGCGAGCGGGCCGGCAACGCGGACCTGGCCGCGGCCATCCCCAACCTGGCCCTCAAGATGGGGGTGCGCACTATCCCACCCGAGCGGCTGGAGCGCCTCACCCCGGTGGCCCACCACTTGGCCGAGCTGGTGAACATCGCCCCCAATGCCGCCCAGCCGTATGTGGGCGCCTCGGCATTTGCCCACAAGGCCGGATTGCACACCAGCGCGATAGCCCGCTCTCCATCCGCGTACGAGCACGTACCGCCGGACCTGGTGGGCAATGGGGCACGCTTTGTGGTGAGCGAGCTCTCCGGGCGCTCGACACTGGCCCTCAAGGCCGCTGAGCTGGGCCTGGAGCTGGACGGCCTGGCGTTGGCGGAGGTGCTGGAGCATCTCAAGGCGCTCGAGCATCGCGGGTATCACTTCGAGGTGGCTGACGGGTCGCTCGAGTTGCTCATGCGCTCGGCGACTGGCTGGCGCCAGGAGCTGTGGCGCCTGGAGTCGTGGCGGGTGATCGTTGAGCATCGGCCTTCGGGCGCCGGGGGGGAGGTCGGCAGTGCGCGGGGGGACGCCGGCTTCGCATCCGGTTCGGGACCTGGTGTGACGGTGACCACCGAGGCCACGGTGAAGATTCATGTCGGGGGCAAGCGGGTGGTCGCGACCGCGGAGGGAAACGGCCCGGTGAACGCCTTGGATGCAGCGCTGCGTGCCGCCATCGGCCCGTACTTTGCCGAGCTGAGTCGCTTGCACCTCACCGATTATCGGGTCCGGGTGCTGGACACCTCGGCGGGTACCGGCGCGGTGACCAGGGTCCTGCTGGATACCACCGATGGGGAACGTTCGTGGTCGACGATCGGCGTGTCCGACAACGTCATCCAGGCTTCGTGGCAGGCGCTCGAGGACTCGGTGGCCTACGGCCTGCTGGCCCTGGCCAGCGCTGGCCCAGCCGCCGGCCCGGACCCAGCCTCGGCCGCCGGCCCGGATCCAGCCGCCGGCCCGGACCCAGCCTCGGCCGCCGGCCCGGACC
>JAVKSL010000082.1:0-11300 GCA_039583695.1 Acidimicrobiales bacterium | reverse complement strand
AAGAGCTGTTCGGGGGCCTCAGCGCCGCGCAGCGCGAGGCTGTCCGAGCAACCGAGGGTCCCGTCTTGCTTATAGCGGGGCCGGGAGCGGGCAAGACCCTGACACTGGTGCACCGGACCCTGCACATCCTCAAGTCAGGGCTGGCGCAGCCACACGAGGTGGTGCTGTGCACCTTTACCGAAAAGGCGGCCTTCGAGCTGCGGGACCGCCTCCGCACCACGGCTGGCGCCGCGGGCTACGACGTCGACCTGAGCGCGCTGCGCGCCAGGACCATCCACGGAGTGTGCAACGAGTTCGTGGACCGCTACCGCCACCTCACCCCGCTCGGCAACGGCTACGAGGTCCTGGACGAGCTGACCCAGGTGCTGTTCATCTTCGAGCACTTTGCCGACATCGTGGGTGCGCCGGACCTGGCGGGTCGATACCTCGGGCGCTGGGCCACCAAGTGGACGGCCATCGAGGGTCTGCGTAAGTACCTGGACAAGGTCACCGAGGAGTTGGTGGAAGTCGAGGCGCTGGTGGCATCTGGCGACCCGTTCCTCGGTGACCTGGCTCGGGCATACCGGACCTACGAGTCAGCCCTGGTTGAGGAGAACCGAGTGGACTTCGCCCACCTGCAGAAGCTCTTCTTGGACCTTTTGGACGATCCGGCCGCGGGTCCGGCGGTGCGAGCCTCGACACGGTATGTGATGGTGGACGAGTACCAGGACACCAACTACATTCAAGAGCGCCTCCTGGCCCGCCTGAGCGGCGACAGCGGGAACCTGTGTGTGGTCGGAGACGAGGACCAGTCAGTGTACCGCTTCCGGGGAGCCACGGTCCGCAACATCTTGGAGTTCCCGGCCCGCTACCCCGACGCCCGGGTCATCAAGCTGACCACCAACTACCGCTCGCACAGCCGCATCGTGGCCGCGTACGACAAGTTCATGGCCGCAGCCGATTGGTCCAATCCGAGCGCCGGGCCGGCCTTTCGCTTCGACAAGTCCATCGAGTCCGACCCCGGGGTCGTCTACCCGGACTACCCCGCGGTGTTCTCGATCTGGGGGGCTACTCGCCGCGACGAGGCGGACCGCTTCGCCGACCTGGTGGCCTTCTTGAGCGAGCACGAGGTCATCACTGACTACAGCCAGGTGGCCCTGCTCCTACACAGCGTTCGGGCTGAGCACAGCGGCGCCTACCTCGAAGCGCTCGACCGGCGCGGCATCCCGTACTTCTGCCCGCGGGCTCGGGCGTACTTCGACAACGAGGAGGTGCAGGCTCTGCTCGCCTGCCTTGCGGTTGTCCTGGGCTGGCACGGCGACGACCGGGGAAGTATCTCGGGCCGGGGGCTATCCGAGCTGGCCGCCTACGTAGATGCGGGACTCTCCGAGGTCGGCCGCCGATACGGCGATCCGCACCCCCTGGCTAAGAAGTTGCAACAGCTCGTGGCTGAGGTCGATGCCCTCGAACCTGACGGTGCCCTCGACCGCCGGCCGGCGGACTACCTGTACGAGCTGTTGGGGGTGGAGCCCTTCGCCTCATGGCTGGGCAATGAGAACCGGGCCCGGAACCTGGCCACGCTGTCCGAGCTGTTGAACACCTTCCAGCGCTATTACCACTACAGCGTGGTCAGTCACCGCAACCTGGGCTCGCTGCGGTTGAACTTGTTCAACAGCTTCTTCCGTCTGCTGCACTCCGGAGGGATCAACGAGTACGAGGACCCCGACCAGCCGTTCCCCAGGGGCCACGTCCAGGTGATGACCATCCACCAGGCCAAGGGCCTGGAGTTCCCTGTAGTGGTGGTGGGCTCGCTGGCCACCGGGGTGGCATCGGCCAAGGACGTAGACCGCCGGCTCGGTGCCTTCTACCACCGGCCAGCGTTCGAGCCCGAGGCTCGGGTCACCGCCTTCGACCGGATGCGCCTGCACTACGTGGCCTTCTCTCGGCCTGAGAAGGTCCTGGTCCTCAGCTCGACCCAGCTGCCCAAGAGTCACTTTGACCCGATATGGCAGGGACAGCCCCAGTGGCCGTACGTCAAGACCGAGCTGCTGGCGGCGCAGGGCTTCGAGATGCGCGAGCGACTGGCGCCCAAGCGCTCGTTCTCCTTCACCGGCGACCTCAAGGTCTACGAGACCTGCCCCCGCCAGTACCAGATGTTCCGCCACTTCGACTTCACGCCGTCGCGCTCAGCGGTGATCTTCTTCGGACTGCTGGTGCACCAGAGCATCGAGGACATCCACCGGCTGGTGTTGGCCGGCAAGGTGGACGAGATCGACAACGCCCGGATCGAGGCGCTCTTCGAGTTCAACTTCCGCCACCTGGCCAAGAAGGACGTTCGGCCCATCGGTGAGAACGCCAAAGCATCGGCGTTGAGACAAGTGAGGGACTACTTTCGCGAGAACCGGGACCAGATGCACCGGGTCTTGGAGACCGAGGTGGATGTTTCCCTGGAGAAGCAGGGCTACATCCTCACCGGCGCGGTCGACCTGCTCCTGGCTGACGACGGAGCCATGGAGGTGCTGGACTTCAAGGCCACCCAGCGCCCCAGGGATGGCGACCCGGCGCTTCAGACCTACTATCAGCAGCTGTGCATCTACGCCCACATCCTGGAGGCCCGCCGCGGCCGGCGGCCTGACCGCTTGTTGCTGTACTGGACCGGTGAGCGTACCCGACGGGATGCTCTGATGAGCTTCGACTACCTGCCGGAGGACGTGGCTGGGGCTGTGGCGCACTTCGACAAGGTGGTGGCTGCGGTCCAGGCGCAGCGCTTCGAGGTGGAGGTTCCCCCGGATCGGCGCATCTGCAAGGAGTGCGACTTCCGCTCGTATTGCATCTCCCAGGGCACCATTGACGCCAAGGTGGTCGCCTGATGGGCTTCGAGATCACCCGCACCGAGCTGGTCTGGCCCGGCAAGTACGACGAGAACGGCAAGCGCAAGGAGCCTGAGCGAGTCAGCTTGCCCTTTCAGGTGATCGAGCGGGTCAAGGAGAGCCGGGCGACCAGGGTGGCGAAGGAGACCAAGAACATGACCCTGTTCGACTACATGACCCCTGACCCCGCCGAGACCTTCGAGGAAGGCTGGCGCAACAAGCTGATCTGGGGCGACAACCTGCTGGTGATGTCCAGCCTCCTGGACCAGTTCGCCGGCAAGGTCGACCTGATCTACATCGACCCACCTTTTGCCACAGGGGCAGACTTCTCGATGTCGGTTGCCGTGGGCGACGAGAGTCTAGAACTCCGCAAGGACCAGTCGGTGATTGAGGAGAAGGCCTATCGTGACATTTGGGGCCATGATGGAAATGATTACGTAGCCTACTTGTGTGAACGTTTTAAGCTCATGCGCGAGTTACTTGCGACGAATGGGGTGATTAGCGTCCACGTCGATTGGCGCGTGGCTCCGGCCATTCGTCTTGTTCTTGATGAGATATTTGGGCCGAGCAGCTTCATAAATGAACTAATATGGCGATACGGAAAGATGAGCAATCCAACTCGACGTTTCGCTCACAGTCATGACCAAATTATGGTCTATGCGAGAGGGAGCGATTATAGCTTCAACCCTCAATCTGGCGGGATTAGCGAGTATCGGAACCGGTATGAACGATGGGTAGGTCCTGACAACATGCTGCGTTACGGACCGGTCGCTGGATCAACCGACAAGCTGATCGCGTTGCGAGTCAAGAAGGTGCAGAATCAGTTGGGACGAGCCTTAGTCAGTAAAGATGTTCTGTTCGACTTCAACCAAGAGTTCAAGTTCTCCGATGACGTGTTTACGGACATAAGCATTATCAAAGGTAACAGTGCGGAGCGCACGTCGTTTCCGACGCAGAAGCCGGAGTTGTTGGTCGAACGGGTTACATCGGCCTTCTCAAATGCGGGAGACCTTGTGGCGGACCTGTTTGTGGGCTCTGGCACAACGGCTGTCGTAGCTGAGAAGCTCGGGCGGCGCTGGATCGGGTGCGATCTTGGGCGCTTTGCCATTCACACCACACGCAAGAGACTACTCGGGATCGAAGGGTGTAAGCCGTTTGAGGTGCTCAACTTGGGCAAGTACGAGCGCCAGTACTGGTCGAGCACTACCTTCGGCGCTAAACGCAAGGGCGGGGGAGTTACCAGCATCTTCGAGTACGTGGCGTTCGTCCTCAAGCTGTACCGGGCCACTCCGGCGGTGGGGCTTCAGCACCTGCACGGGCGGGTCGGTAGCGCCTTCGTGCACGTCGGCGCCGTGGATTCGCCCGTGACGATCGACGAGATCAAGGCGTGCATCACCGAGTGCGCGGCACTCAAGGCGTCTGAGCTGCACATCCTCGGGTGGGAGTGGGAGATGGGCCTGCACGACCTGATGACCGACCAGGCCAAGGCGCGCGGCGTCAAGCTGGTGCTGCGCCAGATCCCTCGGGAGGTGATGGAGCGCCAGGCTGCCGACAAGGGCGACGTCACCTTCTTCGAGCTGGCCTACCTGGAGGTGGCGGTGACGACTGACAAGGCCAAGCACCAGACCGTGGCGACGTTGCGGGACTTCGTGATCCCCAACCCCGAGCTGGTGCCCGACGAGGTGCGGGACAAGATCACCAAGTGGTCGGATTACGTGGACTACTGGGCGGTGGACTGGGACTTCGCCGACGACACCTTCATGCAGGGCTGGGTCACATACCGCACCCGCAAGGACCGCACGCTGGCCCTTTGTTCGGATCCCCACACCTATGACGGTCCCGGTGATCACGCGGTGATGGTGAAGGTCATCGACATCTTCGGTAACGACACCTCCAGGATCATCACCGTGGAAGTCCCCTGATGGCCGGGACCCCCAAGTCGATCATCAGCTATGACCGCGACCTGCCTGAGATCGAGGGCCGCGACCCGAGCGCCGAACCGGACTGCTACCTGAGCAAGGTTGAAGGAGCCGACGAGTTCGAGGTGATCGCAGGCCGGAGGCCCTCCCAGATGCTCCTCGTGAACAGACTTCGGGACGCGGTTGGAGCCTGGCGCAAGGCCGGATACGAGGGAGCATCCAACACGACGCGCGAACTCTTCCGCTGGTGGTTCTTCGAGGCAGAGGGCACCATCGAGCCTCCCTTCGCCCTCTACTGGGGCCAGCGCGAGGCCATCGAGACCTTGGCCTATCTGGTCGAGGTCGAGCGGGCGTCCGATGTCCGAACCCTGATCGAGAGATTCGCCGAGATTCGTACAACCAGCGTCCTGGACGATGCAGTGACCTTCGAGACCGACATGGAGGGCAACCGGTTCGCCCAGATCCCCAGGGAGAATCTGTCACCAGCCCGGATCGGCCTGCCGCCTGAGGGCCTGGCCCGTTTTGCGGCGAAGATGGCCACCGGCTCGGGCAAGACCCTGGTGATGGCGCTGGTGATCGTATGGTCTTACTTCCACGCTCGCCGTGAGCTCGGCTCCCCCCTGTCGACCAACTTCTTGGTGCTGGCCCCCAACGTCATCGTCTTCGAGCGGCTCAAGGTGGACTTCGCCAACGGGCACGTCTTTCGTGATAAGCCCCTAATACCACCCGGGTGGAGCTTCGACATGAAGGTCATCCTGCGCGGCGAGTCGACCGAACCCGGAGGCGGCGGCAATCTGTTCGTCACCAACATCGACCAGCTCCACGCCAACGACTCCGATTGGACGCCCGCCAACGCCGTCGAGGCGCTACTCGGCCGCAAGCCGGCTGGCAACGCCGCTACGCAGGGGCGGTCGGTGCTGGACCGGCTACGAAACCTCGACCGTCTGGTGGTGCTCAACGACGAGGCCCACCACGTCCATGACAACGCCCTGCAATGGAACCAAGTCCTTCTCGCACTGCACCGGAAGCTGCCGCATGGTCTGGCCGCGTGGATCGACTTCTCCGCCACGCCGAGGTTTCAGAACGGCGGACACTTCCCCTGGATCATTTGTGACTACCCGCTGGCGCAAGCGGTCGAGGACCGCATCGTCAAAGCCCCGATGATCTTGCATATGGTGGATAAACCCGGTCCCGAGCACGTCACCGGTGCGGAGGTCATCGACAAGTACGGGGAGTGGGTGGTGGCTGGGGTACAGCGATTGGATGCCCACGCTGCAGCCTTCAAGGCGATCCCCGGCACCAAGCCGGTGATGTTCGTCATGTGCGAGAACATCCCTCACGCGGATCGGATCGGCGCCTGGCTTACCGGTCAGTCCTCTGGTTTCGGGTTGAAGCCCGAGGAGGTACTGGTAATCCACACCGACACCCACGGCGAGGTCAGGAAGGCCGATCTGGAAGACTTGCGGGAGAGTGCCCGGGACATCGACCTGGCCACCAGTCCTGTGCGGGTGGTGGTGAGCGTCATGGTGCTGCGGGAGGGTTGGGATGTTCGCAACGTGACCGTGGTGCTGGGGCTGCGCCCAGGAACCGCTGAGGCCAAGATCCTGCCCGAGCAGGCGGTGGGACGGGGGCTGCGACTCATGCGTGAGCTGGGTCCAGAGGACCGGCAGGTCCTGGAGGTGCTCGGCACCCCAGGCTTTGAGAGCTTTGTGCGGGAGCTCGAAGGCGAGGGAGTGTGCATCCCGACCAAGAACAAGCCGCCCCTCCCGCCGATCACCATTCAGGCGGTCGCCGAGCGGATCGCGTTCGACATCGCCATCCCCCACACAGGGGCCACCATACGGCGTTCCTACTTTCGTCTGGGTGACTTCCAGCCGGCCGAGACTGAGCCGGCGTTCAACATCGGTGACATCGCCCGCTCTCGGGCGCAGCATCTGAGCGTCGAACACGGGACAGTGGGCACCACCCACGACGACTTGGTGGTCCAACGCCAGCGGCCAATGTTGGCGGCGGCGCTGGTGACCCGGATCGTGAGCAAAACCGAGACCGCGGCCGGACTGACAGGGGCCTTCGCGCAGCTCTACCCCCTGATTCGCACCTACCTTGCCCGACGGTGCTTTGGCGAGCCCGTCGACTTGGACGCCGAGACGGTGCGTATGTTTCTGGCCGATCCGCTCAACCAGGACCGAGTGGCGGGCTTGCTCGCCCGATGCTTGGGCGCCCTGACCGCTGAGTCCCAGCCACTGGAGCTGACCGGCTCGTCCATCCTGCTGTCGGCCACGGTGCCGTATCTATGGCGCCGCCAGCACACGGTGTGCGACAAGACCATCTTCAACTACGTGGCCACCTTCAACCCCTTCGAGACCCAATTCGGCGAGTTCCTGGCGGAACAACCAGACGTTCTCCGCTTTGCCGCACTGGCCGAGCACTTCACCCGGTTCTGGGTGGAGTATCTGAAGCCGAGCGGGGCGCTCGGGCGGTACTTCCCCGACTGGGTGGTCGTGCAGGGGAGCGAGGGTGGCGAGGTCAACTGGATCATCGAGACCAAGGGCCGGGTATGGGACGGCACCGACCAGAAGGATGCGGCCATCCGCTACTGGTGTGAGCAGGTCACCGACCTGTCGGGGGATCCCTGGTCGTACATGCGCGTGGATCAGTCGGTGTTCAAGCCCGAGCGGATTGCATCCTTCGGAGACCTGGTAGCCGTGGTCGCAGGACATAACGCTGAATCTGACCAGCAACTGCTGTTCGAGCCCGGCAACGACTCCTGACATAGGCGCTTGGCCAGCCCGTGAAGGCCCGCAACTTGGTGTAGACGGGAAAGGCAGCTGGGCAGGAGCCCGGCATCGATCACCGTGGCCAGCCGGGAGTCCCAAGCCACGGTGCCCACCACCGCCAGTCTGGTGACCGCCTCGACCTCTCCAGCCCCGATGGCCCGGCCGGCTTCCTCCAACAGGATAATCCCGTCAAGACCCGCCCCGCAGAAGCGAGCCAACGTTCGCAGGCCGAGGTACGAAGGTCCCCGGAGCACGACGTAACAGCGGTCTCGCCGAGTCCCGGGCAGATCCGACGCCAGCCCTGTCTCCGGCTGCGTCGCCGGCACCTGGAGCGGCCCCTCGTCAACTACAACCACGTCGGCGGGGCTGGCCAGCTCAGAGCCGAGTTGAAGTGTGGGTGTCACCCTGAGCGGGACGTCAACGACGTTGGCTCGGTGGTACCCGAGGACGGCGGCCAGATCATCGAGGCCCGCCGGTGACGCTGCGGCGAGCTGGGCTGTCAGGTGCTCCGATACCAGCAAGGCGAGCATCGCGGAGCACACTGTTGCCCCTTCGCCGCCACGGGCAGCCGCGATGCTGACAGTCGGAACGTGAACCGGGTCAGAGCACAAGACACGGCTTGGAGATGAGGGCACGGGGACTTCTCCCTGTAGGGCGCCTGGTAGGGGAGGCCAGGGACCCGAGCCGCCAGCCGCTGGGTCCCATCCATCCGTGGGTGCCAACCATTATGACAGCCCCGTGTGACGCTCGGCATCCCTGGGTCCCGTTTGGGTCCCGCCAGGACCATCCCAGCCCTCAAACAAACCCGTGGACCGCCCAACAGAGCCGCTGACCTGCACTTATAGCGGTGGGCGCTGGGAGACTTGAACTCCCGACCTCAGCCGTGTGAAGGCTTATTCGGCCACTTCGCCTACCTGCGCCAACACTCCATAAGAGCAGGTCACAGGCCATATCGGGGGCGCCACCGTAGGCCACGAATGTCCGGCAAACGCCACCGTTCCCGGACATCTCCCGGACATTTCCCGGACAAAGGCTAGGTAGGGCCGCCGGCGCGGCGCCATTTCGCCTACTTGCGCCGCTGGACCATTATGTGTTATCCTTTCAAGCGTGGGATGTGGCCCCGGTCGTCGTCAGGTGATCCGGCGGCGACGGCGCAAGGCGGCCAGGGTCGCCACCCGGCTAGCTAACGCCGAGGTTCGAACCATAAGCTCACAGCACGCGGACCGTACTGCCAAGCTCTCGGACGAAACTGTCCGAGACACGATGTTGAAGCTTGGCGAGCTTTACATAGAGAACGAGGCCAGCGAGGCCGTCCTGGCGGCCGCGTCGAAGATTGTCGCACTGGCCGCGCAGGGCGCGCCGATTCGTGATGCCGACCTTCCGGAAGAGCTGTTCCAAGCCGCCTTGGCCAAGATCGCGGAGCTTGCTGCCGAGGACGCTGCCGGGGAGCCTGCTGCCGAGAACGCACTGGTGGCCCCACCGATGCCGGTCGTGCCCCCGCGCAAGCTGCGAGCACTGCGCGCCGCCTACGCCGTCAAGGGCTCGCAGCGCTGGCGCGCCCTCGTGCGCCTACGGGCCACGGTTCCCCGAGGCTCTGGGCTACTGCCGACCGTAGCCGCAGATGACGGCGGCCGAGACCTTCGCCTGATGAGCGATCACTACGCCGAGCTGGCGCAGGCAGCAGCACCGGGCTCGGCGCGCCGAGACGAGCTTGAGGGTTATCGGGCATGGATGGATACCGCCTTGAACCTGCTCTACGGACCGACCGAGTGGTGGACGTCGGCGGCGCTATCGCTGTCCGTCCTGGCGGCGCTGGCCGAGCGGATACCGCTCGGCCAGCCGCTCCCATCGACCACCCGCGACAATGAGGACCGAGCGCCACCGGGGCACTTGGCGAGCATCGCCCCTGCTGCGCCGAACGCTCCCCCCACTACTCATCTGTGCCTGCCCCTCCGGGGGCGGCTGGTGAGTAGTGGGGTCTAATCCCACCCCAGAGCCTCCGCTAAGCAAGCCGAGAGCTCCGCTCCACCAGCACACACGGCACGTCACCTTCGGGATTCCCCATTCGGAATCGACCAAAGGAAATCACCGTGTCAAAGTCCATTACGGCCCGCAACCGGGCTGAAGAGCGCAATCCAAAGCCTGCGATCCTCCAAGAGCAGTACCTAACGCCAGAAGAATGCGCCGACGTGCTCCGTTTGTCGCGTCGGGAGCTGTACCGGCGCCTGGCACGCGGCGACATTTTGCACATTGTCCTGCCCAATAGTCGCCGCATCTTGATCCCAGAATCGGCGCTCGCCGCCGTGCTTGAGGCCGGCCGCGTGGGTGGTGGTCGCGTTGCTTGACGGACGCGGCACCGCCCCGACCGGAGCCGGGGCGGGCGCACATCATCTTGGCCTCACCAGCCGATCCCAGCTTAGCGACATCGCTCGCCGGCGCGCTGAGCTAAACCTGGCACGCCTCCTCGACGAGGCCCACCGGGTCCTCCTCGACGTCGACGACCCGGTGATCGTCGCCTACGAGCTCCACCACCTCGCCAGCGCCATGGTACTCACGATCACCCGGTATGACCTCCACCCGGAGGAGCGGGCGGCATGAGCGCCGTCGAGGTGGACCAGCTCACGACCGCCGAGCTGTTCGAGCTTTACAGCGTCAAGAAGCTGGCCGAGGCCCTCGCCGAGCAGGAGCTGCCGGAGCCCGAATGGCCCCAGCTGGCAGCGCTCGACCGCCCCGAGATGGCCGAGGCGATGGCTTCGGTTATAGACCGCTGGACCGCGCTGGGGCCGCCACCGCCGGTCACGCCGGAGGTGCAAGCGGTTGTGGCCCGAGCGCTAGAGCCCAACGCGGCCGCGCCGACGCTGGGCGATATTGACCTCACCGAGCTGCGCCGCGTGGCGGGGTGGCTGCGCTCGCACGTCGTGGAGGCGGGCAGGTCTCCGGCAGCCGCCGTTGCCGGCCTGCTCGACCTCGCGGACGAAGCCGGACTAGACGCTGGAGCGGCCGCTGCAGCGCTCGCCGCCGGACTTGGAGGTGCCTAATGGCACCGCGGCCCGATGTGGCTGAGGTGTTCCGTCTTGGCGGGCTCGACGCTGACGGTCACCTCCCGGCGGCGAGCACCAATGTGAGCCCGCCCGCCGCCGCAGCACGGGCGCCCGGTATCCCCGCTGCCGAGCGCGCCGTTTTGACGGCCCGGCCGGCTGCCGAGATCACGCCGTCCCGCCCGGATTGGCACTGGCGAGGTTGGCTTGCTGGGGCTGTGCTCCATCTGCTGATCGGGCGCCAAGGCGCAGGGAAGAGCACGTTCATTGCCTGGGTAGTGGCCCTGGTGACGAGCGGACGCCCCTGGCCCGGCGAGAGCGCGCACCGGGAGCCGATCCGAGCCGGGATGCTCTCCCTGGAGGAGCCGGACGAGCGCCTGGTTGCCCGGCTGAGCGCCGCTGGCGCCGACCTGAGCCGAGTGGCGATCCTGGGAGATGTCGAGGACCACGGCGACGACGGGCTGCCCTACGGGCGCCTGTGGCGACTGCCGGGGGATTGCGCGCTTCTCGAGGAGCGGATAACGGCCGAGGGGCTCGGGCTCGTCACTGTTGACGGATTGGGCTACGCCGTCGCCGGGGATTCCCATAACTACGCCAATGTTGGATCGGCGCTGGCAGCGCTTGCCGCGGTGGCGGAGCGCACGGGCTGCGCCATTGTGGGACTCACACATCCGCCCAAGGGGAACACGGATAGCGTCACCGCGGCTAATGGGTCCA
>JAVKSL010000081.1:0-11389 GCA_039583695.1 Acidimicrobiales bacterium | reverse complement strand
CAGCGCGCTGGCGTCATAGCGCCGGGGGCCTCCTGAGGCCAGCACCGACAAGATCTCGCTCGCATGCACCCGGTCAAGAAAGTCGTGCAACAACATCGCCCCTGCATATGCGCTCGGCACCTCTACCTCGCCCAGCCGGCCGAGCCCGCTGGTCACCCGCCCATCGTGGTTCTTGGGCCGGGGTAGGTCCTGTCCGCAAGGGTCTGCGTCGTCGCCAACCGCTGCGTCACCAACCGGTGCGTCGCCAACCGGTGCGACGGTGTCGGTGGGTGCGTCGGTGTTGGTGGCTGCGACGGTGTCGGTGGGTGCGACGGTGTCGGTGGGTGCGACGGTGTCGGTGGGTGCGTCGAAGGCGAGTTCGACCTGGTGTGGACGGGCCGGGAGGCGATCGAGAGCTCGTGCGATAGTGGTCGCATGCACGCCCATGCGCGCAGCGATTGCCGTGTAGGTCATGCCTTTGGCCGACCACAAAGCAGCGGTGGCCAGCTTGGCGGGGCCTAGCTTGGCGGGAGCACCCCTGGTGGCCACCAGCCCGGCAGAGCCCTTCGCCTTACCCCGTGCCCGGATCATCGAGATGTAGGTGTATAGCCCGGCCTGTCTGGCCATCATGAGCCTGGCCCGCCGCTACGGCAACGACCGGGATCGACGCCGCCTGTGCCCGGGCGCTCATGGCCGGGGCGATCTCCTACACCTCGGTCAAGTCGATCCTGGCCGAGAACCTGGACCGCCTGCCCCTGCCCGGTGCGGAACCCGCTCCGCCCCCGCCCGAGCACGACAACCTGCGCGGCGGCGCCTATTACGCCGGGGAGGTGGACGGGGAATGCTCGTGAACGCCACCGTGGCCAAGCTGGAAGGCCTCGGCCTCACGGCCATGGCCGCCGGCCTGATCGACCAGCAGGCCAGCCCGGGGCCCTTCAGCGAGCTCAGCTTCGAGGAACGCCTCGGGCTCTTGGCCGACAAAGAGGCCGACGCCCGCGACACCCGCCGCCTGGCTTCCCGGTTGAAGGCGGCCAAGCTGCGCTATCCCGCGGCGATCTGAGACATCGACTTCCGCACGCCAAGGGGGCTCGACCGATCGGTCATGGCCTCGTTAGCCGGTGCGGGCTGGGTCAGCCGGGGGCACAACGTGTTGATCACCGGAGCCACCGGTTGTGGCAAGACCTTCGTGGCCTGCGACCTGGCGAATGCCGCCCTGCGCCAGGGCCACACCGCCCTCTACGTGCGCACCCCGCGCCTGACCGAGGAGCTGGCCCGAGGCAAAGCTGACGGCCGCTACGTGCGCCAGCTCACCCGCCCACCAAAGAATGCGGCTTGGCATCGCCCGACAGCTTGCTGCTCCAAGTATCTATTGGTATCCTGCCTATATGCACCTTGAGTCATCGGTGGCCAGCCCCCAGGGCCTCCCCCAGCTCGGCTGCCTTGACGACGCCGTGCTCGCCCGCTCGGCAGCAGATGGGGACAGGGATGCCTTCGCCCAGCTGGACCGCCGCCACGTGGGCGCCGCCTGGCGCCTTGCCTGCGCCGTGGTCGGCGACCCCCACGACGCGGCAGACGCCGTGGCCGATGCCTTCTCAAACGTACTTTTGGCCCTGGCGCGTCGGGCGGCAGGCTCGCCCGAAACTGGAGACGCCAGCCTCGCGGTCGCCTCGTTTCGGGCCTACCTGCTGGCCGCCACCCGGAATGCCGCTGTCGATGTGATTCGTGCCAGGCAGAGGGTCCTCCCGAGTGGAGATCCACGCGAGTGGGCCGAGCTGCCCGGCAGCTCTGGCTACGTTCCGCCGGTTGACACGGATGGCTGGGCCGTCATGGCAGCGGCCCTGGCGGGCTTGCCCGAGCGGTGGCGCTCGGTGCTCTGGCTCACCGAGGTCGAGGAGTACTCTGCCCGGGAGGTCGCCGGAATGCTCGGCATCATGCCCAATCACGTCCACCAGCTGGCGTGCCGTGCGCGGGCAGCCCTGCTGGCGGGCTACCTCCAGGCCCACGTCCCCCCGGCGACCACCCCTGAGTGCAGCTTCTCCATCGATCACCTGGGCGCCTACGTGTCCGCGAGCATGCCCCCGGGCGCCCAGACCAGGCTCGCCGGCCACCTGAGCCAGTGCGCGGGCTGTAGGGAGCGCAAGGCAGCACTCCATGACCTCAGGACCTCCCTCGCTCGCTCATAACCAAGCAGCGTCAGCCCCGTCGAGCGCCGCAGGCCCGGCCAGGGTCCTGGATCCCGCCGGGGAGGGTCTGGGTGCGCCTGCGCACGCGGTGGGCGGCCTGGCCGCCCGCCTCACGTGGACCGCCCCCGGTCTCTGCGCCCGCCTGGGGGGCTTGGCGGCCGGAGCCCTGTCAGCATCCCCTGGCCTGCTGCGGGTGGTGGCCTCGGGTCTCGCCGTCGCCTCTGCTGCTGCGCTCGGGGTGGCCGGGGCCACGGGGCTGCTGGCCCCTGCCCCGGGCGCTGCATTATGGTCGGCTCACACCCGGGGTCTGGGCGGGGGCCTTGGTCCCGGTGCGGGTGGGGCTCCCAGTGCCAGGTCTTCTGGCATTGCTCGGCTAGAGGCATCCGGGGCCGGGTCGTCATCGGCGGGCGTCGCGGCCACCACGCCCAACGCTGCCCTGGCTCGGCTGAGCGCTGTCCGGGCGCCCGCCAGAGGGCAGCCTTCCGCCAGCTCAACCAGCGCGGCCGCGCCCCTGACCGTTCTCAGCGCCCGCTGGCCCGACACTGCACCTCTGGCGGCAGCCCAGAACTGGTCGTACGGGCCGGGGGGCCTGGCCCCGCCCTCCTCTCCTCCTGCACCGGCAACGGGGGAGATCGCTGGCGCTGGGCTGTTGAGCACGGTCTTTCCCCCGCCCGTGCTACCCGTCGCAACCGGCACCCCGCCCTCGCACGGCTTCCCAGTTTCGCCAGCGAGCGGGAGCGCCCTGGTCTCCCGTGCGCCGACCACGGCGACCACGGTGCCGGCCGCCACGGCCACCACGCTTGCGACCACGGCCACCACGCTTGCGACCACGGCCACCACGCTTGCGACCACGACGGCTACGGTGCCCGGTGCTAGCTCCGCTTTTTGATCCGTGGCAGATCCTGGGTCAAGGAGCCTGTGCCTGCGAGCTGGGTGACGCCGCCTTGGCCTACGCCTTCGACGACCACCTGCGTGGCGTCCTCGCATCGCCGAGCCCCGACCCGCCCGAGCCATCCGTGCCCCCGAGCCATCCGTGCCCACCAAGGTGGTCTGTGCGGGCGGTGGCGGTGCTGCTGAGGTCACCGCTTCGATCAGGGCCTCAAGTGAGGGTCCCTCCAGGGTCTCTGCTTCCAACAAGGCGTCCACCATGGCGTCGAGGGCTGCCCGGTGATAGCTGACCAGCTGGGACGCCCTGGCCGCAGCGGCATCCACCAAGGCTCGCACCTCGGCGTCGAAGGCGGCCTGGGTGGACTCTGCGACCGCCTCCATGGAGGTGGCATCGCCGCCCAGATAGGAGCCGTAGCGCGCGAGCACGCGCACCGCGCCGATGCCCGCCGACATGCCGTACAGGCCCACCATCGCCCGGGCCAGCTCGCTGGCGCGCGCTATGTCGTCTTCTCCGGTGGTGCTGTGGCCCCCAAATACCATCGCCTCGGCCGCTATGCCCCCAAGTGCTGTCGCCATGAGGTCTTCGATCTCGGTGCCGGCGAGCAGGACCCGATCCGAGCCTGCGGTGATGGAGGTCTGTCCGAGGCCCGGCCCCTGGGCCAGGATCGACACACGGTGCAAGTTGGCGGCCTGGCCGAGCGCTGAGGCCACCACCGCGTGGCCGGCCTCGTGCACCGCGACGCGCTGGCGCTCAGGGCCTGACATGAGCTTTCCCCGGTGGGAGCCGTGTATCACCCGGTTGATGGCCTCAGAGACCTGGGCGGGGGTGATCTTTGCCCCCGGGGTTGCGCCCCTCACCGCCAACAGCGCAGCCTCGTTCATGACGTTGGCCAGATCCGCCCCGGTGAAGCCCGGCGTGCGCCGTGCCACCAGGGCCAGGTCCACGTCGTCTCCGAGGGGTAAGCGGGCACCGTGCAGGGCCAAGATGGCCCGGCGTCCCTCCACGTCTGGGGGATCCAAGGTGATGTGGCGATCGAAGCGCCCCGGGGCGCAACAGGGCCGGGTCCAAGATGTCGGGGCGGTTGGTGGCACCGATCAGCACCACCCCGGCGCTCACCTCGAAGCCGTCCATCTCGACCAGCAGCTGGTTCAGGGTCTGTTCTCTTTCCCCACCAGAGACCCCCTCGCCCTCCCGGCGCCGGCCGAGCGCGTCGATCTCGTCGATGAACACGATGGCGGGGGCAAGCGCTCTCACCTGGGCGAACAGGTCTCGCACCCGGGCGGCTCCCACCCCTACCAATGACTCCACGAACTCGGTGCCAGAAGCCGACAGGAACGGCACGCCTGACTCTCCTGCCACGGCTCTTGCCATGAGGGTCTTGCCACATCCGGGGGGACCGAACAACAACACCCCCTTGGGGGCCACGGCCCCATAAGCCTTGAACCGAGCTGGGTCTTTTAGGTAGTCGATCACCTCTTGGAGCTCGGCCACCGCGTCTCCGGCTCCTGCGACGTCCGCGAAGCTGATCTCGCTGCCCGGGGCACGCTTGCGCTTGGCCTTGCGCCCGAGGCGCCCGAATCCTGCGATGTCGGCCACCGAGGAGTCCCCAGCCGCGGTGGCCACCACGAACACGATGCCGAACAGGTTGGCCAGGATGATAAGCGGTATCAAGAAGGTGACGATGAGCTTGGTGATCTGGGTGCCAACCTGGTGATCCACACTCACGGGGGTATGGGTGCCCAGCACCACGACCAGCTGGGTGCCTGCGCCGGCGGTGGGATACGCGGCGTGGTAGGCGGCGAGGGGCACCGGGCACGACGCTGCTGGAGCAGAGACCGCGCAGTAGTGCCCTACGACCTCGGAGTCTTGGTCCAACAGGGTTGCCGAGGACACCTGGTTGGCATCGGACAACGCCACCAGGCGGCTCAGGTCCAACGAGGTGCCAGGGGTGGGCACCGAGAAGGTGACCCAGACCAGCAAGCCAAAAGCGATCACCAACAACACCAAGGTCCCCACCAGCGCACGCAAGGTGCGGGCGGTCGCCGAGCGGGGTGCCTTTTCTGTCTCCGGGCCGGCCTTGGCCTTGGGTTGGGTCTGGGGGCTCATCTGGCTACCTGTTCTTTCTGCTCGTCGCATGATGGGGGTCTTTGGTGGGCTGAGCTTTCATGGGCGTGATCTCACGAACACAAAGGACAAGCCCTCACCTGGGCCCCCGTGGCCGAGGGCCCCGGGGCCTGGGCCGAGCACCTGGGCCGGGGCGGGGAGGGCCGTGCCGGGGCGGGGAGGACTTGGTGATGGCCCTGGACGGCACGGGCAAGTGGCTGGTGCGTCTCTTCCAGCCGAGTCCGAGTCCCAGGGCCAAAGCGGTCGCCAACAGCCCGCCGCCGAGGCTGGTCGAGGCATCTGACAGCGCCGAGGCCGGCGCAGAGGCATCGGAGACCTGTTGGAGTTCTACCTGGCGCTCCCGCTGGCGCTGGGCCATGGAGCCGGCCTGGGCTTCTGCCTGGGCCTGTGACTGGGCCTGTGACTGGGACTGAGTTTGTGACTGAGTCTGAGATTGGGGCTGGGCCTGGGACACCGAGGACGGCGGTGGGGGACCTTGGGACTCAGGGGCCAGGGCCGGGGATGCGGCTTGTATCTGTGGGGCGCCAACGAAGGCGGCCACAGGCGTCGGGACCGGGGCCGGTGTGGAGGCAGGGCCCCCGATGCCGGGCTGGTGCACCACGTTGTGGGGTGCTGGCTGTGAGACAGAGCCGGGCTGTGGGGCCGCCTGGGCGACCGGTGCGGGTGCGGGGCTCGGTGTCGGTGAGGGTGAGGGGTGCCCAGCCCCGCTCGGTGCGGGGGTGGGATGGGCCACGGGGCCGGAGGTGAGCACCGGCTGGGTCCCCACCCCGGTGGGCGGGGAGCCCGGACCCTGGCCTGTTGGGTTTGGCGGGGGGTTATGCGTGGTCGGGGGGACAGACGATCCGGGATAGGAGATGGTGGCGGTGCCTTGGGGCCTGGTGATCACCGCCAGAGTGGCGTTGGACAGATCCACGTAGAAGGCCTTGTCCGGGATCGGCCCGGGGTGGCCGTCGACCACCACCGAGACGGTCTTGGTCTTCTCCCCCGGGGCAAAGACCAAGGTGCCGTTGGTGGCCACGTAGTCGGTGCCCGCCTTGGCGGTGCCATCGGCGGTGGCGTAGTCGACGGTGACCGGGGCTTGGGCACCGGTGGCAGGTGCGGTCGGGGGGGTGACGGTGGTGGTGGTGGTGGGGGTGGTGAGGGGGGGGGTGGTAGTGGTGGTCACCTCGCCCTGGGGCGGGCCTGGGGCGGCGGATTGGGCCTGGGCGGGGGACAAGGTGACGGTGAAGTGGGCTGTGGTGGTACCGGTCGCCGGGGCGGTCACCGAGGTGTCGTTGATGCCCAGGGTCCCACAGGCCGCCGAGGCGTGGATCGGATGGGCCAGGTCGGGAGTATAGGCGTCGACAGCGGGGTCGCCGGTATAGGTGGCGCCCTGAGCGCCCGGCACGTACTTGAAGACGTTCCCCACCGCGTAGAGGCGCCCGTCACCGCCGGCGGCGAGGAACGGCCCGACCCGGTTGTGGGGCATCGATGCCACCGGGCTGAACGTGTCGGTGTTCACGTCGAAGGCGGTGGCCTGCTCGCCCGCAGGGTCGCCGTAGGCGTTTTCGAAGCCGCCCATGAGATAGATGCGCCCGTCGGCCCCGGTGGTGGCAGTGGGTCCGGCGTCGTAGGGAGCGTTTTTGGGCTCGGTCGCCACCAGCGCCCAGGAGTTCGTGCAGATCGTGTAGGCGTAGACATCACCGCCGACGAAGACATAGATGCGTCCGTCGGGCCCGACAGCCGCCGTCGCATCGCCTCCCTGGATGGGAACAGGAAAGGGCGCCACCGTGGACCAGGTGTTGGTCAAGGTGTCGTAGGCGTACACCGCGTTGGTCGAGGCGGTGGCAAAGACGCTGGACTTCAAGCCGCCGGTGCTTCCGCCTATGACATATATGCGCCCGTCGGGCCCGGTGACGGTGGCCCCTGGGCCAACGGCGGCCGGCAGGGGCGCCGCTGTGGACCAGGTGTCGGTGCAAGGATCGTAGGCTTGGACGATGTCGCTGACGGATCCCTGGGCGCCGCCGCCGATCATGTAGAGAAGCCCGTTGGGGCCGCTGGCCCAACCGCCCGCCTGCGGCTCGGGGGCGGGCACTCGGCCTTGGCGCCAGGTGTTGCTCGCCGGGTTGTACGTCTCGACCAGCTGCGCAGGAGGGGAAGGGGGGGGTTGGCCCTCCTTGAACACCACCGCACCGTCGGGTATGGCGTAGATGTTCCCGCCCGGGCCGCTCGTCACTGCCATCAGGGGCTGTAGCGCTGGTGCCACCGAGGTCCAGGTGTTGGCCGAGGTGGAGATCTGGGCCTGGGTGCCCGAGAGCTGGCAGGTGGCGCCGGGGGGGGTGGGGGCGACCGGGGTGTAGGCCTCCACCGAGTTGAGGGGGCCACCGTAGTAGGCCCCGCCGATCGCATAGACGCGCCCGTGCGGCCCGGTGGCGGCCGCCAGCTGGTCCCGGGCCTGTTCCATGTGCGGGGCGAAGCCCCACTGGTCGGTGCTCGGGTCATAGACCTGCACCGTGGCCACTGAGCCGCCACCACTGCCCCCGCCGAGTGCGTAGATCTGTCCCTGCGGGCCCAAGGTTGCGGCGAGGGACGCTTCGGCTGCCGGCATGGAGGCCAGCGTTGCACAGGTGTTGGCCTTGGGATCGTAGGCCTCCACGGTCCTAAGGGCGCTGCCGGCGCCGTTCTCGCCCCCTATGGCGTAGATGACCCCGTTGGCGCCGGTGGCCGCAGCCAGGGCGTCCCTGGCGGTGGGCATGGGGGGGACGGTCCCCGGCGGGCAGGTGCTGGTGTCACAGGGCAGGCTCCAGGTATTGGTGGCCGGGTCGTAGGCCTGGACGATCGCGCTTGGCCCTGTGTTGACGCCAGTCAAGGAGCCGATGGCGGCGTTGGACGAAGCCGGGTCGCCCCCGATGGCGTAGATGAGCCCGCCGGAGGTGGCCGCGGCCAGGTTGGTGACCGGCACCGGCAGTGAGGCCAGCGCGGTCCAAGTGTTGGTCTTGGTGTCGTAGGCGTCCACGGTCCCGGCAGAGTCGCCCCCCATCGCATAGATGCGCCTGTCGGGGCCGGTGACCACCGCCAGGCCCGAGCGGGGGGCGGGTAGGGGAGCGACCGGGGCCCAGGTGTTGGTGGCCGGGGTGTAGGCCTCCACCGAGGCAAGTGGCCCACTGGTACCTCCGTTGGGCGAGGTGGCGATGCTGGTCTCACCGCCCACCGCGTAGATGCGCCCGTCAGGCCCGGTCGCCGCCCCGAACGCGTACCGGGGGATGCACATGGGAGCCACCGGCTTCCAGGGACCGCCGCCCGGGGCCAGGGGGGCCTCGGGGATGCAGTTTTGGGGAGGACTCGGTGAGGCGTCGGGGGAGATGCGGCCGGTCTTGTTCGCCCCGGGCTCGGTGAACCACATGGCCCCGTCGGGCCCCGCGGCGATGTTGAGCGGCTGGGCGACGGGAGTGGGCAGGGTGTACTGGCTGATCACCCCCGCCGGGGTGATGCGCCCTATGGCGCTGGCGTTGTACTCGGTGAACCACAAGTTGCCGTCGGGCCCGGCGGCGATGCCCGCAGGCACGGCGTTGGCGGTGGGGATGGGGAACTGGCTGATCACCCCGGCGGGGGTGATGCGCCCAATCTTGTTCGCCCCGGACTCGGTGAACCACAAGTTGCCGTCGGGACCGGCGGTGAGGTCGTTCGGTTGGGCGTTGGGGGTGGGGATGGTGAACATCTGAACCGAGGCCTGGGTCTGGGCGTTGTTGGCCCCCGGGGTGATGCGCCCGATCCTGTTGCCGGCGGCGTCGGTGAACCACAGGCTGGCCCCCGGGCCGGCGGTGATGGCGCCGGCCGAGTTGCCAACCACGTTCAAGCTCGGGTTGCTCGGCGCGGGCGGCGTGGGTGTGGGAGGTGTGGTGAACTCGCCAGTGATGTTGCCCTGGGGGGTCATCTGCACCAGGTTGGGGGTGGGGTAAGGGGGCCCCCCACGCTGCTTGACACGCTGTTTGACCCCGGGTACTGGGTGAACCACAGCTTGCCGTCGGGGCCGGTGGCGATGTCTCCAGGAGGGCCACAGACTGCCCCTTGACCATTGGTCAGTCCCGCAGGGTCGTTGGACCGGACGGTGCCGCCGGCCTGGTCAGCGGCTGGCGCGCAACTGGTGCTGTATGCGCTGAGGCTTCCGCCGG
Organism: Acidimicrobiales bacterium; assembly: GCA_039583695.1. Taxonomy (GTDB): domain Bacteria; phylum Actinomycetota; class Acidimicrobiia; order Acidimicrobiales; family JAJPHD01; genus JAVKSL01. Next base: position 2,063 of record JAVKSL010000081.1, on the reverse strand, counting down.
TGGTCATGCGTCCGATCTGTGACTTGCTGCCGTTGGGATTGGTGAACCACAAAGCGTGGTCGGGCCCGACGGTGATGTTGATCGCACCCAGGCCCGAGGGCAGGTTGAACTGGGTGAGGACGCCGGCGGTGGTGATCTCAGCGAGCCCAGCGTCTGTGAACCACAGCTGGCCGTTGGGACCGGCCACGATGTCGTTGGGACCGCCGCCCTTGGGCAGGGTGTACTCGGTGATGGCCCCCGACGACGACGATGGCAGCGAGCCCGTCGTGCTGGGTGGCTTCGAGGGAGCCATCGTGGTCGTGGTCGTCGTGGGCAGGCCAGCGATTGTCGTCGTGGTCGTGGGAGAAGCCGGCAGGGTGGTTGGTGGAGTCGGCAGCGTGGTGGGAGGCGTAGCGCTTGAGTTGGCGTCGGTGTAGACCCAGGTGTCGTTGTCGTACGAGCCACTCTCGAAGCCGCCGAAGAGCACAACGGTGGCGTTACCCGGCTCGTAGGCCATGGCGGCGTCACTCCGGGTCGGGGGGCTGGGGAAGGCTGCCTGCTCGGCCCAGGCGGTGCCGTCCCAGGTGTAGGTGGGTACAGCCTGGCCCTCCTCCTCTTGGAGCCCACCCAAACCGCCGAAGAGCACGTCGTTGCCGGTGGCGGCGTCGAAGGCCATGGTGGCGCCAGATCTGACCGAAGGGCTGGTGGGGCCGTCCACTCCGTCCGCGGCAGCCGTGCTCGTGGGCGCCTGCTCGGTCCATGTGGTCCCGTCCCAGGTCCAAGTGTCGCCAACGGTGCCTGAGGTCCCGCTGCCACCAAAAAGCACGACAGGCTGGCTGGCATTGGAGGTCTGAGCCATGACCGCACCGGTCCGCGCTGGGGGGCTGGTGGCGGGGTGCTGTTGGGTCCAGGTGGATCCGTCCCAGGTCCAGGTGTCGGCCAAGAGCGTGGTAGGACCGATCTGGCCAGGGTAGAAGGTCTCCCCGCCGAAGAGCACCAAGTTGCGCGTGACCGGGTCATAGGCCATGACCGCTCCGTCTCGGGCCGGGGGGCTGGTGGCGGGGTGCTGTTGGGTCCAGGCGGACCCGTCCCAGGTCCAGGTGTCGGCGAGGTCGGGGCCGCTCGCCTGAGATCCGCCGAAGAGCACAGTGGTGTTCGTGGCCGGGTCGTAGGCCATCACCGCGCCGGATCGGGCGGGGGGGCTGGTGGCGGGGTGCTGTTGGGTCCAGGCGGACCCGTCCCAGGTCCAGGTGTCGGCGAGGTCGGGTCCCAAGGCCGACGACCCCCCAAAGAGCACCGCCTTGCCGGTGGGATCGGTGGCCATCGAGGCGCTCACCCGGCCCGCAGGCGGGTTTGCCACGCTGGCCTCGGTCCAGGTGGCGCTACTCGTTGATGCAGCGGTAGCCCCGGTCCACACGGCGCCAGACAGCGTCGCCATTGCCACGACGGTGACCGCAAGTCTCCCATGCCAGCCCCTCGGTCTCAGTCCCGTTCTGAGCCGAGACGGCCCGGGCCGCGACTGCAACTGCTCGTGCAATGGCTCGGGACCGCCTCGACTGGTCAACTCAGTCCGCTTCAGATCGATCAGGCAGGTGGTGGTGTCGTGTAGGAGTCGTCGAAGGCCGGGCAGGTGCTCAGCGGACCGACCGACGGGGTACAGGTGCCCAACGTCCCGGTCCAGGCGATCTGCGTAGATGACGGTGCCCCGCCCTCCACACTGCACGAACCTGTGAGGCTGACGTCATAGGTCTGCGAGCCATTTGCGCGCTCAAAGGTGCCGGTGAACTGACAACTCAAGCTGATGCCGTCCGGCGACATGATGGTGGCACTGCTCACTGGCACCGCCGTGTTGGGCCCCGTGCAGGGCGTCAGGAACGTCCCGCTGGGGTTTGCATAGCCCGAGTAGGTCATGCTGACGTCCAGAGGCCCGCTGTAGGTGTTGGTGCCATCGCTGAAAGATCCCGTCCAGGCTCCAGCCGAACCCGCCGGTTCCGTGCTTTGGTACTGGTGGAGTTTCGCACTCCTGAGCGCCCTGCCGACTGAGCCGACGTCGGTGACGGCCCAGCTCACGCTGCGCGGGTGAG
>JAVKSL010000080.1:3891-11450 GCA_039583695.1 Acidimicrobiales bacterium | reverse complement strand
GAGGCTCGACGCCCGCTGGCGCTGGGCCAAGGCGCTGGCGGCGGGCTTTGGGCGCCTGCGCACCGCCTTCGGCTGAGACCGAGTCTCTGTCCGCTCCGCTGGGGCCAGGGATTGGTCAAACACGTCCCCGAACGCTCCCCCCCGCCCTGGCCGGGGTTGCGTGAAAGAGGGAGGTTTACACTTCGTACCTCCGCCACAGCGAGCGCGAGACGAGAAGCCCCCCTCACCGATTTCACCGCAGGATGCCTCCAGGGCCAACCCCCAGCACCTGACGGCTGCGCGTCGAGCTTAGAGTGCCAGGCGCATAGTGATCCACGAAGCGACAGACACGATGCTGTCCCAAGAACTCTTCACCATAGAAGACCACAACGCAGCCGCCCTCGTCCTCCATGACACTCGGTCGCCAATCCGAAGGAATGGGCTCGAACCATCTCCAGCCCCCGGCGTCGAGCCCACCGGACGATGGGGCGGTGTCCACGATAATGGTCTCCGCCCAGTCCGAAATGCCATGCCCTGCCGCGCCGAAGCTGAGCATCTCGCGAACCAGCAACGACGCCTGCAAATACGATAAGGGGCTGCCGTCGCCCTCAAGCGATTCTCCCAAATCGGCCACCGCGCGGTCAGGCCGAATCAGCTCGGAGCTGGCATCCTGGGGCTCCTCCAAGTCCACGCCCTCGGGCAGGCCGAGAACCAGCGCGCTGGCCGAGTCACGCTCACGGTAGTGGATCGCGCGCCAGACATATCTGGGACGCATGCGAAGAGCAGGACACGCGGCAAGAATCACCTCGAAGCGAGCTGGGCTAACGCTCCATCCCTCCGGTGGGTCCGAGAGGACGCCTCGCCAGGCAGCGTCGATTGCGCTCCGCCAATCCGACATGACGGCTGCCGACACAAAATATCTCCTGTCCACGCTGTTCAATGTGGTAGATGTGGTAGATACTTATCGAAGGGACGCAAATCATCGCACCGCGCGTACTCTGCCGGATTTAGCCCACGTAGCACCAGGGCCGTCTGCTGTGGGTCTCTCTCGATCATACGCTTGGCGTCGCTTGGACGCGAGAGAAACTCGAGCGTCATGGAGACGACCTCGGTGCTGCCAGAGGTATATACCTTGGAGGTGTACTTTCCGGTGGCCGGGTATTCGCCTCCGTACCGTCCCTCTGTGCTGCCAAACAGCGGACCCTTCAGGGCAAGTCCCCCGCCACCGGCGACAGCATGACGCTCAGCCATGAGCTTGTGGACATCGCGCCACACGAAGCCCGAGACATGGTTCTCTACGTAATGGCCGACCTCGTGAACAACGATGGGGGAGTTCTCGTCCTGGGCAATGAAGATCGTGTCTCCATCCTGCTCGGCCCGCCATATCTGGTCCTTGCCCTGAAACAACGATCCCTTCTTGATGTAGTCGGACTTTGAGTCCGCGGAGGAGTACATCGTCTTAATCGTGACCCGGGGCTTGTTCAGCTCCCAGAGGAATGGCTGAGCGACCGCATTCTTGATAAACCTGTCGGCCCGGGCGATCGTTTCGTAAATGCTACGGTCTTCTATCCCCTTCCTGACCTGCCTCTCAGGCGGGAGGCTGTTGGTGTCAATCGTGATATTGTCAGGGTCTTGGAGCGAGCCACCGTTCTTCCAGAAGCTGGAGCGGTCATCAGGGCGGCGCAAGTTGCCCGTATTCTTTAGAAGCTCCTTAACAAAGGGGAGTTTCTTGAGTGCTTTGACCCATTGCTTCTGGTCCGACTCGTCCGGAGCTTCCATCTGGAGTTTATGGAAATCGATAAACTCCTGGGTGACCGCGTTAGCGAGCGCCTGTTGACCAGTTGCCGTGGGGAGTTTAGCCTGCGTCATGGCATAGTTCGTGACGTCCCAGAAGAACTTGCTAATAAAGATTGTCATGGGAACGTCATTGCGATGGGTAATAAATAGCCCTTTCTTGACATCATTTACCCTGGCAGGTGGGTTGAGTATTGTCTCACGGGCGAGTGGGGCCACGGTGGCCGCGATCTTACTGTTCTCTATCACTAAACCGATGGGAGGTTTGGCCCACCGTGCCTTGATCGTAGGTTGGGCAAGATAGTCAGCGTAGGCGTTGTTAAAGAACTCGGGCTCGGTGGACTTCGCTATAAGATCGGGGACCAGGCGCCGCTCGGCGTGTTGATTGACGGCCTTAGGGCTCGTGAACTTATCCTCCAGGTGAGTCTCTGCCATTTCTGCGAAGTTGGGCAGGGGACGACCTGGCGCAACGTTGCGTTGGATGGCAAGACTCGGCACCTGAGGCGGGAAGACCGCCGCGTTCGCAGGTCGGGGCGGTGATGTCGGGTTGGAGGCCAGCATACGACAGATCGCCGAGTTGCCTACGACACGTTGGAGAGAGCAGATTGCTTCAGGACCCAGCTTTGACGACAGCGTGACCGGACCCGGCAGTGGGGGCCAACCTGCTCCACGTGAGCGCGGCTCGGCTGGCTTGGGTTGCGCAGTAGCTCGATCCAAGACGTTTGGCGCTTCGGCGACCCGGCGCATGGGGAAACCTCCATCTTCCAGCCATCCCTGTGCTGTGGCCGAGCGTACCCGGCCCACTTGGAGGTCCGCACGACCTATCGGGTGGTCGTTGGGGACCCAGCAGCTGCCTGTTCGGGCAGCTCGCCGAGGGAACCGCTGGTGCGCCAGCTGCAATCTTCGAGCGCTCGGCGGCGACCCGGTCGTCGGCCACCCAACCCACGAGCGTTACGCCAAGTTTCATGAGAGGTGCTCCGCTGGTGAGGAAAAGACGGGGAGTTCGGATGTGGGACGAGAGTAGATGTGGGCGGCCGGCGCAGGGAAAGGTGTGCGGGAAATTTGTTTTTGAAAGGACAGGTAGTGGAGGTGGTGGACACGCGAAAGCCCGGTGGGGATTAGGCGGCCATGATCCGCCCCAGCTCGGTGAAGTAGGCCGGCCTGGGTCTGAACCGCGGCCGCCTTGGCCTTCTTGTTCGCGCCGTCGCCGCTGCTGATCAACCGCGGCGAACTGCTGGGACGAGAAGCCCGGCGTCGTCGGCGCTGCCGCCCTAGCCCAGGGCGATGACTGCATACTCGGTCTGGGGCATTCCCCAGCCGCCATCAATCATCTCCCTGATGGCCTCGAAGTGGATCTGTTTGGCCAGGAGGTCCGACATGTCACCCGCGTACGCATTCATGAGATTCGCCGGCACCTTGGTCTCGACCATGTGGGCGACCTGCTCCCGGACGGACCCGGAGAAGCTCCCGCTGATCGGAGGGCCTGGTGTCATAGGGTAGTCCACGACGTCGAGCACTGGCGACCGGCCCTCTGCGCTGGCGGGAAGCGGGTTCTCCCCGCCGCGGACCATTTGCACGACGACGGCGTTGCCCAGGGTGGCCTGCCAGGCGAGCAGCTGGCCGGGCCCCGCCAGCACCCGAGCATCCGAGGGGCTGCCAGGCTGGGGCTTCCCGCGCTGCGCCGTGCCGGTGCTGGCCCCGATCCGCGTCGAGTCGGCGCGGGGGGTCTGTCGCTCGGGGTGAGCGGCGGAGCTTCGGCGTTGCGAGGCCCCCGCGCAATGTCCGAGAGGAGAACTTCGAAGGGAACGGTCTCGGTCCCTTCGGGCAGCCTCCTGATCCCATCATCCCTGGCATGACACGGTGCCCGCCCATCACAGGGACACCGGGTGTCGTTGACCCTGGCACCTGACATTTCTCGGTCTCCTGTATCGGCCTGGGTTCTCCGGAGACTGGTCTCGTTGGTCCTCTCGGATCCGATGCCGAGCTGGCGAGCAACTCTCGAGATCACCCCGTGGTCGTTTGGGTCCTGTGCTTGCAGTTCGCTCACCATGCGCACGGCCCGCTCCTTCAGTTCAGCCGGGTAGCGCTTCTGGGAGGCGTTGCCCGACGCGTTCTTCGACGTCATACTCCATCCTCGCTTCCAAGGTCAGGAGTCTCCAGTCAACCCAGGCCGGTTCATCCTGCCAGCTGAACCCGTGAGCCAGAACCCGTCGGACTGGTCAGGCCTTGTTGCTGCGGCGATCCCTGACGACGAGGCGAGCGAGGTCAAACGCGCTGCACAGGCGGCCCATCTCTCGCTCCATGACCTTCAGCTCCGCCCGGGTCTGGGATGCGAAGGGCCGCTGAGCGTACTGGCGGGCCTGGCTCACGAACGGGTCAAGCGGCGCCTGCAAGGCAGTCCTGTCAGCCACATTGTCGACCATGCGGCGGACCCACAGGCGCTTCTCCTTCTCCGTCGGATCCTCCATGTAAGTAAGTGCGTCAGCCTTGAGCTCCGCAGCCACCTGAGCCAGACGGGCCGAGCGACTCTTGACCTCGCTGGCGAACTTGGCACCCTTGGGGAGGGGATCAGTGCCAATTGCCACCAGCTTGGGCATGTAGGGGCCATCCTGGCTCCCTCGTGCCACCAGGTACGCCTGGGTCCTCGCCATGGCGTCCTCGTGACTGGCTCCGCCCTGTCGGATCTCCGCATAGCTCTTGCGCGCTCGGAAGCCCTCGGCGGAGAAGCTGTCGTCACCGGGGCTCATAGCCATGAATTCCTTCTTCAGGTCATCCATGGAGGTGAGGATCGTGGCTTTGGCGGCATTGTAGCCGGCCATCGCCCGATCGGTGAACCCCATCAGCTCGACGTCCCTCTTGAAATTCCCTCCCGTGCTCACCACACCCGAGTACGCCTTGATTAGCCCATCCAAGGCTTCCCTGGCCTTGTCGTCGCGGAACAGCAGCTCCATTCCGGCGGCGCCGCGGTAGCCGAAAGCTCCGTGCTGTCCCTCGACGTTGCGCTTGACAAGCGCTGCGACGTCGTCGAGGGACTCGAAGTTGGTGTCGTTGTCGATAGCCCTGAGGACTTTTTGCTGGAGCTCGACCACAAAGTTACCGCCGTGCGCCTTAAAGGTGCCCTTTCCGCCGCGGCCGCCAGTCCGAACCCATCCTACCCGGTCAAAGTTGCCGAGGAAGATGTCAGCAGCCATCATCCTGCCGACGCTCTGGGCAAAGGTCATCGACTCAAAAGCCTCCTTGAACTTCCTCGCAGTCTCGTCCGCGTCGGTGTCTCGACCCTTCCTCTTATTTTGCACACCCATGGCGTGCTCCCCAGGCGCATTGGCCAAGATCACGACGGCTGACTTTTTGCGGTGCTTGCTCAACTGTTCGCCGAACGTCGTCGGGTCGCCCTCGATTCCGGGTTGCTCAGCCTCCGTGCTTGCGCCAAGCATGCTGAGGTAAGTCAGGTGGTCGAACAAGGGCTTGGCATCGGCACCCGTGATGGCGTGGACGTCCGGCGTCTCGACGTTTACCAGTTTCAGCACCTTGGATGCGTAGGTCTGGCGCTGGGGCGCCTCGTTGGTACCCTTGACCCACAGGTACTCACCTGTGCTTTCCTCCGTGAGGCGAAATGCCCCGTCGGTGGCGCCAAAGTACCGTGCTCTGATCGTGCTCTTTGCCAACGCGCTCGGCGGATCGCTGACAGCAAAGCGCTGGATTGCCGAGCTCGGGTCGCCACTGGGCTCCTGAAGCCTCGCGTGGGACTTCGCATCAGTGCGCGGGGTGTTGCCGGGCTCGGCCGTGGTGGCCGTCACTCGCTCAGCAACTCGCTCGGCTTCGATCTCGAAGCGGTCGGCGGGGTCGCTGACCATGATGCCCCCCGGCGACGGTGCGCCGTCGACCGGCCCCGAACGCTGCTGGACGACATGCGTCAGCTCGTGAGCGAGGAGCCGCTGACCTGGCGCAGATGACAGGTCGGGATGATTGGCTCCCAGCACCACCTCGCTGCCCACCGTGTAAGCGTGCGCTCCCACGGATCGTGCCGAGTCGGCTGCCTGCGCGCCGGTGTGCACTCGCACATCCGAGAAGTCGTGGCCGAGGCGAGACTCCATCAACTGCAGCGTGCGAGCGGCAAGCGGCTGGCCACCTCCCCGGCCCACCACGTCGTGCACCGTCGAGCGCCAATCTTCGTTCGCTGCGAAAAGTCGCGCCACCTGCGCGTTGCCTATTGTCCGCTGAAGCCTCAACACCTCACTGGCGCTGAGCGCCGATACTGCCCTGGAGGGCCCGGGTGGATGATTGGCCTCGGCGCGCAATGCTCCTGACGGCCGACCCTGGGTTGGTGGAGGTGACTTTCGAGCTACCGAAGCCCTCCCCTCGCGCTCGTGGTGTTCCCACATGGCCGAGCCTCCTCTGCCCGCTTGCCTCGGACCAGGCTACCCAGGGCGGCGGTCGGGCGTAAGCGCTTTGATGCAGACGGAAGGGAGGATCTCCGTGCCCCATGGGGCACCCGGGCCAGCGCTACGGCCCGGCGATGCCCGCCTCGCCGGCACTGGGGGCAGCGGAGCGCCGGGGTCGGTCCTCGCACGCTCAGCGGTGCTGTGGGTGTCGCCGCCGGCGCTGGCGTGGGCGTCGTCGGTGTCGGCGAAGATGAAGCGTCACCTCAGCTCCTCGTCCAGGTGCACCGGGCCCCCCACGACCTGGCTCCCGTCGGGTCGTGACACCCAAAGGCTGCCTACTTGACGTCGGGGTCTCCGCCCATCGAGTAGTGGCCCTCGTGGAGCCAGTCGTGATGCCTGGCGCACAGCGTCACCAGGTTGGACAGCTCAGTGGGGCCGCCGGACACCCAGTGGGCCAGGTGATGGATGTTGGTCCCCCGGATGTGCTCGCAGCCCGGGAAGCGACACGCGCGCCCGTCTCTTTCGCCCACCAACAATGCGAGCCACGCCGGTGGCATCCGGGAGCACGCCCCACCCTCAAGGGCACCAGGTAGGCGACCTCGCTGTTGGCATGGCGATCGTGCGAATCGCTCACCTCCGAGCGCTTGGCGAAGAGGGCGTCCGCCTCGCGACGTCGGCGAAGCTCGACGGTGCATGTTCGGTGTCGGCGCGACGTGCGTCGATCTGCTCCACATGGGCGAGCTTGTGGCGTGCTGCGATGAGGCTGATCTGTAGCACCTTCCACCTCGCCGGTCCAGGCTTCGCGGCGTGCTTCGTCGATCCGGGCGTGCAGGTTGTCGCGGATCTCGATCAGGCGGGGGCGTTGAGCGGGGTCTGGGCGAAGCAACGGGCAGCGGATGGCCTGCGCCTTCCGGGCGGTCGGGACCTTCACCTGCGCATCCGAGACAGCAGGACCAGCAGGATCAGCACGGCGATGGCGCTTGCGACCAGGGCGATCACCCTGCCCGTGTCGGTCTGGGTGGGGGGCAGGGTAGCTGAGGCGTTCTGGACGCCCGCAAGGCTGGTGGTGGGTGTGGTCGCGGTGGGGCCCGAAGCAGGTGGCGACCCGGAGCCACCGGCCGCAGGGACCGAGGTCGTGGTCGCAGTCGAGGGGGAGGCGGCGCCAGGCTTGGCGGTAGTGAGTGTGGTTTGCGCGGTCGCCGAGCGAGTCGGCGGCGGGAGGGCTGGGGTCGAGGACCCGGCTCCGGCGAGGGAGGTAAATGGGCCTGGTGGGCTGGCCGGGATAGTCTTGAGCAGGATCCGGAGGGCCCCAGGCAGCGTGGTGGGTGGCAGCGTGGTGGGTGGCAGCGTGGTGGGTGGCAGCGTGGTGGGTGGCAGCGTGGTGGGTGGCAGCGTGGTGGGTGG
>JAVKSL010000080.1:0-3791 GCA_039583695.1 Acidimicrobiales bacterium | reverse complement strand
CAGCGTGGTAGTGGTCGCCTGACTGAAGGTGATCACCACGCCACCAGTACCGGAAACCACTCCGGGAAGAAAGCTTGCACCGGCCGGGCCGAAGCTGCTGCCGCCCCCGCCCCCACCGCCGCTGCCCGCGAGTCCTACGGTGTTGCCACCCCCTCCGCCACCCCCGCCTCCCTCGCAGCCGCCGCCGCCCCCTCCACCGCCGCCATTGGGCGCGAAGGAGCTGGATCCCGGGAAGCCGTTTCCACCGGTACCGCCGCCGCCAGGCCCCCCGCCGCCGCCTGGGTAGGTGGAGACGGAGAGAGCCGCGTCACCGCCGCCGCCCCCCTGGGCAGCGGCGCCTATCCCTCCCGGGGACCCGACGTTGATATAGCCACCTGGGGTGCCCGCCGTGCCACCTCCCTCGCCCGGGGGGCAGCCGGTCCCCGGCCCCCCCCCGCCGGCGTTGTCGGTGCCGGAGGAATCCGATCCCGAATCCCCTGCGGTGCCGGCACCGCCGGCCCCGCCCGCCCCGCCGGGGAAAGTCCCGTCGCCCCCGCCCCCACCCCCGCCCCCGCCGGCCACGAGCTCGACCGTGCTGCCCAGCAGCACCTCCGAGCCCCCGCCCCCGCCGCCCCCCCCCAGCGGGGACGAGGCGCTGGCGCCCGTCCCGCCGACCTCGATCGTGTAGGTCTGGCCGGGCGAGACCGTCAACGTGTCGCTCACCTCGCCGCCGGGCCCGCCGCCAGACCCGCCTCCCGCCGCTCCGCAGAGGGTGAAGGTGGCCGAAGCGATGCCGGCCGGCACGGTCCAAGAGCCCGAAGACGTGAAGCTCAGGGTCTGTTGCCCGCCGACCTGGTTTGCCAGCGGCTGGGCCAGAAGCTCGATCCGCTGGTCACCCAACCGGTAGCCGGTGGACAGGACCGTGGTCGAGGTGGTCGACGAGCTGGTGGTGGTCGAGGAGGAGGACGTCGTCGTCGGCGCCAGGGTCGAGCTGATCGTCGTCGGCGCCAGTGTCGAGCTGGTGGTGGTCGGCGCCAAAGTCGAGGTGGTCGAGGCTCCCGTGGTGCTCGGCGTGGTCGACCCAGCCGGGCAAGCGGAGGTGGTAGTCGCCGGCGGCGTGTAGGTGACGGTCACCGACCCGCTACCGGCGACCACGCCCGCGGTAGTGCCAGCGCCCGGGGCGGCCAGGCTGGACCCGCCCCCCCCGCCCCCCCCGCTTCCGGCTGCGCCTGCGCTGGCGGCGCCGTCTGCCCCGCCGCCGCCGCCGCCGTAGTAGCCGCCGCCCCCGCCGCCCCCGCCGCCGTCGTGGTAGGCCAGGCCCGGCGTGCCGGAGCCTCCCTGGGCTCCGCCACCGAAGCCCCCGGGACCACCGACGCCGCTCCCCGCAGTGCTGGGTCCTCCGGCTCCGCCCGCCATGCTCGCTCCCGGCTGACCAGCCCCCCCTCCGGCGGCCCCGGTCCCAGCGCCGCCTCCCGCGCCGGGGGTGCCGTTGCTCCCGGCACCCCCGCCGGCCCCGGAGGGTGCGGAGCCCGTCGAAGCGGGGGCGCCGTCACCTCCCTGCCCACCAGCGCCGCCGGCGTTGCCGTTGCTGCTGGCCCCGCCCTCGCCACCGCCGCCCCCGGCCACCAGCAACGGCGTGGCGCTCGAGCCGAGCACTTGGGAGGCGCCTCCTCCGCCTGCCCCGTCGTAGGCACCCCCGGAGGCGCTGCTGGCCTCCCCGGCGCAGCCGGCGTCGATGGTGAGCGCCTCCCCGGGCGTAACGCCGATGTACTCGCTCACCTCGCCGCCCAGGCCGCCCAGGCTCCCGCCCCCCTGGGCCCCCCGGGCGTCGACCAGCACGCTGGTAACTCCGGCGGGCACGGTAAAGCTCTGCTGAGCTCCCGTGCAGGAGAACGACCGGGTAACCGGGTCGGAGGAGCTGGTGGTGCTGACGTAAAAGGTGGACTCCACAGGGGCCCGGCCCGAGGCCGGGGTGACAAAGGTCACCTGGGGGGACGGGGCCACTCGCACAGGGCCGGCCCCGGCGAGTACCGTCGAGACCACCTGGGCCGCGCTACCCGGAGCGGGCGCGCTCGAGCAGCCCGAGCGCGCCGGCAGCTCGATACGCGCTGTGGGTGGATCGCCAGGACCGCCCAGGGGCGGGATGCCGAAGCGCCGGCCCGCGCACGTGACCTGGTAAGAAAGTGCAGCCGGGGGCGACTCACCCGCGACGGCGGTGCGAGCGGTGAGCGTCATCGGCACCAGCGCCGCCCCGGCTGGCGCGTCGGTGATGACCACCCCGGCGCTGCCCGCGCCTGGCGACACCAGGGTCGCCGCGGTGCCGTGCCGGTGCAGGACGCTGGCCCCGGAGACGTCCAGCACCCCGTGCCCGCCGGGCTGGAGGACGCTGCAGCGGCGGTCGGCCGGCACCGGCACCACCTGCACCGAGCCCGGCGGGGCCATCTCGACCGTCGCCGGGGCCGAGCCGGCGCAAGAGACCATGACCTCGAGCCGCACCGGGCGAGGGAGGGCGCTTACCTGGTTCAGCACCAGGTCCAATTTCGGAGAGGCCGTGGCGTTCCAAGGCCGGAGCAGGCCCACCGTCACCATGCCGGCGGCGGCCAGGACCAGCAGGGCCGCGGCGAGCACCCGGGTGGCGCGCCCCGAGACCCGGGCGAGGACCACGTCAGACCCTGGCGATCCGGAAGAACTGGAGGCTGGCGATGGCCACCCCGTTGTCGCCCGCCCCCGGGTACACCGACAGGATCTGGATCCTCACCTTGGCCACGTCTGTGGCCTTCACGTTGATCTGCTGGAAGCTGTTCACGTCGCCCAGCTGGTGCGCCACGCTGGCCTTGCCGATCACCTGGCCGGCGGGGTTGATGAAGTTCAGCAGGAGGCCGTCGGGGCGCGAGTAGAGGTCGAAAGCGGCCTGGTACGCGCCGGAGATCACTCCCACCCGGTCGATCTCGGTGGGAGCGGGAAAGGAGACGGTGATCGTCTGGCCTACTCCTCCGGAGCTGGACGGAGCGCTGATCCATGCGACGTTGTCCGAGAAGTTGATCGCGTCGGCGGCGGTGTGCCCGGGGAGCTGTGAGCTGGCCGCGGCACTCGATGGGTAAAGGGTGATCGCTTTGCCCTGGAGCTGGCCAAACAGGCGTTGCCTTTCCGTCTTGATGGGGTTCTGACCGGGGAAGAAGGCCGCGACGATCACTGCGATGATTGCCAGGCCCAGGATGCGCTGGGTCCAGCGCTTCCACTTGACGTACGTCGCCCGGGCGCGGCTCACGCCGAGCCCGGATCGGCCGGGGCCCGCTCCGGTGGTGGTGACGCTCGGTCGGGCGCCCAGCTCGCGGACCTTGCGGGTGCGCCGGCGGCGGCGGAACCAGGCGACCAGCCGGCGCCACCACGACAGCCGCACGCTGGCAGCCTCGGCCAGCGACACCCCGCAGTGACGGCAGAACTTGCGGTCCGACGCGTTGAACACCCCGCACTGGCCGCAGATCAAGTCGCCGGCTTCGGGCCGCCGTGTGGCGGGGGCGGCCCGGACAGCCCGGGGGCGCCGCTGCACCATTCCTGGCAGCACCGCGTCTGGCTGGGCGCCCTCGCTCCCACCCCCCGGCGAGCCCGCCTGGGTGCTTCCTCCCGCCGCACCCGAGCCGCCCGGCCCCGCACCGCCAGGTCCCACCTGCCCCGCACCGCTAGGTCCCACCTGCCCCGCACCGCCAGGTCCCACCTGCCCGCCGGCCTGCCCCACCTTCCCGCCACCGCCAGGCGCGGGCCCGTGGCCCGGGGCGCGGCGGCCGGCCGGAGCGCCGGGGACGGGGGTGGCC
>JAVKSL010000079.1:0-12334 GCA_039583695.1 Acidimicrobiales bacterium | reverse complement strand
AGTGCCCCTTGACCCATCTCTCATGGCGATCATCCTGAGTGTCCGCAGACGATCACCCAGCTTGGCCGGCAACATCCCGCGAGGGCGACGCTTACTTCCAACCCGGCGTCCGTCCCGCCTGCTCGATCCACTTCTGCAGCTCCGGTTGCCGCACGTTCTCCAAGCTCTTCACCTTGACGTATCGAGTCCGGTCGGTACTTCCGAGTGGCGGTGGGGATGCAAAGTCGGCCCCGCCGAGGAAGACGACGTTCGCCGAGACGTCATAGGGGGCCAGCTCGATGAGCCACCCGAGTTCGGCGGTCCCGTAGTACCCACGCTTCCGATGGACGGAATACTGCAGGTCGGGAAGCGTCGCCCGGATCAACTCGTCCAAATCCTTGATGATGGGCTGGAGATCAGGCATGAGGCGCCGACACCAATCGTCGATGTCCGAGTGATCCGCTGACGGCTCCGGCGGCTTTCGCCCCGCATTCCCCTTGATCACTTTCGGCATCGCATCTCCTCCTCGTAGTGGGCGTCTCTTCCGTTCTCCTTACTATCGCCGGAACAGGCACCGGTTAAACCAGCCGCTTGTAACGACACTCGACAGGTTCGCGACCTTGTGGGTGCCGAAAACCTGTGGGTGGCGAGGACTCCGTCCGCCCGGCTCAGGCCACCATCTGGTACTGGGTGGATGGGGCCACCCAGACGGTCGCCCCTTCGCAGCCTGGCGGCGTGAGCGTCGCCGATGGTGGGAGGTGTCGCATCGGAATGTGCGGGCGGTCGTTGGCCGAGGGACCGGTGGGGCCGGTGCGCGTTGTAATGCTCGACGTAGTCGGCAAGGACTGCTTCGAGGTGGCGGCGGGCGAGGATGAGCATCCGGTCGAGGCATTCGCGCCGGATGGTGCCGATTGGGCGCTCACAGATGGCGTTGGCCCGGGGTGCCCGGACCGCGCTCTTGATGATCCTGGCGCCCTCTGCGGCGAAGACGGCGTCGAAGGAGGCGGTGAACTTGCTGTCGCGGTCGCGGATGAGGAACTTGATCGCGCTTGCCTGCTCGGCGAGCTCCATCGAGAGGTTCCGGGCCTGCTGGGTCACCCAAGTAGTGACCGGGTTCGACGTGATGCGGGCGATCCGCACGAGACGTGTGTGGTGGTGGATGAACACGAGGACGTAGAGCCTGGGGAGGAGAATGGTGTCGACGTGGACCAAGTCGCACGCCATCAGCCCCTGGCCTGGGTGGCAAGGAGCTCCGCCCAGGTCGGTCCCGACCTGGACGGTGACGGCTCAATGCCGTGGCGCTTCAGGATGGCCCACACGCTCGAGGCGGCGATGACGACGCCCATGGTGGCGAGCTCACCGTGGATGCGGCGGTAGCCCCACTGGGGGTTCTGCTTCGCCAACCGGAGCACCAAGGCGGTGGTTCCCTTCGGGATGGTTGGTCGACCGGGCCGGCCGTGCGGGTAGGTTCAGCGCTTGGCGACGAGGTCTTGGTGCCAGCGCACCAGGGTTGCCGATTGGACGAAGAGGTGTCCGAGACGCTGGCGCTTGAGCAGTCGTGCGAGTCCCGCCAGCACCGCTCGATCTGCGGGCTCGGGTGCTGGGCGGTGCACCTGGCGTCGAAGCACCGCCACTTCGTGGCGCAGCATGACGACCTCGATGGCGAGGTCGGTGCCACTGCGACCGATGAGCTGGATGAGCTGAAGCACGCGGCAAAACGCGCGGTAGAGGAACGAGAGGGTCTCTACCGGATGTTCGCCGCGCCCGGGTCCAGCCGTCAAAGTGCAGCTCACAGCCGATGGATGGCCTTCTCGGCACCCACACGCCGCCGGTTCGTCGGTGGCGTCGCTATTGGTGATGTGAAGGCTCCGGCCGCATTGGCCGCGGCCCGAGCCGCCGGTCAAGCGGTAGCGGTGTGCCACGTGGGAGCGCACGCACTAGGCGCCCCCGCGTATGCGGCCAAAGCCGCCAGGCTGGCTGCCCCCGATCGAGCAGAAACCCTCGAAGACGAGATCGGCTGGCAGCTCACCCACATGCCGGCAGAGGTCCGGGCCGCCTTGCGATCGCTCCCGCCCGTCGGCGACGACCGCTCAGGCCCGCTCGGGCCCGGGCTCCTCGCCTCGGGAGAGCTTGGCGCGATCACCCGCGACATCCAAGCCGGTCTCGCCCAACCCGGGCCCGACTGACTCGAGATCACAGCACTGAACCTTCTGGGGAAGCTATCGGTCCGGCTTCTCGGCTGGCCCTGGTTGGTTGTCGGAGTGCACGGTCAGCAGCCGGAGGGCACTGTCGGCGAACCATGTGCCGAAGCGTTCCGGGGTCCATCCGCGGTCGGTGATGAGCCGGTCGAACACGGCGGGCTCCATGAGCAGCCAGACGACGTCGATGGCGTGCGCGCGGTCGATCCCGGGGCGGAGCGGCACGCGGGTGGACAGCCCGTCGACGATCCAGGCGGCGGTGATCGCCCGCTGGGTCGTCAGCTGGTCGGCGATCGGGGCGAGGCGTTGGTCGCTGCGAGCGGCCTCGAAGGCGGCCAGGACGAGGGCATCGGAGCGCTGGGCTGCGACGACCAGGATCTCGGCGACGACGCCGAGGAACTCCTCGGCAGTGGTGGCTGCCTGCGCTCGGGTGGCCCAGGGCCGTTCGAGCACCGGGACCGGCTCGTCGTCACCGGCGATGGCGACGTCGATGGCCGCCTTGAGCAACGCCGCCTTGGTCCCGAAGGCGAGCTCGACCGCAGGGACCGAGACGCCGGCCGCGGCAGCGATCGCGGCCATGGTGGTGCCGGCATAGCCGCCGGCACGGAACACCTCACTGGCGGCCGCGAGGATCCGCTCCCGGGTGCGACGGGCTTGGGCCTGGCGTTTGGGTGACCGGTAGGGGCGGGACGGCCGCAGCGGCGGCGCTTGGGGGCTTGCGTCCGAGACCATATTCACTAGGCTAGAGCCATATCGCATCTCTCGAGAGCAGGGAGCAGCTGGACGATGCCGGCGCATGAAGATGGCCATCCGAGGATCTGCCCGCACTTGCGCTACCGGGACCCTGCCGCTGCGGTGGCGTGGCTCGGCCGGGCGTTCGGGTTCACCGAGCGGAGGCGTTTCGACCGTGGCGACGGCGACTTCACGGCCCGCCTCGACGGCCCCGACGGCGGGACGGTGATGGTCTCGGGCCACGGCGACGAGATCAAGCGGTGGATGAGGGAGCGGGCACCGCGCTTCGAGGAGGCGAGCGGAGCGGGCTGGCCGTGGCTGACGCATGCCGTCACGGTCGTCGTCGACCAGGTGGACGCCCATCACCGCCGGGCCGAGCAGGCAGGCGCCATCATCCTGAGCGCCCCGACGGATCAGCCGTGGGCGCTGCGCAGCTACGCCGCCCTCGACCCCGAGGGCCACCAGTGGGAGTTCGCCACGATCGCCTCCGACGGTGCGAACCCAGGCGGTGCAGCCAGGGCGATGCCTGAGCCGGCTTCGCCGGGGGTCCAGGTGCAGCTGTCGGTGCGGCGCGGCCGGGAGGCGGTCGCGTTCTACAAGAGGGTGTTCGGCGCGGAGCAGGTGTTCCGCGTCGGGGGCGACGCGGAGAACGAGGAGGTCGTCGCCCAGCTGGCGGTTGGCGAGACCCGGTTCTGGGTGGAGGACGAGTCGCCCGAGCACCACAACTTCAGCCCCGAGAGCCTCGGCGGGGCGAGCGAGCGGATGCTGCTCGTGGTCGACGACCCGGTCTCGGTCATGGACCGTGCCGTGGCGGCGGGAGCCGAGAAGGTCTACCCCGTAGAGAATGCCCACGGATGGTTGCTCGGCCGGGTGGTCGATCCGTTCGGTCATCACTGGGAGATCGGAAAGCCGCTATCGGCGTGGCCCCCGCCGACGACTCCAGAAGACAACACGCCGTGATGCGGCGTAACCGGTCGGTCCCGTCGGCCACCGTCGTCCCAGTCCTCGTCTACCCGGACGTGCGGGCCGCGGTGGAGTGGTTGACCACCATGTTCGGCTTCGTCGAGCGGACCCGGATCGGCGAGAGCCACCGCGCCCAGATGGGCATCGGCGCCGACGGTGCGATGATCGTGGCCGACGTCGGAGGCGGGCGCCGACCGCCGCACGCCGGCGTCGTGACGCATGAGGTGAGGGTACGGGTCGAGGACGTGGACGCCCACTTCGAGCGGGCTCGTGCTCGGGGGGCCCGAGTGCTGGAGCCGCCGACCGACCGGGAGTACGGCGAGCGGGACTGCACTTTCGAAGACCTCGCCGGACATCGTTGGCAGTTCTGCCAGACGGTGCGAGACGTCGCACCCGAGGAGTACGGGTGCGAGACGGTATCCCCCTGGCCCGAACACTGACCGCCGCAACCCCCGGTCGGATCCTCCGGAGGTCTGCACCTTCGGGCCGAAGGCACGACCCCTCATTCGAGTTTCTCGGGCCTTGTGCGTCGACGCCATGGATTGAGTAGGGCAGCCGCCCGTGCGGCTGCATAGGGCAACGCCGGTGACCAGCGGTTTCGTCGGGTTGGTAACCCGATGGTCGCCCGATGGTCCTGAACCCCCGCCACTAAACTAATAGCTCTGGACTTGCGCGCCACTTTGCATACGCACAGGCCGCTGACCAGCATGTTTCGTCGGCGGCTTTTGCGTTTGTGGGGACAGTTTGTGGGGACTTACTCAGCCCTTGCGTACGCAGCCCTATGCAGGGTGGCGCGGACGCGAGCGGCCCATACGCTGGGCTGTCGCGTCCCAAGGTGGCCGCCAGGGAAGTGCTGCATAGGCATGCACAGGGCATGCCTATGCACTTGCGCTACTCAACCTCATCCTATGGGCGTCAGTCTTCAGGGCCGATGATTTGTCGGCGCGAGCGGTCCGAGAAGGCATATCCGGGCCGCGGCGCAGCTGTCCCCAGCCGGCCGTCGCAGGGGAGATGTCGGTTGAACTGGTCGGGCAGAGGTCCGGCCTGCCGCGGGTCGAGGGACGTTGGGCGACAGCTGGGCTGACGTCCTCCGTGTCGCCGTATAGGGGACGCTGCGGGAATTCTTCACCGGACGGAACTTGCGGGACGCTCCCGCGTCGGGGGCACCACAGAGCCCGGCCTGCGGTAGCAACGCCAGCACGCCGTTCCTTGTGGGAATCGTTTTGGGTTCCTCTACTGCGAGGGTGGACCTGGTCGCACCGGCATCAGTGCGGGCGGTGGGCCATGTCCTCTTTGAACAGGGCGTTGAGGTCGACCCCGGGCCGGGCTGCGGCAAGACCGCCGAAGCTTCCGGCCTCGGCCAGACGGGATGCCGCTTGGATAACCCCTGCCCACGCGACCATGGCCAGAACGCCGCCCACGCTTAGCCGTCGGACACCCAGCGCCGCATAGTCAGCCACGGACATGTCACCACCGGCGACGACGACGTTGACCGGTTTCGGTGCCACCGCCTCGACGACCGACGATAGCGCTGGACATCAGCGGGAGGCACCTTCGACGTCTCCTCTTGGCCGACGTCGGGCGCAGCTCATACTCCACCACCGGAGCGTACCCGTACTTCACCGTCCACTCGGGCTTGGTAATCGCACCCCAGATCGCCTCGGGGGTGGCTCTGATGTAGACGCGGTGCACCTGGACGGTCTCGGTCGTGGTCATATCTCTTCCTCCAACTCAGTCTTGAGGTCGGCGAGCGCCGAAGCGTGGCGCCCGGTGTACTTGTTGATCCACCGGTCGTGGATCAACCGGATCGGGACCGGGTTGAGGAAGTGCAGCTTCTCCCGCCCGGACCGGCGCGTGACGACAAGCCCCGCCTCTTCCAACAGGCGCAGATGCTTCATGACCCCGATGCGCATCATGTTCACCTCGGCTTCGAGCTCGCTCAACGTGCGACCCTCGCGTTCGAAGAGCAGGTCGAGCAGGAAACGACGGGTGGGGACGGCAAGCGCCTTGAATACACGGTTGTCGTCCACACCCCGACAGCATACGTAACCTAATAGTTACATGTCAAGAGGACCGCCGAGTCTCGCTCATGCCATCGGGCTCGGACCGTTACCTGGTACGCCCGTGCAGTCCATGTCGCATCTCGCATTCAGGGTTACAGGACGTCGCCTTCACCCCGCGGCGGCCAACGTCACCCACTCTGATGAGGAAACGTTTCGCCGTATTGCTTGGTGGTCTTGAGGTGTCATAGGACGAAGCCGTTCGCCCAAGTCGACGGCTTACAACTTGAGCTTCCCGGGCGGAATACGGTGGTTCGCAGGGGTACTGGTGACCGGTAGGTCAAGTGGGTGCCTTCGTCTTTCGGACCTACCGGTCGGGCGCAGGGCGCTCGTCCGATGCTCGCAGCAGCGGAGCGTGTGAGTGTTGACTCCGGCTTCAGCGGCGACCTCTGCACTGCGCATCAATCGACGGGTGAACCCTGTAACAGGGTACGGAGTCACGAGCCGCCGCCCAGCTCGGCGACGGCCTTGGCTAGGGCTTCTTCCATGGGGTAGCGGTCGGAGCCGGGGTCGTCGCGCAAGCCGTCGAGGAACCCGATGATGGTGACGACCTCGACCCACGGGTGGGACCGCTCGCCGGTGAGGCGTTCCCAGGCCCCGGTGAAGCGGTCTGCCACCTCGAGCCCGTACCCGAAGAGGTTGGCGCGGCAGTGGGCGACATCGGCTGGCGCTGGGCCGATGCACGCACCCTGCCAGTCGACGACCCCGCTGACCGCGCCACGTCGCCACAGCACGTTGCCCGGATGAAAGTCCCGATGGATGAACACCGGCGGGAGCTCTGGTGCCGGGCGGTGGAAGATCTCGACGGCTCGCTCCCACACGAGTGGCCAGCGCGCCCAGCCGGGCGGCTCATAGCTCGCCTGCTGATAAGGGGTAAAGGGCGGGAGGACGTCAGGTCTTGGGAGCCCGGCAGCGTGGATCTGCGGCAGCAGTTCGGCGAGCCGCAGGAGCCACCGGTCGAGATCGGCGGGAGTCCACTCGACGCGGCCAGGGAGCCGGGACATGAGCACCGCCGGCACACCAGCCTCCGTCCCGCTCGGATCGAGGGCTAGCAGCCACGGCACCGGGAGACGGATCGACTCGACGAAGCGCAGGGCTCTGGCTTCGCGCTCCGCGATATCAGGCTCATCTTCGTTCAGCTCGGGCTGCACGTAGCGGCGGAGCACCACCTGCTCCATGTCTCCGCCGCGTCGCTGCACGGTCACGAGGTGGACGGCGGAGGACGTGCCCCCACGCAATGCCCGAGCCGATCGGACCGTGCCTCCCAACACGTGTCCCACCCATTCGAGGGCTTGGCGTGGCAGTCGACCACGCAGCAGCCGGCGGGTGGGATCGTCGTCGGAGAATCCGTGCGGCGGCGACCCTGCGAGCGGCCGGCTCGGCCAGGTGACTCGACCCCGTACGGGCATCACCAGCCCTCCTCGGCGCCGGGAAGGTCCAACACCCCGGCAGACCGGAGACGCTCGATGACGGCTGCCCGGCGGGGATGACCTGCCGGGTTGGCGCGCCAGTCGCGCCACGTCGGGTAGCGCTGGCGGTCGAAGCCGCGGAAGTCCTGCTCGAAGGACTCGGCCTGCCAGCGCAGCGTCTTCTCGCGCTCGTCGTCGCCGGTCGGTACGGCCAGGTACTCGATGGCCCAGGCCAGCCGGTCGGTCCCGCCGACCGAGGCGTGGAAGGTGTGCAGGTCGAAGGCGACCACGTCACCAGGTTGGGTGCCAATGACGACGCCGGGGTAGTCGTCGTGGCGGGCGCGCTGGTAGGCGCACAAGGCCAGTTGGGCGTCGGGGTGATAGGAGCACGGGACGGAGCGAAGCGCCCCGTTGTCGGCATCGAGCGGCTCGAAGTAGGTCGCGAACTTGACGCCCCGCACGCCGATGCCGTCGTCGTTGTGCCAGCCCGCCTCGGCGAAGTACGAGATGCCCTCGGGAACCGAAGGCAGTGCCGGACCGCCGAGCAGCTGCTCGGCCGCGTCCACCACGACGGGGTCGTCACAGACCAGCGACGCGCTGATCGGCGTGAGGGCCGAGGCCATGGGCAGGTAGTGGCCGCTGATGCCGTCGATGACCCGCTCGTGGTAGGTGGCGGAGTAGGCGTCGCGGAGGGCGGCGTCGACGTCCGCTGCGAGCGCAGCGGCTCGTTCACACCCGATCAGCCCGGGGAGGGCGACGAAGCCGAAGGTGCGGAAGTGCTGGATCTGGTCGTTGCTGAGCATTGGTTCCTCCTCGAAGCAGTGGGTGCGGGGTCGACGAACCTCGCCTGCGAGGAGGAGCACGAGCGCGCCACACCCTCTGGGTGCGGCGCTCAACGGCGGTGTGGAAAGGTCAGCGCATCGGCTGTAAGGCTACTCGCATCTGAGGGCCGGCTGGCTGGCGGCTACGGTGGTGGTCGGCGCTGGGAGGTGCCGCCGGGTCCGCGGGAAGGACTGAGTCCACCTCTGATGCATAAACGTGACGGCTGTGGCCTCTTCCTCGGCCTGAGCAGCGGACCGCAGGCATAGGAGGGAGACGCCATGTCCGCTTCGCTTCCTGAGCGCCCCGACCTCGGCCAGCTGCGCCGGAAAGCCAAAGAGCTGCGTGATGCCGCCCGTAGTGGCGACCCGACGGCCCTGGATCGCTTCGCCCGCCGCCACCGGTCCGCCCTCGCTGGCGAGGCCAGCTTGGCTGCCGCCCAGTTGGTGATCGCCCGTGAGCTGGGCCTTTCGAGCTGGCCTACCCAGAAGGCGGCGTTCGACGCCGCCACCGTCGCACCTGACGATCGGACGCAGGCGCTCCTGGCCGTTTCGATCGAAGGCCGGTTGCACGAGGCGGCTCGACTGCTGCAGGCCGAACCGGGAGCCGTCGTGCGGAGCTTGCCCGTTGCCGCGGTGCTCGGCGACGCCGATTCGATCCGGGCCCGGCTCGCTGCCGACCCGGGAGCGGCGGAGGCCGTCGACGACGAGCGGGGCTCGCCGCCGTTGCTGTACGCCTGCTACTCGTGCTGGCATCAACTCGACCCGGACCGGGAGACCCCGTTTGCGGAGGTGGTCCGCCTGCTCCTCGGCGCGGGTGCAAGTCCGAGCACCAACAACGGTGCGCGACCCCACCACGGGTATCGCTCCGCGTTGCACGGCTCCGTCGCGTCGAACAAACCGGCCGTCACGCGGCTGCTGCTCCAACTGGGCACCAATCCCGACGACGGCGAGTCGCTTTACCAGGCTGCCGCCCACCGCGACCACGCCTGCCTCGAACTGCTCCTCGCCCATGGCGCCACCGTCAACGGCACGTGGGCGCTCGAGGTTGCCGTCCATGCCGAAGACCCCGAAGCCGTGACGATGCTGCTCCGAGCAGCCCGGCAGGCGCCGGAGCAGGCGGCCGCGCTGGCCACCCGGGTCCTGCCCGACGCGGCGGCCAACGGCCCGAAAACGATCGTCGCCTCCCTGCTCGCTGCCGGAGCCGAACCCGGCGCCTGCGGCGGCGACGGTCTATCGGCGCTCCGCCGGGCGGTGCGCGCCGGCAGCACTGACGCGGCGACAATGTTGGTGGCCGGTGGGGCCGTGAACGACGCCGCCGACATCGACCGGTTCATCGGGGCGTGCATGCTAGCCGACCGGCTCGGCGCTGAACGGCTCCTCGTCGACCACCCCGGGCTGATCGACAGGCTGGCCGAAGCCGATCGCGCCGCGATCGTCGACGCGGCCAGCATCGCAGCGACAGCCGCGATGCAGCTGATGCTCGATCTCGGCTTCTCTCCCCACAACCGCAAACGGGCTCGGGGAGACGGCGCTCCACACCGCCGCCTACTCCGGAGACGCCGCGGCGGTACGGATCCTGCTGGACGCGGGGGCCGAGCTCGACGCCCGTGACGCCAACTTCGACGCCACGCCGCCCGCGTACGCCACCGTCGGAAGCGGCGAACAAGCCGGCCATCCGGGCATGGATCGAGACGGTTCGCCTGCTGATCGACGCCGGCGCCTCCCGAGAGGGTCTGTGGATCTCGAGCAAACCTCCCAGCCAAGAAGTCGCCGAGGTCCTACGGCAGTACGGCATCACCCCGGACGAGCCGGACGAGCCCCCTCAATCTGGCGACCGCATGGAAAGGCCTGGCTTGATCGCCACTGGAGTCATGGCCGTGGTCGCCCGCCACCTCGAAGCCGCCTACCGCGACGAGGATCCGGACCTGCTCGGATCCCTCCTGCACCCCGACGTCACCTGGACCGGCCTCTGCCACAACCGCGCCCAGGTCCTCGACTGGTACCGCGGCTTTCAAGCCGACCGAACCATCGCCAAGGTCAACGGTCTGGAGGTCGACCGCGACGCCGTCGTGCTTGGTCTCAGCGTGTCCCGCCACGCCGAAGGGGCACGGCCGGTGCCACCACAGCAGCTCTACCAAGTGTTCGACGGTCGACGGCAGCGGGATCGTCGACATCCGCTTCCACCCAGACCGCCACAGCGCGCTCGCCCGGGACGCGCCCGGCGGGTAGGGAATCGCGGGCCATCATTCAGTACGTCGAGCGGCGGCGGGATTGGCGCCCAATCTGCGACCGGCACCGATCGATTCAGCAGATGCGGCCCCGACGTGTACGACCTTCTGCCATCTCGACGATGAGGTCGAGCATGACGTCTTGGTTCGCTACCAAAGTTCACCGAAGTAATCATCGGCTTCGTCGAACAGTTACCTCGAATGCTGCGGGTGCCCCGCCCGGAAGGTCCTGCACGTTTCTCGTGAGATGTTGTTGGGGCACGCGCTGGCGCCGCATGGCGATAGTCGTCTGGATCGTTCCCTGGCATCGCGTCGATCAGCGTTGGGTAGTCGTCTCTGGGCACGTCCTGTCCGGGAAAGACTGTGCGGATGTGCTCGCCAACCGCCTGGGTAGACCGACAGCCCGCCAAGGGTCCCGAGGCTCGGTCATCATTCTTCCAGGATGACAGCCCTCGTGGTGTGTGGTGACTCCCGCAGACCGCTTACAGATCGCGCTCGTAGACGTACATCAATGGACCGGTCACACCTCCTGCCCGGTTGGAGAAGCCAAGACTCTCGTACAGCCTTCGTGCTGGGGCGTCCGGTTCGTGCACGCCAATTTCCATTATGTCGGCGCCCCGCTCACGCGCCTCGCGCAGAGCAGCGTCCATGAGCGCCCGTCCAATTCCTTGACGTCGGCGACGGGGGATGACGTAGAGCTCGGCCAGGTAGCTCTCAAGGCCTTCGCTCCAGATCGCGGCTCGGAAGCGCAATACTGCTAACCCGTCGGGACCCTCACCAGCAAGCAGAACGATCGTGTCACCACCCTTGACAAGCAACGCAAGGCGCACAGCCAGTGCAGCCGAAGGTGGCGTCGGCTCATCGAACTCACGATTGAAGTCTTGGAGCAACTGTGCGATCGCGCTGATGTCGTCAAGGCCAGCGACTCGCACTGCGTCATTCATCGGGCCACCCATCGCGAGGCGGGTCAGCCCGGTCGGTCCCGGAGAGATCAGCACCTACGGATAGCGCCGCACGGCTGCGGTGACGCAGCTCGGCGTGGTCGATCGGCGAGAACACTGGACATCCGACCTGGTCGTCGCGTCGCAGGATCACATTGGAGATGACCGTCGCCTCACAGCCGGGCTGTCCTCGCCAGGCGGCGGCAAGCAGCGTCACCCCGTAGAAGAGATCGACGGCGGCACCGGTGAAGCGATTGGAGGCCAGGGCGACGATGAGGAGACAGTTGAGCGCCGTCGCAGCGGGACCGGTGAGGCGCAGCGGTCGCGACGTGACGTGACCGACGACGAGGGCGAGGCTCGCCATGAGCGCCGGGAACCCGGCGAGGCCGAGCACGGCCTCGTACCACGGGATGCCCCAGGGGTGGCCGTGGAAAAATCCGAAGAAGACGAGAGCGGCTCCGAGGGCCGCGCGACTCAAGGCGCCGAAGGGACCGATTCTGCCCATGTCGTCACGATAAACCCTGTACTACGGTACGGAGTCAAGCGTGTTGCCGGCCACTGTGGATCAGGATGGCCAAGACACGATGGGTAAGGACGGCGACGCTCCCGATGGCGGCCATGTTGGCCGGTCGGTCTGGTGTTGAGGGGCGCGGGCGAGGTGGGGTAGCAGTCGTCAGGGCGGCGTCAAGGCCGAGCCCTTCGGGTGGCCTGCGGCCAGCCTTGACCCCGCTCGACGACTGCTGAGAGGCGCGACCACGACGACGGACCTTGGGTCCGTCGTCGTTTGGCCACCATGGGACCCTGAGGTCAGTCGTGGGCCTCGGCCTCGGTTCGGCTCGAGGGTGGGTGGCGACCAGTGACGCATCGCTGCCCTGGTCATTGGGCGTAAGGGAGCTGTCGAGAGCCGGTCGGCGCCGCCATGGCGGCGGCGGTGGCCGTGCTCGGGCTGTCGGCGGTGATGGTCAGGAGATCGACGGCCTGGGTGCCAGCTCCAGGCGGATGA
>JAVKSL010000078.1:0-12381 GCA_039583695.1 Acidimicrobiales bacterium | reverse complement strand
GACGTTTATCCCGTGGGTGAACCAGAAATCAGATGGCGAAGGACCAGGTCAGCGCCAAACGTGAAGACCTCACCAAGAAGGTGCAGGTCAGAAGGGGTGTAGTATCCCGAACAAGTCGGCTCCCCGAGGGTCTGGGACCCAAACAGGGACCCAAAGTCCATTTGACACCGGGACCGGGAGCCTCACGCGGAGCCAGCCGCTGATGGTGGACCGAAGATGTCGTCCATCGTCGCCTTCGCCGTCGGCGCCGGGCTCCAGGTGCTGGGCACGATCCTCGAGGCCGAGGGGAACGCCCTCGCCGGGCCGAGGGGAAAGCACGCTGCTCACCCGCCGCGGCAATCGATCAGCATCAGCTCTGTAGGGAAGCTGAGGTCTTGGAGGTTCCGGATGGCCCGCCGCAGAGCTAAACGTGCCAGGAGCGACAGGCTCTTGATCGTTGGGTCCTCCCACTCACCGATGATCGCTAGGGCCACCGGGAATCGCTGCCCTGGACCTGCCATGTCCCCCAATTGCGCACACACCCGCCGTCTATCGTCTGGGGCCCAGCCTGAGCGTGCGATCAGGTCGTTGAGCTTGTCTCGGGAACCCTGCTCGCGCAGGAGCATGGTGGCGCTTGAAAGCGCCTGGTTGGCTAGGTGGCTGATGCCGGTGGCACACGTTTTGCGCTTGATGTGGTAGAGGCAGCCATCCAAGCCCAGTAGGTCGCAGGGCTCGATTTGGGTCTGGCCGCGAGGTCGAATGTCGCACGTATCGAGGAGCAACATCCCGGTGGCGCGAGCGACCCGCCGGTTGTATTCTGCCTCGAGTTCCGCCGGCTGATATGCCAAGAGCCGACGGGCCGAAAGGTGGCTCTCAAGTTCGGTGTCCAAGGCGGCGAGGTAAAACGAATCAACCCTGCAAACCAGGCCGTCGACCATCACGTATGTCCTGCCTTCAACCACCAGCTCCGCTGAGAGCAGCTCGGCCACCGGGCACCGACCGAGCTCGTCATCGTCGTCCGAGAAGAACCTGATCTCGGTGCCGAGCGCCTGGCTCCCAGGGCATTGGATGCCCGAGAGGTGCCGGATTCGAGCCCTGACGGCCGGCCAGGTCAAGGTCACCGTTTGACATGGATTCGCCTCCCGGCGCTCGCCAAAAAGTCTCCAATGCTTGACTGGACGATCCGAAGCCGGTTCGCGTACCTCCTCCCACCAGGCGACCTCGACGTTGACGGGTAACCCATTGGGATCTGCACCTCGCCACACGCAATCGAGCACCGTCTCGATCACGGATTCATCGTCCTCGGGGACCGCGTAGTCGATCCAGCCGTTCTCGGCTCGATAGTCGGCCTTGGTGGCGAAACAGAGTACCGAGGATGACAGCTCCCGGAACTTATCCACGGACCCGATGGATTGGGAGAATCGGAGTGCGCTTCCCGCGACCACCTTGCCAAACAGCTCGTGTCCAGTTCGAATCTGAACGTTGGTCAAGATGTCAGTCATGGTGTCGATGCGGGGGATTTCGTCGGAAGGGGCGGGGTTGGCCACAACAAGGCTGGCTCCTTTCAGGTTCCCGCCGCGCGCGGCAACCGATGCTGAGCATAGCTGTGTAATTACGGATTCGTTTTGGTCTGGGCCACCGAAGCACAACCATGGCGGGAGTTCGCCGGCGCTCCCCTTCCGGTCGATGACCGGACCATCCTCCACGTCCTCGACGCCCTTCAAGTGCTCAGCTTCAAGGGTAGGGGCGGGGTCGTCGAGGCACGCAAGCTCTCATATCGGTCCCTCGACGTCGAACAGATCGGCCACGTCTACGAGGGCCTGCTCGACCACTCAGTGGTGCTGGTCGACGAGGTGGCTCTGGGCCTGAGCGGCAAGGCTGAAGCCGAGGTGGCACTCGCCCTGGTCGAAAACCGTGCCGCGATCGGTCACGATGCCCTGGTCACCTGGCTGGCAGAACAAACCGGATCGAGCGCGTCAGCGGTGTCGCGTGCCCTGCAGGCGGAGCCCGACCCCGACGCGCTGGCGCGACTGGCCAGCGCCTGCGACAACGACGCCGTCATCGCCAAGCGCGTCGAGCCGTACCTGGGACTGCTCCGCGAGGATCTGAGGGGCTTGCCGCAGGTATGGCTGCCTGGCAGCTTCGTGGTGACCGCCTCCGGAGATCGGCGCTCCAGCGGCACCTACTACACCCCCAAGTCCCTCGCCGAGGAAATGGTTCGTCACGCCCTGGAGCCGCTCGTTTACTCCCCCGGTCCGGCGGAGGGGGCGGCTCGGCAGGATTGGCGCCTGCGCCCGGCGAGGGAGCTGGTCGAGCTGAAGGTGTGCGACATGGCCATGGGCTCGGGCGCATTCTTGGTGGCGACCTGTCGGTACCTGGCTGCCCGGCTGGTGGAAGCCTGGGCCGCGGAGGCCCGGCCGATACCGCTGCCTGCGGAGGAGGCAGACCGCGAGACCCTAGCCCTGCGCGTGGTGGCGGAGCGCTGCGTCTATGGGGTGGACCGCAACCCGATGGCAGTGGAGATGGCCAAGCTCTCGCTGTGGCTGGTCACCCTCGCCAAGGACCGCCCGTTCAGCTTCGTGGACCACGCACTGCGGGCAGGCGACTCCCTGCTTGGCATTACCGACTTGCGTCAGCTTCACCACCTGCACCTTGACCCTGACGCCGGCGGGCCGCTACAAGCGAACCTTTACCCACCTACCGAGGTGGTGGCACCGCTGGTCGCAGAAGCGGTTGCAGCACGGCGCGAGCTGGAGTCCTTCCCCGTCCTGGACGTGTTAGACGCAGAGGAAAAATTTCGCCTGTTCCGCCGTGCCCGCAGTGCCCTGTCTTGTCTCGCGGTCATCGGCGATGTCGTGGTGGGCGCCGCCCTGTCCACTGCCACGCAGAAAGCCGATGCGCTGGAGTCCCGCCTGGTGAGCATCGCGCCCGAGGTCCGGGACGCGCTAGACCCGGCCAGGTCCGAGAACGATCGGGCTGCCCGCATAGACGACCTCGAGCGGCGGGCGCAGTACTGGCTGGACGAGGGCCGCCCAGCCATGGCCCCTGACCGGGCCTGTCTCCACTGGCCCCTGGAATTCCCCGAAGTGTTCGCCGAGCGCGAGAAGCCCGGCTTCGACGCAGTGGTGGGCAACCCCCCTTTTTTGGGGGGAAAGCGAATCTCCGGCCCCTTAGGCAACTCCTACCGGGAGCACCTGGTGCGCAGCGTGGCTGGCGGGCGGACCGGGAACGCGGACCTGGTGACCTACTTCTTCCTCCGGGTAGCCTCGTTGGTGAGGCCCGGGGGCGGCGTCGCGCTGCTGGCCACCAACACCATCGCCAGGGCGACACCCGCGAGGTTGGCCTCGACTGGCTAACCGCCCAGGACTGGGCGATCACCCGGGCTGTCAAGAGCCGCCCCTGGCCAGGAGTGGCAAACCTGGAGGTCGCTCAGGTGTGGCTACAGCATGGCTCCTGGCCAGGTACGCCAATCCTCGGCGGTCGCGCCGTGGCCAGGATCACCCCGTCGCTCGATCCTGCCAGCCGGGTGAGCGGCCCGGCCCACCGCCTGGCGAGCGTGGAGAAGCGCTCGTTCCAGGGGTCCATACTCGCCACAGAGGGATTCATCCTGTCGCCGGAGGAGGCAACCGAGCTGCTGAGTCAAGACCCTCGCAACACCGAAGTGGTGATGCCCTACCTCAACGGCGAGGACCTCAACTCCCGGCCCGACTGCTCGGCCAGCCGGTGGTGCATCAACTTCCGGGACTGGTCCTTGGAGCGCGCCGAGCGCTACCCCGACTGCCTGGCCATCGTGGAGCAGCGGGTGAAGCCAGAAGTTCTGGGCAAGCCAGCGAGCTACCGGGGATGGGACAAGCGCTGGTGGCAGTTCTGGAACATCCGCACGAACCTCTACGCCGCCATCGAGGGCATGGAGCGGATACTGGTTATTGCCCGAGTCAGTAAGACGGTTCTCCCAGCCTTCACCATGCCTCGGCTCGTCCCCAGCGACGCGACCGGTGTCTTCGCCTATGATGACGACGGGCACTTCGGGGTGCTGTCCAGTGCCTTCCACTACTGGTGGGCGGGCACACCGAGACGGCGCAGGGGACACGGTTCACGGTGGGGCCGGAGGCCAGGATCGAGGTGCTCGACCGGCTTCTGGAGCTCAACCACGAGCGCCACGTTGAAGAGCTGCGTCTGGGACTGGGAGCCACCAAGCCAAAGCGTCCCCACACCAGGGCCGGCGCTTCTAGCCTGTGGGAGGAGCCGGCATGAAACCACCCTTTGTCACCCGTCTGCGCATCGCCAACTACAAGAGCATCCGGGCAGCCGAGGTGTCTCTCGGCGCTTGCACGATCCTGCTGGGCCCCAACGGCTCGGGCAAGTCCAACATCCTCGACGCGCTGGCCTTCCTCGCCGAGGCGGTTGCCACCACTCCCGAGCAGGCAATCGTCTCCCGTGGCGGCCTTGACGAGATCATGCATCGCCCGTCGGCCCTCGATGACAAACTCGGTATCGCTGTCGACGTACAGCTGCCTTGGGGCACCGCCGGCCAAGTCGGAATCGGTTCATACGGCTTCGAGATTGCCGGGAGGGACGAGCCCGGTCGACGCCCGTTCGAGGTGGTGCGAGAGCAGTGCAGACTGAAACTGGCTGCCGACCCTGATAAACGGGTAAGCTTCAGCGTCCGGAGTGGCAAGGTCGACGCTCCCGGATTCGCCATTCGCCTGCCAGACTTCGAGCCAGACCAGCTGTTTCTCCCCCAAGCGGGGGCCATGAACCTCAACCCTCTGACAGCGCGCCTGCGTAGCATGGCGTTTTATAACTTTCAGCTCGACGAGCTACGCTCCCTTCGCCCCGCCTTCAAAGGCGCTCGGCTGGGCACACGTGGCGAACACTTGGGCGATGTCATCGGCGCGATCCGTGACCTGGACGGTCTCGAAAACTATCGCACCGAGGCATACCTCCGTTGGGTCCTCCCAGGTCTGGTCCACATCAACCGGCGCTACGAGGGCTCCATGGTTACTGTCGAGGTGAGCGTGGACGCGGGCCCAGACAAGGAGCCGGTGCGGGTCGGCCCGCTCGGCATCTCCGACGGGACCCTCACCGCCGCGGCACTCCTGGCGGCGCTGTTCCAGCCCGACGCCCGCTTCGGGCGGATCTCCCTGATTGGCATCGAGGAGCCGGCGACCGGCATACACCCTGGCTCGATAGGAGCGTTCTTTGACGCGCTGACAGAGGCCAGCGAATGGGTCCAGGTGCTGACGAGCAGTCACAGCCCCGACCTGCTGGACAGCTTCGAGGACATGGATCTGGTCGAGCTTCGAGCCGTGGCAATGGAGGACGGGGAAACACTCGTCGGGGAGATCAACGAAGTGAGCCAGGGGATCGTGCGCGACCACCACAGCACGGTGGGCGAAGAGCTGCGGCAGCGCCAGCTGAGCCCTCAGCCGTCGCCGCCCGCCAATGGTCGCTTCGACGTGCTCGCCTCCAAGTGAGCACGGTGATCGCCTCAGTTGTCGAGGGGCACGGCGAAGTGACCGCGCTGCCCAAGCTGCTCAGGCGCCTGGCTGACCGTCTGGGTGTGGTCAGCCGGCTCAGCACCCCAGAGCCAAGACGCGTCCCCAAGGATCAGCTACTACGTGCCGGTGGAGTGGAATTGGCAGTTACCAGGGCCGCCCCTCTGGTTACCGGCCCGGGTGGCGTGCTCGTCCTGATCGACGCCGACGCTTCCTGTCCGGCTGAGCTAGGTCCGCAGCTCCAGGCGAGAGCTCAGGCGGTTCGGATCGACAGGCGAATCTCAGTGGTGCTCGCCAAATGCGAGTTCGAGGCCTGGTTCTTGGCAGCAGGTCAGTCGCTGTCGGGCTGGCAGGGGCTCCCGGCGTTGGAGTCGCCCGCCGAGCCAGAGGCCGGCCGGGGTGCCAAGGCTCGGGTCGAAAATTGGATGCTCCCTTTTGGGCGTTACAAGCCCCGAAGGGACCAAGCTGCGCTGACCGCAATCCTTGACCTGGACCAGGCTCGGGAGCACTCTCCCTCGTTCGACAAGCTGTGGCGGGAAGTGGCCAACCTGCTGGAAGTGTCACCTTGAACGAGCCCCAGGTCCTTGCGCCTCCGTCGCCGGCCGGCATCCGGGCCGAGTTGACGGCCAGGCTGCTCGCCAACATCGTCGGGCCCGAGGGTGGCGAGCACGAGGAGCTCGACACCGGCGCAGTACGTGAGTATTACCTGGTGGGGATGCTGGCGCCTCGGGTGCGCGCCGAGGCAGATGCCGAAGCCTTCGACGGCCAGCAGGACACCCTCGCGGTGGAAGGGCCCTCCGACGTGGAGGAGTCCGCCCCCGACGTGAGTGCACCGCCGCCGGGCCATCAACTGGTCCCCTCCTCCCTCGGGATGACCTTCGGGGTCACAAGCGAGAGCGAGGAGATCCGCTTCGACGCCCACTGGGGCCGCTACGAGCGAGTTGCCCACGACAGTGACGCCGCAACGCCCAAGCCAGTTTGGCGACGCGCACCGGCCGGAGGGAACTGTGACGTGGTCCTGCGCGCTGGGGCCTTCGGTCCCCTTGCGCCCGACCCGGTCCAGCCGGAGGTGGTGCTCCGAGGCCGCATGCGCAGGGCCGGCGACCACTGGGTGGTGACGGTGTTCTTGGTCAACAACCAGATCGAGCAGAAGGTCAACAAGGATGAGGCGTGGGCATTCCAGGCGCAAGTGGGCGCGGAGGACGCGGCGGGAAGGACCATATTTCTCAAGCCCTGGGACCGGCGCGCGGACGATGTGGGCAACGAGGAGACCCGTGCGCTCGACATGGCCTATCGCAACGACGTGGAGTTGGCCGTCGGGCACGCCACCGGCGTTCACGTGGTGCGCGACCCATCGGATCGGCGGCGGGCGCTGCGGGTGGAGACCACCGCCGTCCCCGTGGCGGAGGTGGCCGCCACCGTCGCCCCAGGCGCGGCGGACATCCCCGAGCTGGCCCAGGTGACCCTCGACATGGCTGAGCTTGCGGCTGCCGACGACGAGCAGCTCGCCAGGGGACTGCGCCCGCTGGTCAGCGCTTACCGCTCCTGGATAGGCCGCCACGAGGCCCGAATCGGCGACCCCGGCGAGCATCTGGAGGGCTTCGAGGAGGTGGCCGAGTCGACCCTGGCGCACGCCCGTCGGGCCGCCAGCCGTATCGAGGCCGGTATCGACCTCCTGGATCCGGCATCCGTGCGCCACAACCCCGACGCTTCCGAGGCCTTTCGCTTCGCCAACCGGGCCATGTGGCAACAACGGGTCCGGAGCCAGGCTGCCGAACGCCGATTGACAGACCCGGGGGCGGATCACGACGCTATCCTCGCCGCCGCTGATCAGCCCGAGTACCACTCGTGGCGACCGTTCCAGCTCGGTTTCGTGCTGGTCAACCTCCCAAGCTTGGCCGACCCCGGCCATAGCGAGCGGGGCCCCGGCGACGAGGGCCTGGTCGACCTGTTGTGGTTTCCCACCGGGGGTGGCAAGACCGAGGCCTACCTGGGCCTGGCGGCCTTTACGCTCGCCATCCGGCGCTTGCAGGGCAGCATTGGGGGCTACGACGGGACCGACGGGGTCGGCGTCCTGATGCGCTACACGCTGCGACTGCTCACGGTTCAGCAGTTCCAACGGGCTGCTGCGTTGATCTGTGCCTGCGAGGTCATCAGGAGGGAGGCGGCCGCAGCCGCGGACCTTCGTTGGGGAGAGGTACCGTTCCGGTTGGGACTGTGGGTGGGGGCCAAGGTCACCCCAACCCGGACAGCCCAGGCGGCTCGTTCCATCAGTGAGACCAAGCACTCGTCCTGGTACGGCGGCGGGTCAAGCCCGGTCAAGGTGACAGCCTGCCCGTGGTGCGGGACGAGCGTGGACGCCGCCAGGGACGCCGAGCCCGACGGTGTGCGCGGTCGCACGCTCGTGTTCTGCGGTGATCCCATGGGGCGCTGCCCATTCAGCCGGCGGGGCGCTCCCGGCGAGGGCTTGCCCCTGGTCACGGTGGATCACGAGATATACAGGCTGGTGCCTTCGATGGTTATCGCCACTGCTGACAAGTTTGCCCAGCTCTCCTGGGAAGGGGCGACCCGAGCGCTGTTCGGACGGGTAACCCGGCGCTGCGAGCGCCATGGCTACCGCCACCCCGACCTCGACCAGCTCCTCGGCGAGGCCGACTCGCATCATCGGCGCGGAGCTCACCTTGAGGCGCGAACCGTGACTGGTGGGCCCTTGCGACCGCCAGACCTGATCATCCAGGACGAGCTACACCTGATTGCCGGGCCGCTCGGGAGCCTGATGGGCCTGTACGAGACGGCGATCGACCACCTATCGACCTGGTCGCTCGACGGCCGGGTGGTGCGGCCCAAGGTCGTGGCCTCGACCGCCACAGTGAGGCGGGCCGACGTCCAAGCCCGCCAGGTCTTCTGGCGGTCGCTGGAGGTGTTTCCACGCCCGGCCTTGACGCCACCGACTCGTTCTTCGCCCTCCAGCGCGACCCGGCGGTGGTGCCCGGTCGGCTCTACGTCGGGGTCTGCGCTCCGGGTAAGCGGATCAAGGCGGTGGAGATTCGCCTTTACGTGGCGCTGCTGGGAGCGGGACAGGCCCTATTCGAACGCTACGGCGAGGCGGTCGACCCGTGGATGACGCTCGTGGGTTACTTCAGTGCGCTTCGTGAGCTGGCCGGCATGCGACGCATGGTCGACGACGACGTCTCGACACGCCTGGCACACGAGTCGGTCGCTGCTCGCGGCCTGGCGAGACGGCGCCTCGGCCAGCCCCGAGAGCTGACCTCGCGCATGGATTCGGTCAGGATCCCCGACGTGCTGAACCAGCTCGGGCTCAAATTTCGTGCGGATGCGGGCGGGCTAGGACTGAGAGGCATGGCCGGAGGTGGCCGGGCGGCCGCGGTGGCTGGGCGCGGCCGGACCGCCCAGCCTCTGCGGTCGGGTCGCAACGGAAAGCACGAGGTGCGCCCGGTCGACGTGTTGTTGGCCACCAACATGATCTCCGTGGGCGTGGACGTACCCCGCCTTGGCCTGATGGTCGTCGGTGGCCAACCCAAAGCGGCCGCCGAGTACATCCAGGCCACCAGCCGGGTAGGGCGCAGTTCCGCCGGCCCCGGCCTAGTGGTGACCGCTCTCAACTGGTACCGACCGCGTGACCAGTCGCATTACGAGGGCTTCGAGCACTTCCACGCCACCTTCTACCGCCACGTCGAAGCGCTGTCGGTCACCCCGTTCAGCCCCCGATGCGTCGACCGGGGCCTCAGCGCTCTGGCAGTGGCGATGGTGCGCCATTCCTGCGAGGAGGCCAACTCCAACGCTGCCGCGCAGAGCATCGACCCGCACGAGACTGCGATACGTACGAGCGTTGTGACCCTGCTCCGCAGCCGCGCCCAAGCACTCACCGGCCGAGCCGAGGTCGGCGACGCGCTCGAAGCAGCCCTCGAACAGCGGCTGGACTCGTGGACGGGGCACCAGCGTCACGAGTCGGCAGTCCTGGGATACCGCGAACGCCCTGATGGCCGGACCGTGGGGCTCATGCGCCCGCCAGGAGAAGGTACTTGGGGCCTATGGAGCTGCCCGATGTCGTTGCGTGAGGTGGAGGCCGGGATCAACCTGTTGCTAGAGGCCGACGTTGCAGACCAAGGCGGGACTGCCGGCCGTTGGGGCGACTACGAGCTGGCCGAAGATGACCGGGCACGGAACGCTCCAGCGGTCCCCGGAGCTGCAGAGCCTGCTGGCCCTGCGGAGAACGTTGCGTCCCCGGGACCGGTGGGGCCGGAGGCATCGTGACATTCACCAGGGCGGGTCAGGTCCGGCCCAGCCAGCTCCTCCACACCTACGGATCCGGCTCGCTGATCGATCTGCCGCACCTGTCGGTGCTCGTATCGGGGACCGACCGTTGGCCAACGTACGGCCAAGTCGCTCCGGAGGTAGTCGAGCCCCGTCTGCTCGGGGCGGTACGAGGGGCACTCGGGCCGGGCATCGGCTCCCTGCGCCGGCCACCGCATCTCCCGGAGACACCCAACCCATTCGAGGAGTGGGCCAAGGTGGGTGTGCCGGTAGCCACCTTCCCAACCTGGCTCCGCTGCCCCGCATGCGACCGTATCGGCAGAGCCGGACCACCGCTGTTCGAGCTGCAACCGGCTGCATACCGGCCCGAGGACGTGTGCTACCGGCACACCAACTGCAGCCGGGTCCGGGGAAAGGCCCCCGCTGCCGTGCCCGTCCGCTTCATGTTGGCCTGCCCTGCCGGGCACCTCGACGACTTCCCCTTTACCTCCTTCGTGCATCGAGGCGCGCCGTGCCCGGGAGCGATCCTCCAACTCTTCGAGCCCGGCCATAGCACCGGTGCCGACGACGTGCGGGTGCGCTGCTCCACCTGCGACAAGTCCCGGTCCATGGTGGACGCCTTCGGTGAGGGAGCAGCGGGCCGGTTGCCCCCGTGCCGGGGGCGTCACCCGCACATCTCAACCCAGTCCGCCGAGGCTTGCACTGCCCAGGTCCGCACCCTGCTTCTTGGCTCGTTGAACGCCTGGTTCTCAGTGGTGATGCGGGTGCTTGCGGTGCCCCAGGCCAGCGCCGTGCTCGACCAGGCAGTGAGCGACCACTGGCCCCGGTTGAGCGAGATTGGCTCGCTGGAGATGCTCTCGTACGCCCTGCGCAACGTGGAGGCACTGGCGATGCTGTCGGGCTTGGGTGCAGCAGATGTATGGCGGGCGATGGAGGAGCGCCGGGCCGCCTCGGCTCCAGGAGCGGCTGGGGCAGCGGCACAGCACGGGAGTGGTGACCTTCTTGCCCCCGAGTGGGGCCATCTCTCAGCCCCGGAGCCCAACGCCGACTATCCGGACTTCCGGGTTCGACCTGTGGCGGTGCCAACCGAATTCGCTCCCCTCATCGAACGGGTGGTGCTGGTGGAGCGCCTCCGGGAGGTGATGGCGCTAATCGGCTTCACCAGGGTCGACCCACCTGAGCCTCCTGAGCCCGGCGAAGAGCCCGTCGCCTTGGGTCCCCTGTGCGGCGGTCCTCCAGCTTGGGTACCCTGTGCCGAAGTCAGGGGCGAGGGCATCTTCATCCAACTCCGCGAGGACCTGGTCGCCGCCTGGGAAGCCCGGGTTGCCGGGGACGACCGAACGGTGGCCCTGCAGGCGGCCCATCACCGCTGGCGGGCACAGCGGGGTCACGACCCCCGTATCGGGTGGCCGGGACCGCGTTACCTGGCCCTCCATACGCTCAGCCACCTGCTGATGCGCGAGGTGGCGCTGGAGTGCGGCTACGGGTCTGCATCCATCAGGGAACGCCTATACGCCCGGTCTGGGGAGGAGCCGATGGCCGGGATCCTGCTTTACACCGCCGCCTCCGACAGCGAAGGCACCCTCGGAGGCCTCGTCAGCCTGGGTGAGCCCGAGTCGTTGAATCGCCTACTGCGCCAAGCGCTCGCCGGAGCCGAGCTGTGCGCCTCGGAGCCGAGCTGTGCGCCTCGGACCCGATCTGCTCCGAGCACCTGCCTTCGGTAGACGATGTGACCCTGCACGGGGCCGCTTGCCATGCGTGCCTGTTCGCGCCAGAGACCTCCTGCGAGCGGGCCAATCGGTACCTCGACCGGGCCCTCGTGGTCGACACCTTTGCCAGTAGCGGGTTGGGCGTATTCAGATGACCGAAGGAAGTGCGCCCGTCGTCGTCCTCGCAAGACGCCGACCTCTTAGCTTAGCCTGGATCCACGTGCATCCAGCAGCTCGGCTGGTCGCCTGAGCGCAAAGGAGCGGTCTCATGTGGCTCTCCGGTGTCGATCGCTTTCGCCATGGCGTCGTATGCCTCGCCGATTAGTCGCTTGGTGCGGTACTCACCAGTCAACTGCAAGTCGCGCCTCATCACGGTCGGGAACGTGTCCATGATGTAATCAGCCTGGCCCGGCTGGTGCGTCAGCGACCCCGCGAAGGGGCGCGGCTCGGCCCGAGAACGCAACAACACGCCGACAGGCGCCCCGAATCGCGATTTCGGCACCCATCAGCTCCCGCAACCCGCCGCTGGCGCCTTGTCGATGCGTCCGGACCCGGAAAACCCCCATCCACGGCGCGCTGATCGCCGCTGGGTTCTTCCTCCCAGCGTACGTGCTGGCCGCTGAGGCGGCGGAGGCACACGGTCGCTGCCTGACGGGCGACCGGCGGGACCGCGACGGATCTACCGACCGGCTCAAGGCTGGTCTCCGGGCCGCCATGGCGCCACAACACGCGTTCACAACGCCCTCCCGCCGGTACGACGTAGACGATTGCGTGGCGCTGCGGCATTTCACCACCCACGGCGGCACCACGCCGGGGACCACTGACGTCCTTGACGGCGCGCTACTTAGCCTGGATTTACGCTCAAAAAAATGAGGTCAATTCAGAGCCTCACCTGAGCACCCAGCCGGGTAAGGCCACAA
>JAVKSL010000077.1:0-12595 GCA_039583695.1 Acidimicrobiales bacterium | reverse complement strand
CCAGTGCGTGCACCCGTAGTGCGCGCCATCTACGACTGGTACCTGGGTGGGGGGATGGGGCTCCTCCAGATCCGCGATCGCTTGAACGCCGACCCCGACCGCTACCTGCCGCCGGTGCCGGTCGACCCGGCGACGGCACGGGGCGCGTGGAGCAGGTCCAGCGTGTGGGAGGTGCTGAGGAACCCGAAGTACACCGGCTACCAGGTCTGGAACCGCAGGGCGAGGAAGAAGGGCCACAACCGGACCAACCCACCCGAAGCGTGGATCTGGTCCGAAGAGCCCGCCCACCCGGCCATCGTCTCCCGCGAGGAGTACGAGGCGGTCCAGGTGCGAGCTCGGGCCAACGAACGCTCCCGCCAGGGCGTCCCCGCGACGGTCGCACGGCCGACCGCGAAGACCAACTACCTCTACCGGGGCCTGCTCCGCTGCGGGATCTGCGGGCTGCGCATGTGGGGCAACCACCGCCGCAACACGACGTACTACTCCTGCCAGCCCTCCCACCAGCGCTCGAAGGACATCCCCGCCGGCCACCCGCCCCACGTGTACCTGAACGAGCAGCGGCTCAACGACGCGCTGCTCCCGTTCCTCGCCACCGCCCTCTTCGGCCCCGAGCGCACCGACTACTGGCGCCACGCCCTCGACGCCACCGCCGAGCCTGAACGGACCGCCCCGGCGAAAGAGCGCGCCAGCGAGATCGAAGCCGAGATCGCCGACCTCGAACGCCGGATCGGCCGCCAGCTCGTGAACCTCGAAGCCGACGACGTCACCTCGGCACTGCGCCGTCGCGTCGGCGAGCGCGTGGCGGAACTGGAGGCCGCCATCGTCGTGCGGCGTGAGCCCTTGTGGCACTTGCCCGAGACTCGGCGACAGAGGCGCCCAGGTTGGCCGACGTCGCCCCGTTGCTCGACCGCCTGCCGATCCTCGCCGCCTCGCTCGACGTCGCGCCCCAGGGCGAACTGCGGGCGCTTTTCGATGCGCTACAGCTCGACGTCGTCTACCAGCCGGCTGACAGCGCCGTCGATGTCGCAGCGACCCTCTACGATCTCGGCAGCGAGACTGCCCAGTCCGTCGCACGCGAAAGTGCGGAGGACTGGTCGGTGCCCCCGGCAGGATTCGAACCTGCGGCCCGCTGCTTAGAAGGCAGCCGCTCTGTCCAGCTGAGCTACAGGGGCTCGGATTCCAACATTAGCGCCAGCAGGACCGCCGGGCGGGGTAGGTTCAAACCCATGAGACGTCGCAGCCCCCTGGCCACCCTGCTCTGTGGCGCGATCGCCGGAGCAGCTGGCACCGCCGCCCTAGACCTGGTTGGGTATGCCCGCTACCGGCGGGGCGGAGGTGAGCAAGGCCCGTTTGCCTGGGAGTCTTCCGCCGGCCTATCCGGCTGGGAGGCCGCCCCAGCACCTGCGCTCGTCGGTAAGAGGGTAATCGAGGGCCTGTTCCAAATCGAGCTGGAGCCCCCATGGGCCCGCGCCACCAACAACGTTATGCACTGGGCCTACGGAACCGGCTGGGGCACCGCCTACGGAATCGTCGCCGGGTCCCTCTCGCGCTCGAGGCCCTGGCTGGGACTGGCGTTCGGCCCCACAGTCTGGGCCTCTGGCTACGTCGTGCTCCCCCTCGCCCAGCTGTACAAGCCGATCTGGCAATATGACCTCATGACGCTCTGGAAGGACCTGAGCGGGCACCTGGCTTATGGGCTGACCACCGCGGCCGTGTTTCGCCTTGTCAACGCACCCGAATAGACCTGGGAGGTCTCCAGTGCTGGCCAAGAAAGTGCACCCCGACGACTCGAACGAGTCTCTGGCCCCTGCCTATGGGACCCGCTACCTCACGGAGCCGATCCCCCGCTACGAGCTGCCCGAAGGCGAGATGCCGGCGGAACTGGCCTACCGCTTGATCCACGACGAGCTGAACCTGGACGGCAATCCGGAGCTCAACCTGGCCAGCTTCGTCACCACCTGGATGGAGCCCGAAGCCGACCGGCTCATGGCCGAGTCCCTCGGCCGCAACTACATCGACGCCGACGAGTACCCCCAGACCACAGAGATCCAGAACCGCTGCGTGAACATGCTGGCTCGCCTGTTCAACGCCCCCACAGGCATCGGGTGCGCGACCGTTGGCTCTTCCGAAGCCATCCACCTGGCCGGCCTCGCTCTCAAGTGGCGCTGGCGCCAGCGCCGTGCCGCCGCCGGGCTGCGGGCGGAGCGGCCCAACCTGGTGATGGGCCACAACGTGCAGGTCTGCTGGGAGAAGTTCGCCCGATACTTCGACGTGGAGCCTCGCTATGTCCCCCTGACCGAGGGGCGCTGGGTGCTGGACGTTCCCGAGGCGATCGCCCTAGTCGACGAGAACACGATCGGCGTGGTGGGGATACTCGGCAGCACCTACACCGGCGAGTACGAGCCCATAGAGGAATTGAGCTCGGCGCTCACCGACCTCAATGCCCACTCAGGCTGGGATGTGCCCATCCACGTCGATGCGGCGAGCGGCGGGTTCGTGGCGCCTTTCCTCCGCCCTGAGCTGGACTGGGACTTCCGCCTTCCCCTGGTACGCTCCATCAACACCTCGGGACACAAGTATGGCCTGGTCTACCCGGGCGTCGGCTGGGTGATCTGGCGCGACCCGGCCCAACTACCTGAGGATCTCGTCTTCCACGTCAACTACCTCGGCGCGGACCAGCCCACCTTCAACCTCAACTTCTCTCGGGGAGCAGGGCAGATCCTGGCGCAGTACTACAACTTCTTGCGCCTGGGGCGAGCGGGGTACACGTCCATCATGACCGGGCTGGCCCAGACTGCAGCAGCCCTCGCGGCCGCGGTGGAGGACACGGGTCATTTCGAGATCCTGAGCAAGGCCGACGCCCTGCCGTTGGTTTGCTTCCGCCTGGTGGGCGAGCGGCCCTACACGGTCTTCGACATCTCTGCCCGGCTGCGCGAGCGAGGCTGGATCGTGCCGGCCTACACCCTCGCTCCGAACGCCACCGATGTCGCCGTGCTCCGGGTGGTTGTCCGCGAGGGACTGTCGCGGGACATGACTGACCTGCTTGTGGCTGACCTGGACCGAGCGGTGCACGACCTGGACGGTGCCAGCTCGCCAGTCGAGCCCGGTGCAACCGCTCCGACGCCTGGCAAGACCAGAGGCGTGTGCTGAGTGGGCACCTATAATGGCGATCCTTGGTGGCCGTAGCTCAGTAGGTTAGAGCGCCAGGTTGTGGCCCTGGAGGTCGGGGGTTCAAGTCCCCTCGGTCACCCGCCGGGTTTGCGGACGGGCGGTGCCGCAGCCCATTCTCGAGAATGTCAGCTGGGACTCAAGGTCAGAGTCCGTAGCGGCGCTCGCGCCGGGTGAAGTCGCGCAAGGTCCGCAGGAAGTCCACCCGGCGGAACGCGGGCCAGAACGGGTCGACAAAGGCGAACTCGGCATACGCTGACTGCCACAGCAAGAATCCCGACATCCGGGCCTCCCCGCTCGTGCGGATGATCAGGTCAGGATCCATCACATCGGTCAGGTACAGGTTGTCACCAAGTGACTCGGCGGTTATGTGCTCAGCCAGCTCTCCTGGAGAGACTCCCGTTTGCAGCAGGTCCCCCACCAGCGACTTGCAGGCGTCGACGATCTCTTGGCGACCTCCATAGCCGAGCGCGAGAGTGATCCTCCATGACCCCGGCACAGCCGACTCAGCCTCTGCCACCTTGGCCGCCTTGGCCAGCTGGCTCGGCAGCAGGTCGAGGCTGCCGATGTGCCGGAGTGAGGCGTCGAGATGGGCAGCGAGGGGACCCAGACCCTGGACCAGGTCCGTCAGCACTTCGAGCAGGGGCTCCAACTCGCCCGCCGGGCGGGCCAGGTTCTCAGCCGAGAGTACCCAGGCAGTGACTGCAGGGACACACAGCTCGTGGCACCAGGTAAGGAACTGGGTGAACTTGGCCACCCCCTCGTCGTAGCTGGCCCTGTAATCGACAAGGCCCTCGGCGCGCGCGAAGCGCCGGTGGCCGTCCAAGATCACGCCGATGTGATGGGGCAAGCGCGGGCGGTCCAATCCCGCTTCCAAGTGACGCTCGTAGAGCCGGTATATCGGGTCAGTCCACACCAGGTCCCAGCATGGCACAGCTTGGGACCGGCGCGGCGTCGGCGAGCTGCGTCCTCAGACCTCGAGAAAACGGCGGACGGCGAGAGCCGAGCCACCGGCGCCCACTATCGCCCCGACCAGGATCACAAAGATCTCGGTCGTGAGCACTTGCCCACCAGTCACCTCGGCCGCGGCGAACAGATGGGCATGGAAGTGATTGATAGTGTAGGCCACCAAATGCTGGAGGCCGATCACCGCGACGGCCGCGACCAGCGCCCCTAGGAGTCCCTGGATCAAGCCTTCGAGCATGAACGGAAGGCGTATGAACCAGTTGGTGGCCCCCACCAGCTTCATA
Organism: Acidimicrobiales bacterium; assembly: GCA_039583695.1. GTDB lineage: Bacteria > Actinomycetota > Acidimicrobiia > Acidimicrobiales > JAJPHD01 > JAVKSL01. The sequence continues at coordinate 8,177 of JAVKSL010000077.1, read as the reverse complement.
ACCGCCACCTCTCGCCTGCGGGCGAAGATCGCCATTCGGATGGCGTTCAGGATAAGCACTGAAGCCGATAAAAGCAGGACCACCGCCAGGACCACGATCACGACCTGCAAGATGTTGGTGACCTGAAGCATCTCGTCGACCGCTTTGCGGTTGTACTGCACTTGGTACACCCCCGGTTGGTTGCTGAACTGCCCACCTACCGAAGCAGCTTCGTTGGCGTCGGTGAGCACGACCCGGAACGAGGGGGGCAGGTTCGCGGGAGTCACCACCTTGGTGAGGGCTGGCTGATTGGCGAAGTACTGCTTGAACTCAGCATAGGACTGGGCTTGATTGACGAAGCTGATGCTCTTGACCTCCGGGTCACCCTTGAGCTGGGTCTGGATGGCGTTGATCTGAGACGGAGTCGCTTTCGCCTGCATGAAGATGAGCAGCTGGACACCACCCTTCCACTGACCAACTGCCCGGCCGACCCCCTGGTTGAGAAGCAAGGCCGCACCCACCAGGGACAGCGACACGGCCACAGTCAACACCGCAGCCAGAGTCATGAGGCGGTTGCGCCACAGATTGGTTGCGGTCTCCTTGATAACGTACTCAGCGGAGAGGGCCACTAACGGCCTTCCTGCAAGTCGTGAGGGCGATGTGCCTTCGACTCACGCGTAGCCATAGACCCCTCTTACCTGGTCCCGGACCAGGCGTCCCTGGTCCAAAGCCACCACCCGGCGGCGCATCCGGTCAACGATCGCCACGTCGTGCGTGGCCATTACCACTGTGGTTCCCATGCGGTTGATGCGGTCCAGCAGCCGGGTGATGCCCTGGGAGGTATCCGGGTCGAGGTTTCCGGTTGGCTCGTCTGCCAACAGGATGAGGGGCCGGTTGACGAAGGCCCGGGCAATACCCACGCGCTGCTGCTCTCCACCGGATAGCTCGTGGGGAAGGTTGTCACGCCGCTTGGACAGGCCCACCAGGTCGAGAATCTGGGGAACCTGGGCGGAGATCACGTGCTTGGGCCTGCCGATCACCTCCAGCGCAAAGGCCACGTTCTCGAAGACCGTCTTGTTTGGAAGCAGGCGAAAGTCCTGGAAGACACACCCTATGTTACGTCGCAGGTACGGAACCTTCCAGGGGTTCAAAGATCCGACCTCCTTGCCCGCAACCCAGATCTGACCGGAGTTGGGCAGCTCCTCACGCAGTATGAGACGGAGGAAGGTGGACTTGCCAGAACCAGATGGCCCCACCAGGAAGACAAACTCCCCCTTGGCGATGTCCACCGTGCAGTCGCGAAGCGCCGTGACAGTCCCCTTGTAAGTCTTGTTGACGCGCTCGAGTTTGATCATGCTTGCGACGTTCCCCCCTCGGACGGTTGAAGCACCGTAGCACGCCGAGACGTTTGGAGGGCGTCACCGGCGTGTGAACAGAGGAAGGATAGCACATCGCCCCGGTCACCCCCCCATTTGGTATCAACCGGCGTAGCGAGATGAGCGTGGCTGGCAGGCCTAGTCACGACGGGCGCGCTGCCAGCGCAGGAATGCCTCCATGAACGGGTCCAGCTCTCCCGTCAGGACAGCATCCACGTTCCCGGTCTCGAACTGTGTCCGCAGGTCCTTCACCAGCTGATATGGCGCCAACACGTACGACCGGATCTGGTTTCCCCAGCCGATGTCGCTCTGGGGTCCCGAGATGGCGTCCAACTCGGCGCGGCGGGCAGCCCGCTGCCGTTCGGCCAGCTTGGACGCCAGGATCTGCATGGCCTTGGCCTTGTTCTGATGCTGGCTGCGCTCGTTCTGGACTGCCACGACGATGCCGGTGGGGCCGTGGGTGATCCGCACCGCCGAGTCGGTCACGTTCACGTGCTGGCCGCCGGCTCCGGACGATCGATATGTGTCGATGCGGAGGTCCTTCTCGTCGATGTCGACCTCATCAGAGGTGTCGGTGATGAACGGGGTGACCTCGAGGGAGGCAAAGCTGGTCTCGCGTCGGTGTGAGCCAAACGGGGAGATACGGACCAGGCGGTGGACCCCCCGCTCGGCGCTCAGCAGCCCATAGGCATAACGGCCTCGAACAGTGAACGTGGCCGACAGGATGCCAGCCTCTTGGCCCTGCGAAACCTCGTCCAGCTCGACAGAGAAACCTTTGTTCTCCGCCCAGCGCAGGTACATGCGTAGCATCATCTCTGCCCAGTCCTGAGCGTCGGTGCCCCCAGCCCCAGCGTGAATCTCGGCCACGGCGTCCCGGTCGTCGTGCTCGCCGGAGAACAGGCTGCGCAGCTCCAGCCGATCGAGCTCCCCCGACAGGTGGCTCACCAGCTCCTCCAGCTCAGCGCCTACCGAGTCGTCGGCCTCCTCTACTGCCAGCTGGTAGAGGGTCTCGGCATCCGAAAGGTGACCGCCAAGGCTCTCCAGGAGCTCTATATCGTCCCTGACCTGCCCATAAGCGCTCGTCGCCAGTCGGGCTCCGTTAGGGTCGTCCCACAGCCCAGGAGCGCCGACGATCTCCTCCAGACGTGCCAGCTCGGCCTTCAAACCCTCGAGGTCAAGGTAGGTCTCCGCCTCGCTCAGGCGCTTGCGCAGACCTGCCAGCTCAGCAGAATGGTCATGGACGCTCACGGTCGGATCGGCTATTTGCCGTGACAAAGCTTGAACTTGAGCCCACTGCCACACCAGCAAGGTTGGTTGCGCCCGAGCTTCTGCCCGACCGGCGGGCCGGGCGGCTGAGCGGCGACCGGGGTGACAGGGGCGACTGGGGTGACGGGGGCGACTGGGGTGACAGGGGCGACTGGGGTGACAGGGGCGACTGGGGTGACAGGGGCGACCGGGGTGACAGGGGCGACTGGGGTGACAGGGGCGACCGGGGTGGCAGGGGCGACCGGGGTGGCAGGGGCGACCGGGGTGGCAGGGCCGGGTTGGCCGGGTTGGGGAGGCGCGGTCGGCGTGGCGCGCGCGGCAAGCTCGCCCGCCCCGTCGACTACGTCGGGCAGCTCGTCGCTGCCAGCAATGCCAACCAGGCTGGAGAAGTCCAGCACAGGTTCGTCGGCACCTAGGTACTGAGCGGCCGAAAGGTCGGGCTCGGGAGCGATCGGAGCGACCATGACCTCTACGTGCAGCACGTAACGCAGGTAGTCGTCGTCAATCGAAGCCATGAGGGCTCCGAACATCTCGAAGCCATCCTTCTGCCACGCCACCAGCGGGTCCTGCTGGCCCATCGCTCTCAGATTTATGCCCTCCCGAAGGTAATCCATCTCGCTCAAGTGCTCGCGCCAGCGCTGGTCGATGATCTGGAGCATGATGTCGCGCTCGAGCGCCCGCGCAGTCTCCGCCCCGCCGGGCATGGTGGAGTCCCGCTCCTCATAGAACTCGAGGGCCTCGGCCAGGATGGACTCGGTGATCTGCTCGGTGCTGACCGCCTCGGCAAGGTCCTCGGCCACGAAGGCCGTCGGGTAGTACTGGTGCAGGTCCGACACGAGGGCCTCGAAGTCCCAGTTCTCAGGGAAGTCTCCTGGACAGGCGTCAGCCACGATCGTGCCTATTGCTGAGGAGATCAGCTCCACCGTCCGCTCGCGAAGGTCCTCGCCATCCAGCACCTGCATGCGCCTCGCGTAGATCACCTTGCGCTGCTCGTTCATCACGTCGTCGTACTTGAGGACATCCTTGCGGATCTCGGCGTTGCGGGCCTCGACGGTGGTCTGGGCGCGCTCGATAGCTTTGGAGACCATCTTGGCCTCGATAGGGATATCGTCGGGAAGCGTCCGGCCCATGACCCAGTTCATGGCGCCCGTTGCGAACAAGCGCATCAGCTCGTCCTCGAGCGACAGGTAGAACCTGCTCTCTCCCGGGTCGCCCTGGCGACCCGATCGGCCCCGGAGCTGGTTGTCAATCCTCCTGGACTCGTGACGCTCGCTGCCCAGCACGTACAGGCCACCCAACTCACGAATCCGCTCGCCGGCCTCCCGGCACTCGCCTTCGAACTTGGCCACCAGCTCAGCAAGCCTGGTCGCTCCCTCGTCGCTCGCCAGGTCCACCCCTTCGGCCCTCGCCTCATCGCGAGCAAGACCCTCAGGATTCCCTCCAAGCACGATGTCGACCCCGCGACCGGCCATGTTGGTGGCCACGGTGATCGCTCCAAGCCGTCCGGCCTGAGCGACGATCTGGGCTTCCCTGGCGTGCTGCTTGGCGTTTAGAACGGTATGCGGGACGCCCCGGCTCTCAAGCATCGCCGACAGCAGCTCGGACTTGGCCACCGACGCCGTGCCCACCAGCACCGGCTGGCCCCTCTCCCTGCAGGACACCAGGTCCTCGACCACCGCGTTGAACTTGGCCATCTCGGACTTGTAGATGAGATCGGGCAGGTCCGTCCGGATCATCGGCTCGTTGGTGGGTATCGGAACCACGGGAATGTCGTAGGTGCTGGCGAACTCGGATGCCTCGGTCTCTGCAGTGCCGGTCATGCCAGACAGCTTGCGATAAAGGCGGAAGTAGTTCTGGAGCGTGACTGTCGCCCACGTGTGGTTCTCGTCCTTGATCGCCACGCGCTCCTTGGCCTCTACTGCCTGGTGAAGACCGTCGGACCAGCGCCGCCCCTCGAGGATGCGCCCGGTGAACTCGTCCACGATACGCACCTCACCCCCGGCCACGATGTAGTCCTTGTCCCGCTTGTAGAGCTCCTTGGCCCGAAGTGCCTGGGTGAGCTGATGCACGTAATTAACTGAGATCGCCTCGTACAGATTGCTCACCCCCAGCTGGCGCTCCACCTTGGCAATGCCCGCCTCGGTTGGCGCCACTGTGCGCTTCTCCTCGTCGACGTCGTAGTCGACCTCGGGGCGCAGCGTCCGGGCGATGCCGGCAAACTGGTAATACAAGCGGGCCGACTCGGTTGCCGGCCCCGAGATGATCAGCGGGGTGCGGGCCTCGTCGATCAGGATCGAGTCGACCTCGTCGACAATCGCGAACAAATGACCCCGCTGCACCATCGCGTCACGGGTACGGCACATGTTGTCCCGCAAGTAGTCGAAACCGAACTCGGTGTTGGTACCGTAAGTGGCGTCGCAGGCGTAAGCGGCTCGGCGCGTCTCCGAGTCCTCCATCGACGAGACGATCAGGCCCACTGACAATCCGAGCCAGCGGTGCACCTGGCCCATCCAGGCAGCATCCCGAGCTGCCAGGTAGTCGTTCACGGTGACCACATGCACGCCTTCGCCACTGAGCCCGTTCAGATACACCGGCAGGGTGGAGACGAGGGTCTTGCCCTCGCCGGTCTTCATCTCGGCGATCCAGCCAAAGTGCAGCGCCATGCCGCCCATGAGCTGAACCGGGTAATGGCGCTGGCCCATCACCCGCCACGCGGCCTCCCGTACTACCGCGAAGGCCTCCACCAACAGGTCATCCAGGTCCTCGCCGTTGGCTAGGCGCTCCCGAAACTCCACGGTCTTGTGCCGGAGCGCCTCGTCATCGAGAGCCTCCATCTCGGGCTCGAGCCCGTCGATGTACGGCACGATCTGAGCCAGGCGCCGGACCTTCTTGCCCTCTCCGACCCGGAGCAGCTTGGTCAACGCGCTCATGAGGCATCTATCCTAGCCGCCCGTCTCAATCTGTCTCGATCAGACGCTCGCGCACGGCGTACATAACTGCCTGCATCCGCGAGTGCAGGTGAAGCTTCTCCAAGATGTTGCGAATGTGATTCTTGGCTGTGTTCTCCGAGATGTACAGCTCCTCGGCGATGTCCCGATTCGAGAATCCTTTGGCCGCCAAACCAAGGACTTCCAGCTCGCGGCTGGTGAGGGCGGGCGCGGGAAGGCGCGCCTCGGCTCGCCGGGACAGCAGGTTGAACTCGCTGAGCAGCTTCGACGCCATCGAGGGCGAGATGAGGCTCTCGCCCCTCACGACTGCTCGCACGGCCTCCGCGACCTCGGCCACCGATATCTCCTTGAGCAGGTACCCACTGGCCCCCGCCTTCACCGCCTCGAAGAGGTCGTCCTCCTCGTCGCTCACCGTGATCATCAAGATCCTGGTGGTCGGCGCCACGCCCTGGATCCGCCGGGTGGCCTCGATCCCGTCCAGCCTGGGCATGCGGATATCCATCAGCACCACGTCCGGCGCCAGCTCCTCCACCTTGGCCACGGCCTCCTCGCCGTCGCCGGCCTCGGCCACCACCTCGATGCCCGGCTCCTCCGAGAGTACGGCGCGCAGCCCGCGCCTGAACAGCGCCTGGTCGTCAGCTATCAACACCCTCACAACATCGGTGCTGGAAGGCCCGATCTCATCACGATCTGTCGTCACGTAGAGATACTACGTCGAGTCGATCAGGCCGATCTGGCCATCGTTGCGTCGGTAGACCACCGCAGCGCGGCCAGTCTCGGCGTTGGTGAAGAAGAAGAAGTCGTGCGACAACATGTCCATCTGCATCGCAGCCTCCTCGGGAGTCATCGGCTTGATGGCGAAGCTCTTGACCTTGACGATGTGGCCCTCCTCGTTCGCCTCGTCGGCAGGACCAATCTCACCCCCGACGACGAAGGGCCCATGCCCGTGATGGCGGGGGTGCGAACGACCCACCAGGCGACCCTTGAGCTTCTCCATCCGGTGCTCCAGCTTGTCCAGCACCCGGTCCAGAGCCACCAGCTTGTCAGCAGCAGCCGCTCTGGCTCTCACCACGTGACCCGAGCCGGTCACGGTGACCTCGCAAACCTCCTTGTCGGCGATCCGGGGGTTGTGCTCCTCGTGAAAGCGGACCTCGGCTCGGTCCATCCCTTCCCAGAACCGATCCAAGTGGCCGACCTTGGCCACCACGACAGAGCGGAGCTCGGAGCTGACCTCGACGTTGTGAGCACGGATTGAGATTTCCATTACCTTCCTTCTGTCGTAAATGGGCTGCGGGCGGCTGACCTGGTCTTTGTCCCCACATTGGCCTGCTTCGCCACCGGGCGCCGCTGGCCGGCGCGTTCGATGGGCAGGACTTACCTCTAAGTCGCACCATGCTCAGCAACCAACGGTCGCCTTACGTGGGTCGTTTTGCCTGCGACTGGCATCGACTTGCCAACCGAACCGGACTTGGTGACCAGACGGTCAGCGCAACCACAGACCCGCTCGCAACCCATCGGTAAAGTCTAGTCAGCCTCGCGCAGCGAGATCTTGATCTCTTCCAGCACCGGAAGCGGCCCCGGGTCCACTCCCTCCTGCGCGGCCAGGTGCAGGGACACAAAGTCCCCGAACATGACCAGGTCCAGTAGCTGGGCCAGCTCCCCCTCGCCCTCGGCGTGGACCTCGCAAGTGCTGGCAACCACCTCGTCCATGATGTCGCCAACCAGCTCGAAACGCCGCGCCACCTGCGGGTGCTCGTAGTCGTGGCGGAGGTTCACCAACGTGACCAGCTGGCGGGTCACGTCGCCCATCTGACCCCACCCGGCCACCTCGTTGTGACACAGCTCGGGGTAGACCGAGCACCAAGCCGGCGACTTGGCGTTCTCGTTCACCTGGGCCTTCCAGCGCAGTGCCGCGGCGGCCCCGAGTGCCGCCGAGCTGTGGATCAGCGGGATGGTGCGGCCAATGCACCGGGCCACCTCCGCCGCCGGGCTGGTCGGGCCGAGCAGCTGGTCCCTCCGGCACTCGAGCTGGTTCACGGCCAGGTCGACCCAGCGCGAAACCCCGTGAAACAGGCCGGCGCCCTCCAGGATCATGAGAAGCGGCACAGACATCGCGCCGATGGCCGCCCGCGGAACGGGGATGTCCTGAGGCACCGGCACGTACGGCACTCCAGCCCGCCGGGCCAGCTCGGTCAGCCTCCCACCTCCAGCCACCACCACCAGGGAAGATTGCGCAGCAAGCGCCTCACCAGCAGCTTCGATCGTCTCCTCGGTGTCGCCGGAGAACGAGACCGCGATCACCAGGGTCGCCGGTCCCACGAATGCCGGAGCAGTGTAGGACTTGACCACAGTCAGTGGAACAGCAAGAAATGGCCCGGCCACGCCTAGCGCCACGTCCCCCGCTATGCCACTGCCGCCCATGCCCAACACCACCACGTTCTCGACATCCTCAGCGTCGGGCAGGCCCTCCAGCCCGGACGAGCGGGCCGCAGCCGCAGCTACCTGCTCGGGAAGCCCGGCGGCGACCCCCAGCATCCCGAGCGAGTCAAGGCTCCCCAGCCCGCCCCCAGTCACGAAGCCGGGGGGTCGGAGGCGGCGGCAGGATCGG
>JAVKSL010000076.1:0-12628 GCA_039583695.1 Acidimicrobiales bacterium | reverse complement strand
ATCCGCCGTTGTCTCAAGCGCTACCTCGCCCGGCACCTGTTCCGGGTCCTCGACGGCCTTGACACAACATAGGAGCGCCTGTTCGTGGCCGCCCTGTTGGCCAGCGGGTACGAGGTGTTCGCGGTGAACCCGATGTCGACGTCGCGGTATCGAGACCGCCACTCCACGAGCGGCGCCAAATCCGACCCCGGGGATGCCAAGGTGTTGGCCGACATGGTGCGCACCGACCGTCACAACCACCGGCCCGTTGCCGGGGACTCCGAGGAAGTCGAGGCGATCAAGGTGCTCGCCCGGGCGCACCAGTCCATGATCTGATGAGCACCCGGACGCCTTGGTGATCCGATCCCAGCCAGGACTAGGGACCATCCTCGGCGCCCGGGTGCTCGGCGAGTTCGGCGACGCGCCGAACCGCTATGAGGACGCCAAGTCTCGCAAAAATTACGCCGGCACGTCGCCCATCACACGGGCGTCGGGCACCAAGCGAGTGGTGCTGGCCCGCTTCGCCCGCAACGACCGGCTTGCTGATGCCATCTACCTGTGGGCCTTCGCTTCACTCACCTGCTCACCCGGAGCCCGGGCGTTCTACGACGCTCATCGAGGCGCCGGGGACACCCACCACGCCGCTCTGCGTGCCCTCGGCAACCGCCTGGTCGGCATCTTGCACGGCTGTCTCGCTAACCACTGCGTCTACGACGAGGCCATCGCTTGGGGACACCGTGCTGAGAAACTTCCGTCTGCGGCTTGACAAGTTAGGACCGTGGGATGTCTAGATCGGGCTCGGGCCCGAGCAAGACCGGCCAAGCGCACGGGCTTCGGACATGGTGAGGGCTCTCCAGCACCCCGGCGCCAGGGTAGGGTCGGCGAGTGGTCCTATCCGGGTCCGCACCAGGCGGGTGACGGGATGGCCCACCGCCTCGCACATCCTTCTCACCTCGCGCTTGCGCCCCTCGTGGAGCACCAGGCGGATGGTCTCGGGACCGACCAGGGAGACCCGAGCTGGAGCGGTGACCCCGTCGTCCAGCTCGACGCCCTCGCGCAGCCGGCGCAGCGTCCCCGGCGCCGGCCGGCCCACGACCTGCGCCAGGTACTCCTTCTCGACGCCAAAAGAGGGATGGGTGAGTCGCTGCGCCAGGGCGCCGTCGTTGGTGAGCACCAGCAGTCCCTCAGTGTCAGCGTCCAGGCGCCCCACCGGGAAGACCCTAGGCTCGGCGGGAACCAGGTCGATCACCACCGGCCTGCCGTGGGGGTCGTCAGCCGTGCTTAGAACGCCTGCAGGCTTGTTGAGCAGGTAGTAGACCAGGCCGGGCCGAAGGCCGACCACCTCGCCGTCCACCGCCACCACCTGAGATTCGGGGTCAACCCGCTGTCCCAGGCGGGCAGGGACTCGGTCCACGGTAACCCGCCCGCCCGATATCAGCTCCTCGCAAACCCGCCGGCTGCCGAAGCCAATCCGGGCCAGGACCTTCTGCAGGCGCTCGCCGCCGTCGGGCGGGCTCACCGGTGCCGCCTCGGGCGGGCTCAACTCTCCTGGAGTCCCTGCTCGAGGGCCTCCATCACCTCTGGGCCTGGTACGTGGTCGCCAAGCGGGGGAAGGCCGTCGAGACTGTCGAGGCCCAGACCCTCCAGAAATGCAGTCGTGGTGCCCAACAGGACAGCCTGTCCTGGGCCGGGGTCACGCCCCACCGCCTCCACGTATCCTCGCTGGCACAACATCCTGACCACTCCATCCACGCTCACCCCCCGGATGGCGGAGATCTGCGCCCGAGAGACCGGCTGCATGTAGGCGACGATGGCCAGGGTCTCGAGCGCCGCCGGGGAGAGCTTGGAGGGCTGGCCCTCGACGGCGAAGCGCTCCACGAAGGCCGCCTGGTCTGGGTGGCTCTGGAATCGGTAGCCCCCCGCCACCCGGGCGAGGACGAATCCCCTACCCTGCGCTTGGTACTCGGCACGCAGGCTCTCGCAGCAGGCCTCTACGTGATCGGAAGCTGTCTCGAGCAGCTCGGCCAGCAGGTGGGGCGGGACAGGTTCCGTGCTCACCATGAGGATCGCCTCGATTGCCGGGCCGATGTCAACCACGGCCGCCTCGGTGGGCATCAATGCCCCCTGCGCCGGCGAGGACAGGTGCCCGCCAGGTCACGTGCAGCTCACCGAACGTCTCGATCTGATCGAGCTCGATCACACCCTGTTTGAACAGCTCCAGCACCGCCAGGAACACCACGACCACGTCCTGGCGGGTACGGGCGTGGCGGGTGAGGTGGCGGAACGTGGTCCGCCCGAGGCCCGGCAACTCCTGGGCGAGTCTCGACACGACCTCCTCGACGCTGAGCATGGGGGGCGTCAGATGGGCCACCTCGACGTGTGGTGCCGGACGGGCGGCGCTCGCCCGCAGGTAGGACCCGAGCAGGTCCACCGGGCTGACCCCTGCCAGCAGGTCCGGAGCCAGGGACACGAGCTGTTCCTCGAGCCCGGCCAGTCGGGGGCACGACAACGCCGCGCTGGAGGCGAGGTCGCCCAGGCAGCGACCTGCCCGGGCGAATGTCTGGCACTCGAGCATCCGGGTGAGCAGGAGGTCCCGGTCCTCCCAAGAGCCCTGCTCCTCCTCAGCATCGACATCGTTGGGGCCGGGCAACAGCCTGCGGCACTTGAGAGCGATCAGGGTGGAGGCAACGAGGGCGACCTCGGTGGCCACCTCTAGGTCCACGACATCGCCGATGCCCGCAACGTAGCCGTTCACGATCTCGGCGATGGACACCTCCCACAGCTCCACCTGCTGGGCGTTGATCAGTGCCAGGAGAAGGTCGAGGGGACCGGCGAACACAGCAGTGCTGACCTCGTATCCCATTGAGGCCATCCTACCCTACTATGTGTCGATGACCCGGGACCAGGTGAGCACCGACCAGGAGAGCTCCAACCGCCCGAAAGAGCGGGTGCTGTCGCTGATCAAGCCAACTGGCGACGTGCACCTGGGCAGCTACCTGGGTGCTCTGCGGGGCTGGGCTGCCGATCAGCAGGCCAACGACGCCTTCCATGGTGTCGCCGACCTGCACGCTCTCACCGTCGAGGTCCAGCCAGCCGAGCTGCGCGCCAGGACCCTGCAGGTGGCGGCCATACTGCTGGCCGTGGGGATCGACCCCGATGCCTCAACGCTGTTCGTGCAGAGTCACGTTCACGAGCACTGCGAGCTGGCCTGGCTGATGGAGTGCACCGTGAGCTTCGGCGAGCTCCGCCGGATGCACCAGTTCAAGGAGAAGAGCGAAGGCGTCGAGGGCGTGCGCGCCAGCCTGTTCACCTACCCGGCCCTGATGGCCGCGGACATCTTGGTCTACGACGCCGACCAGGTGCCCGTCGGTGACGACCAGCGCCAGCACCTCGAGCTCGCCAGGGACCTGGCCATCCGCTTCAACCACCGCTACGGGGAGACCTTTGTCGTGCCCGAGGCGGCCATCCCCAAGGTGGGAGCCCGGGTGATGGACCTGCAGCACCCGACCCGGAAGATGTCCAAGACCGCCGAGTCCCCACAGGGCACCATCGCCTTGCTAGACGATCCCGAGGCGATCGAGCGCAAGGTCCGCAGGGCGGTGACCGACGCGGCGTCCGAGGTGTGCTACGACCCGACCGCCAAGCCCGGCGTGTCCAACTTGTTGGAGCTGCTGGGGGCCTTCACCGGCCGATCCCCGGCCGAGGCGGCCGCCGGCTACACCCGCTACGGCGACTTGAAGTCCGACGTGGCCGCGGCGATCATCGAGGCCCTCCGCCCGGTTCGCCAGCGCTACACGGAGCTGGCTGCGGACCCTGCCGGGGTCATGGAGATCCTGGCCAAGGGGGCCGCCAGGGCGTCGGACGTGGCGGCTGCCACCCTGGCCCGAGCAAAAACGGCTGTCGGCCTGCTGCGTCCCGATGACCGCTGAGCAAGCGCGTCTGACCAGCTCTGGCATCGAGGTAAAGGCCTGCTACGGGTCGGCCGACCTCGACGGCTGGGAGCCCGACCCCGGTCCGGGTGCCTATCCGTTCACCCGGGGGATCCACCCGCAGATGTACAGGGGCCGGCTGTGGACCATGCGCCAGTACGCCGGGTTCGGGACTGCGGAGGCCACCAACCAGCGATTCAAGTACCTGCTGGAAGCCGGCCAGACCGGGCTCTCGTGCGCCTTCGACCTGCCTACCCAGATGGGCTACGACTCCGACCACCCAATGGCGGCCGGGGAGGTTGGGAGGGTGGGGGTGGCAATCGACTCGATCGCGGACATGAGGGTCCTGCTCGACGGCCTGCCGCTGGACCGGGTCAGCACCTCCATGACGATCAACGCCACCGCGGCGGTGCTGCTGCTCCTCTACGAGCTGGTGGCCGAGGAGCGCGGCTTCGACCCGGGGGCCCTCTCGGGCACGGTGCAGAACGACATCCTCAAGGAATACGTCGCTCGCGGCACATACATCTATCCCCCGGCACCCTCGATGCGCCTCGTAACCGATACCTTCGCCTACTGCGCCACCCGCTTGCCGTCCTGGAACACGATCTCGGTCTCGGGTTATCACATCCGCGAGGCCGGCTCCAGCGCGGTCCAGGAGCTGGCGTTCACCCTGGCCAACGGCATCGCCTATGTCGAGGCAGCCCTGGGCGCCGGCCTGGAGGTGGGGGAGGTGGCCGCGCGGATGAGCTTTTTTTGGAATGCTCACAGCAACGTCTTCGAGGAGGTGGCCAAGTACCGGGCGGCCCGGCGCATGTGGGCGCGGATCATGACCCAGCGCTTCGGTGCGGAGCCTGGCCGCTCGGCCCAGATGCGCTTTCATGCCCAGACTGCCGGGTCCACCCTGACCGCCGCCCAACCCGAGCTGAACATCGTGAGGGTCACCCTTCAGGCCCTCGCAGCCGTGCTCGGCGGGACCCAGAGCTTGCATACCAACTCATTCGACGAGGCCCTGGGCCTGCCCACCGAGGCTGCTGCCCGCCTGGCTCTGCGGACCCAGCAGGTGATCGCCCACGAGTCGGGGGTGACGGACACCGCCGACCCACTCGGAGGGTCGTGGTTCGTGGAGAGCCTCACCGATCAGGTCGAGGCCGCGGCGATCGATTATCTCCAGCGCATAGACCGCCTGGGCGGGGCGGTTGCGGCGATCGAGGCAGGATTCTTTCAGGGTGAGATCGAGCAGGCGGCCTATGCCCAGTCCAGAGCGGTTGACTCCGCTGAGTCGGTGATCGTGGGGGTGAACGCCTACGTGGACGCGCCGGGTGAGGCCACCGAGGCATTCCCAGTTGACTCGGGCCTGGAGGCGGCCCAGTGCTTGCGCCTTGCGGCTTGGCGGGCGGGGCGGGACCACCCCGGCGTGCAGGTTGCGTTGGAGGAGCTGGGCAGGTCCGCGGCGGGGGTCGGGAACGTGCTGGTCCCGATGCGCGAGGCGCTGCGCCTAGGGGCGACTCTGGGCGAGGTGAGCGACGTGCTGCGGGCCGTGTTCGGGGTCCACAAGCCGGTGTGAGACCCTAGCACCGGAAGGCATTGCCGGCGGCCTGGTACGACCCTACGGGGCCGGGGTGGCGGTTGACGTGGTGGGCAGGAGCTCGATCCAGGTGGATCCAGGAGCCAGCGGGATCACCTTGCCCGCCGAGTCGAGGAGCTGGGTGGGGGCCGAAGGTTTGGGGTGGACCCAGCGCACCTTGATCACGACGCCGTCCCGGGCCACCTCGGCCGGTCCGGAGCCGACCACGCCCACATAGTTCTCGTGGACGCCGGTGGCGTCCTCGACGTAGGGGCTCGGGGTCACCACGACCTTCTCGACAACCACATTCGTGGCTTGGATCTGGGCCCCGTCACCGAGCATCGCGGGAGATGTGCCGTAGTAGCGCTTGTAGCGGTAAGTGGTGGGGTCCAGACGCCACCAGACATCTGAGGAGGAGGAGAAGTCCAGGTGGATCGCGAGCGCCGGGGTGCCTGCCTGGGGTGCAAATGAGTAGGTGAAGATGGGGGCAGGCGCCCCGGTGGGATGGTGGGCCGCGGCCAACAGGGCGGTGGTCGAGGTCTCGAGATTGTGGGGGGCAGAGCGGGCCGGGTCGAGCGAGAAGGGAGCCGGGTTGATCAGGTCGTTCACGATCCGGGCGCCGGAGCCGTCCACTGCTCTCAGCGATGGCCCGATCCCGCCGGCGAAGCCGAATACCGGGTGTCCGAGCTGGGGGAGGATCTCGGCATCCACCAGGCGGGAGGAGCGCACCGGCTCGATCCGAGCCGCTTGGCGGCACTGGAACACGGCGATGAACCTGGTGATGCCCCCCTCGACGGGCTCCTCGTAGACCAGGTCGGCTGCGTCCACGCCGTACTGGGGCCTGGCGAACGGCAGGTTCTCTACCTTCACCGCCACCGCAGGGTGATCGGGTACCGCGCCGCCTGGCGCTGGCGTGCCGGTCAGTGGGCAGAGCTTCGGCGGCGCCGGTCCCTGGGTGGCAGCGGCGACGGTGGTCGTGGGTGCGGCTGGGGTGGCAGTTGCGTGTCCTGTCGAGCAGCCAGCCAGGCTGGCCAGGATAGTTCCCATGGCGGCGGCGCCAAGGGCTCGCTTGACGCTGCGCTGCATCTGGGTTCTCCCCTGCGGTCTCACGTTGCCGGACAGCGAAAGCTAGCTCATTGTCGCGCCCCGTTCCCGTCACCCAGGGGCGGGGCCTCTTGCGGGTCGGATCAGCCCTGGTCGCCGCCGGAGCTCTGCAGGAGCACGAGGATCGAGTCCAGCTTGTGATCCTGCGAGGCCTGCGTGGATTCGATCCGCTGGAGCCTGTCGTCGAATCCCTGGAGCTGGGTGCCAAATCCCTGGAGCTGGGTGCCGAACCCATGGAGCTGATCGCCCAGCTCGTCGAGGCGATTCCCGTGGCGCTGCTGGGTGGCGGCGATCCCGGCTATCAGCTCGTAGATCGACTGCACGTCGTTGTCCAGCTGACGGACTTTGCGGGTGAGGTCGGGCGCCATGCTCATGGCCGGCCAGCCTAGCTCGTTAGCTTCAGGGGGACCAGCGAGCCCCGAAGGGCGTCGAGCGCCCCGCTTCCCCCGACCGCCTCGCAGGTGCTTAGACCGGAGCAAGCTATTCCCTCCAGGATCGTGGTGCCCGGAAGGAGGGCTGTCTTTCCCGGGGCCCCTTTCACCACGGGCACCTCGATGCCCTCGATGCCGGCGTGAGCCTTGTTGGCATATCCGACGGCCTCGCAGGTGGCGAGGTCGGCGCAGGCCACGCCCTCCAGTTGGGTGCTGCCGGGCACGGCTCGCACCTGGCCTGGGCTGGCGTTGGTGAGCTGGACCACGACGCCCTCGTGGCCGCTGGATGTGGTAGTCGCCCCGACGGCCTCGCAGCTGGTGGCGCCGGGACACGCGATGGCGTTTAGCTGCAGGGTGCCCGGTACCGCCTGGACCTTGCCGGGCGTGCCGTCGTGAATAGGGATCACCACTCCTTGCTTGGTGTTGGTCCCGACCGCGATGCAGGTGCTGGTGGTGGGGCATGCCACTCCCAACAGATACGTTGTCCCAGCAACCGTCCGGGCCTGGCCGGGGGTGCCTTTGGTGATCGCCACCACCGCCCCCTGATCAGTGTTGGTCCCGGTGCCCGGGTTCACGCCCACGGTCTCGCAGCTGGTGGCGCTGGGACAGGCCACGCTGGCCAGGTTGGCGGTCCCTCTGACAGGCTCGACGTGCCCCGGCTGGCCGTTGCGCAGGGCCACGACCAGGCCAGTGGAGACACCCCGGCCCACGGCCTCGCAGCCGACGACGCTGGAGCAGGCAACCGAGGTGAGCACGCCTGGAGCCGAGAGCCCCCGCGGCGTGCTGGGAGCGCCTCGGTCCAGGCTCGCCGCGACATTCTTCGAGCTCGGGGTCGGCTGAGCGGCATTGCCGCCCACCACCTCGCACGAGGTCGAGGTGGGACAAGCGACGCCGTAAAGCCCGGCTATCCCCGGCACCGACGTCACCCGGCCAGCCTGGGATGACAAGATCGTGTCGGCCTCAGTGGTAGGGGTGGGGGAAGTCGAGCCTTTGGGCTTGGTGGTGGTGCTGGTCGAGCACCCTGCCAGGGTCACGAGCACCGCGAGGGTCAGCGGGAGGAGGCCCAAGCGACCTGTCCGACTGTGTGGTTGCCTTGGGTTGAGAAGTATTGTTGCCGGTGCGTCGATGTCCGCACACTAGCGAATGTGCCCCTCCTTCGCCGAACATGCCCCGAGATGTTGCCCGCCCGGGCGCTCAGAAGACGTTGCCTGAGCAAGCGACGCTGGTGGTGCCCGGGTAGGGAGGGTTGCCCACGGTGGCGATGCCCGCCTGCGCCCCGAGGTCGTCCAAGAGGGGCTGGACGACGGATGTCGTGAGACCGCCCACGATCTGGTTGACCGCCACATCCAGCGTCGGAGCCAAAGCAGCCATCAGCTGGCTGGCAGTGAGGTTGAAGGCGCCGGATCCGCTGACGCTGAGCTGGTTCAGATCCACGTTGGGCGCGATCGCCGAGCCGTAGGTGTTCTGGGTCGGCGGCGGGTCGGGCGGGTTGGTGAAGGTGAGGGTCTGGGGGCCGGCGCTGGCGAGAGTCAGGGAGAGCTGGCCCGATGCGTACAGGACGGGGGCGCTGCGCAAGAGCGTGGCGGTGACCACGGTCACCGAGGTGGGGGTGGGATTGCCCTGGGCATCGGGGGTCAGGTCGGCCAGGTAGCCCCCGAGCGTGGTGGCGCTCACCGCGATCGGCACGATGGAGGGCGGTCCACAGGTGATCGGGCTCTCGATGGTGGCAGTGGCTGAGGCGGCGGTCAGGTAGAGGGGCACGTCGAGGCTCACGGACACCAGCCCGACAGACAGCGTCACCGGCAGCGTCACCTGCTCGTCCACGAGAATGACCACCCCCGAGGTCTGGGCTGCGGTGCCCGGGGGGCCGTAGGCAACGACAGGGGGCGAGATCACCGACGCCTGGACACTGTCGCCGGCCAGCGTGGCACCTGTCGGCAGGGGGAGGGAGATCCCGGTGCCGAGAGAGACGGCTGCGGCGTGGTCGCCGTTGGCGATCTCGGCGACGCCGGTCACCAGGCCCAAGACGTTGAGGCTGGCATCTGCCGCCGAGCCGGCACCGGGGAGGGCCAGGTAGAGCAGCTGACCAAGCGAGGCAGTGCCCGTCAGGCCGAGAGCCCCGACTGCCGTTACCAGGCTGTCCAGGAACGCGGCGTTGGTGGCCGCCGTGGGGTCGGTGCTGCTCATCGACAGCGCTGTGGCGCTGAGCTGGAGCAGGTCGGCGTAGCTGAGCTGCGCCCCTAGGAGCTCGGACACCGTGCCGACCTGGAGGTTGGCGATACCCGCCGAGGGTGCTGCGGCCAGCAGCTGGCCCATGGTGACGTTGCTGGTAGCCAGTCCCTGGTAGCCCGCAGCAGTGAGGTTCACGCCTAACAGACCGTTGATGAGGGGTCCTACGAGCGACTGCTGGGCCGACAAGCTGGCCAGGCTGGAGCCCACAGACACGCCAGCGAAAGCTGTCGACATCCAGTACCCGACGGCGCTCGGCGTGCCTGAGCCTGGGTTGAAGGCGTACTTGACCGGCGCGCTGACCTGCACGCTCACCGCGGTGTCGGTTGTCGGGTTTGCACAGGTCGAATCAGGAAAGAAGGTCTCTACGTTGCCGACCGGCGATGCTGTGCCGAGCGTGACGATCATGGTGTCGGGCGCCGAGTACGAGAACCCGTTGTTGGTGGCGCTCTGCTCGGCCAACGCCGTGGCTCGGGCGCACGCCGTAGAGGAGCCCAGGGCGAAGCGGGCGTCCATCGCCGCGGCATCGGCAACCGCTTGGAGTGCCGCCTTTTGTACCAGCAGGTGACCGATGTCGACGGAGAGCCCGGTCGCCCCGAGAAGGGCGACCATGATGATCGCGGTGAACACCAGCACCCCACCACGTTCGCCGGGTGCTCGTGTGTGGGTTCTTGGCACGGCGCGGACGCCAGGCGACGTGATACGTCTGTCACCGGGAACGCTCACGGCACTTATATCGACACATGAAGGACCCGGCTGAACCGATCCCGGGCTACCAGCAGGGTGAATAGTCAGTGGTAGTCATTCGAGACCATCACTTCGGCCTATCTCGGGGCGAGGTGAGCGAGCCGATGATCTTGTTAGCAAGCTTGTCCAGTCGGATCCATGAGCCAAGGGGATTGACATGAAGCGAAGACATCGTCGGCAATGTGTCACGGTCTCTTGCCTGGCGGCGCTACTGGCTAGCACCGCCGCGCTCGTGGCCGGCACGGCCGTGCCGGCCCTTGCCGCCGTCGTCCCCCAGACGGGCCCTGCCGGGGCGCTGGCAATCGCCCAGGCGATCGTCGCCCCATCGACCACTCTCACTGGCGCATCCTTCGTCACGCTGCCTCCCCTGGGAACGCCGGACGGGGTCTCCACCGCCGCACTCGGAGGGTTCCCGACAGCTGGCTCGAGCTTCGGCATCCTGACCAACGGCAATGTGAGCTCGGTCCCCGACCCTACGGCCTTTGCCAACACCGACGATGGTGGAGGTAGCGTCCGGGGGGACACCGCCTTCGACGTCAGCATCCTCAAGGTGGATATCAGCGTTCCCTCCGGGGATAACTGCGTGGGCTTCGACTTCAAGTTCCTCTCAGAGGAGTACCCCGGTTTCGTGGGATCGATCTACAACGATGCCTTCATCGCCGAGCTGGACAGCTCGACGTGGACCGCCAACGGCTCGACGATCAGCGCTCCCAACAACTTCGCCTTCGACAGTTCGGGGAACGTGGTCAGCATCAACTCGACAGGCCTCGGCGGTCTCAGCGCCGCCAACGGAGCGGGGACGGCCTTCGACGGGACCCAGTCCTACAACGCGCACGGTTTCGCGCCGGCGGGCAACGCCGGAGGGGCAACAGGTGTGCTGCACGCGGCCACGCCGGTATCGCCCGGTGCCCACTCCATCTACTTCTCGATCTTCGACCAAGGCGACCACATGCTGGACTCGGCGGTCTTCCTGGATAACCTCGCGACCACCAACGTCCCTGACCCGGCAGTGAGCTGCGTCCCCGGCGCCGCCCTGGTGGCTGTTGCGCCGATCACCGCCAGCGCGATAGCCGTCCCTGCGACCGAAGGGGCACTTTTCAGCGCTCCGGTCGCCAGGTTCACCCAGGCGGGTACCCCTGCCACCGCCTCCAGCTACGCGGCCAGCATCGACTGGGGTGACGGCACAGTTACCTCCGGCATGGTTACCGGCGCCAGCGGTAGCTTCGCCGTGAGCGGCACTCACACCTACGCCGAGGAAGGTTCCTACCAGGTCACCACCACCGTCACCGATCTCGCCGACCCGGCCAACGCCGCCACGGCAACCGGCCAGGCAACCGTGGCTGACGCCCCTCTGAGTGCCACCGGGGTGAGCATCACGACCACGAACCCGCTCGGCGGCACCGTGGCCACGTTCAGCGACGCCGATCCAAATGGCACTAGCAGCGACTACACGGCCACCGTCAGCTGGGGTGACGGCACGATCTCAGCGGGAACCGTGAGCGGCAACGGCCCCTTTGCCGTCGCCGGCACACACGCCTACGCCGCCCTGGGCCCCTACGCGGTCACCACTCACATCTGCGACGTCGGCGGCGCCTGTGCCGACGCGACGAGCAACGTCATGGTCTATGGAACGAGCGCGGGCGGTTACTTCGTCGTGGGCAACCAGAGCGACACCGGATCCGTCACCTTCTGGGGGGCTCAGTGGGAGAAGGCGAACACTTTGAGCGCCGGCCCCTCCCCGGCCGCATTCAAGGGCTTCGCCGGCAGCACCGGGACCCCAGTCTGTGGGACGACCTGGAGCGCCAGGCCCGCCAACAGCTCCAAGCCCCCGGCGATCCTGCCCTCCTACATGGCGGTGATCGTGTCGGGCTCCGACTCCCAATCGGGTCCGGTCATCTCGGGAAGCAGCGACCATGTGGTAATCGTCAAGACCAATCCCGGCTACGAGCCGAATCCCGGACATGCCGGCACGGGGACGGTGGTAGGCAGTACCTGCTGAGCGCATCCCGACAGCTGGCGTAGTCGGTCGCCCGATGGGACCACGTTCTTGGGACGATCACCTCAGCTCGGTCGCAAGAGTGCAGGCAGACCCAAACCGGCGAGGGGAACGTGCACGGACAGTGGTGGTCTCCCGCAAGGCGTGGCGGGCGGGGCTGGCAGGGCCGACGGGGCTGGCAGGGAAGCTGTCGCGGTTGGGTCCCGAAAAGCGCGCTAAGTGCAATCGCTTCCGGCGGGAGGGCCGGCAGGCGGGGCTGGCAGGGAAGCTGTCGCGGTTGGGTCCCGAAAAGCGCGCTAAGTGCAATCGCTTCCGGCGGGAGGGCCGGCAGGCGGGGCTCAGGCGCGTCGGGCCAGGGTCGCGGTTCCATGCTCTGAAGCTAGACGAGCAGGTACCGGAGCCACAGCTACCGAGACCGCAGATTTGAAGGTGAGACGGGCGCTCAGCGTGTTGGGCCGCTCTTGGGCTCGGTGTGGGAGCGGGAGCCGTGGCTAACGACCGAGCCCCTCTACCAGCAACAACACTTTCTTGTTACTTACTTACGTTACGCTACCTACGTTTGGTTACGTGAAGAGGTCTTCACGTTTGGCGCTGACCTGGTCCTTCGCCATCTGATTTCTGGTTCACCCACGGGATAAACGTCCGGCAC
>JAVKSL010000075.1:0-12664 GCA_039583695.1 Acidimicrobiales bacterium | reverse complement strand
GCACCAACCTCGCCACATTGAACCTGAGCAGCGCCTCCGGCACGCCAGGCAGCGCTTTCACCGTAACTGGATCGTCCTTCGCCGCTCCGAGCAGCGGCGGCATCGGCGCGAGCGCGGCCACGCCGGTGCAGCTTCACTGGAACAGTGTGACTGGCAGCGTTCTTGCAACGGTCATGCCGGACCAGGTGGGCAACATCTCGGCTGCCGTCAAGGTTCCCCAAGCTCAGCCGGGTTTCTACACCATCGTCGGTACCCAGACCACCAAGAACGGGACCAACGAGTACGGGACACCCGCGCGAGCCAGCTTCCAGGTGCTCTCGCCTGGGCAGCGTCCGGTCGCAACAGCCAACGCCTTCCAGGCGGCTAGCTTCGGATCTACCTCGCCGTCGTCGACTGGTGTGATCGCGCTCACCGTCGCCCTCGGGGTTGCAGGTCTGGCCCTCTTCGGCGCCGCAGCCGGCGCCTTCGCCCGCCAGACTCGCCGGCACCGCGTACCGGCAGCCCAGAAGGCCGAGAAGTAGCAATTCAGCAATTAGCATCCGCGTGAGTGGAGCAGTTTCGCTCCTGCAGATGCAAGTGAGACGGCGTGGCCCCCACCACATTGGGGGCCACGCCGTCTGTGTCCACGGGAGGCCACCACGTGGACTGACGAGACAGCCCAGCAGCGGAGTAACCTGTCGTCTTGGTGAATCCCGACTCCAAGAGCCCCAGCCCCCCAGACAAGAGTCCCCCAGGACGGCTCCGAGCCGAGGTGTCTAGGCC
Source organism: Acidimicrobiales bacterium (assembly GCA_039583695.1). Classification (GTDB taxonomy): domain Bacteria; phylum Actinomycetota; class Acidimicrobiia; order Acidimicrobiales; family JAJPHD01; genus JAVKSL01. The sequence goes on along the minus strand of JAVKSL010000075.1, from coordinate 11,902 downwards.
TGCGTCGGCGATGCCCTGTGTCGTCCACGGTACGCAAACTCGGATAACCTGCGCAGACTGTGGCCAGCCGATCTGTCCGAAGTGCCTGGTCCGCACCGAGGTCGGGACCAAGTGCCGGCCATGCTCGGCTCCTGTCGAAGTGCGCGTGTCGAGGGGCAAGTCGCGCTGGGCATGGGTCCTGGGCGGTACGGGTATCGTGCTGGCGATAGCCGCGATCATTACCGGCGTGCTACTGACGGGGGGGGGGAATCCAAAGGCTCGCGTCGCGTTGCCGCCGCTCGGCCGGTGGGTCAGCCAGCCAAGCCCGATTCAGATCCAGGGAACCACGGCGCTGGTGGCGCTCAAGAGCGGCATGGTCCTGGCTGCGGGCGGGGGGGTCAGTCAGATCCCGGTGGCGTCTGCAGAGCTGTACAACCCGAGTACGGGTAGTTGGGTCCCCACGGGCACCATGCTGACGGCCAGGCGCGGCGCGAGCGCAGTACTGCTGGCTGACGGCCGGGTCCTGGTTGCCGGGGGTGTCGCGGGGCAACACATCCTTGCCAGCGCCGAGCTCTACAACCCCGCTACGGGGAGGTGGTCGGTGACCGGCTCCATGCGCATACCCCGGCTCGACAACACCCTCACGCTGCTACCAGGCGGGAACGTGCTTGCCACCGGGGGCACCACCAGCGCTGGCCGGGCGGGCAGCGGGGCCGGCCAGACAATCATCCCGGTATCCAGCGCCGAAATCTATAACCCTGCCACGGCGAAGTGGTCGGTGACCGGCTCCATGACCGTGGCTAGGTTCGAGGCCAGCGCCACGCTGCTCAAAGATGGCCGGGTCCTGATCGCCGGAGGGCTCGGTGGCCCTGGTGTGCACAGCCCCACCGGCCTTCAGTACCCCCCGTTGTCAAGCGCCGAGATCTATGACCCGACGGTGGGCGCATTCGTCGGGGCAGGCAAGATGGGCGAGAGCCGGGCCGATCAGGTGGCTGCCCTGCTGCCCGACGGGACGGTGATGGTGGCAGGCGGTGCGAGTGGCACCGACGGCCTCACCACCCTCAGGACCGTGGAACGCTTCAACCCGCTCACTGGCTCGTGGACTGCCCTGCCACCGATGTCGACTCCGCGCTCGGGGGCTGCGGTCGCGACCCTGCACAATGGCTCGGTGCTGGTCGCTGGCGGCGAGACCGACAACCAGGGCTCCGTCAGCTCCTTGGCTTCAGCCGAGCTCTTCGACCCGCAGAGCTCGACCTGGAGGTCGGCAGGATCCATGGGCTGCGCGCGGAGCGGGCTGGAGGCGGCTGTGCTCAATGACGGCAGCGTCCTGGAGGTAGCTGGCGACACCGCTTTCCCAGGTAATCCCCCCGTCGCCCAGAGCTGTGACCAGCGGTACTACCCTGCCTCTGGTGGCTGAGCCCCCTAGGCAGGTTCGCCGCAGGGCATCCGGTTGGCTTGCTGGGGCAGCGGTAGCTCTCGTCGCTACAGCCGGTGGGCTGACCTATCTGGGCCTGGCGCCACGCTCGGTTTCCGTGGGAGCCAACATGTTCGTTAACCCCGCGGGCATCATCGATGCGTTCAGCACACCGACAGTCGCGAGAGATCCCCAGGCACCCTCCGACCTGGTCGTGGTCTACCGCCAGGATCGCCCGGCGCTCAGCTCGGAGCTGGCCCGTAGCTCCGATCGCGGCCTCACTTGGAGCGCCGTCACCCTGCCCCTTCCGCCAGGTCACCACAAGCCCTTCTTCCCCGACGCGGCCTTCGGTCCGGACGGTTCGCTCTACGTGGTGTACGACAGCCTGGCTGGCCGGATGAACGTACCCGACGCCATGTGGCTGGTCCGCTCCAACGACGGCGGCGCCCACCTCAGCGCGCCCGTGCAGGTGGCCGGACCCGACGCCTTCCAACCCCGGATACTGGTCGGTACCCACGGCGAGGTCCGTCTGACTTGGCTGCAGTTGTCGACCTCGGGAACGCATCTCAGCTCGGCCACCACGAGGATACTCAGCGCCGAGTCCGCAGACGGCGGGAGGAGGTTCTCCGCTCCCGTCGAGGTCAGCCCATCAGGTCAGGAGGTTGGGTCACCCACCCCGGTTCTCGACCAGGGCGGGGCTCTGGTAGTGGCCTACGAGGACTTCGGTGCCAGCCCGACCGCGACCCAAGCCAGCAACCTTTACGACCTGGTTGTCAGCAGGGTCCAGGGTTCGGGCTTCGCCGCTCCGGTGGTGGTGGCCCGCTCGGTGGTGGCACACCAGGACTACAACCTCTTCGACAACATTTTCCCGTCCCTGGCATCCTCGCCGGGAGGCCAGCTTTACCTGGCCTGGAGCAACCGCGGTGGCGCCGAAAGAGTCATGATGGCAAGGTCCAACGACGGGGGGGCCGCGTGGTCGTCCCCTATCGTGATCCAGTCTCCCGCCCCGGGAGTTCCCGGGACATCAGACTGGCTGCCCGCAATCGCCGCGCCGGGTGGTGGGCGGGTCGACGTAGCGTTCTTGCAGGCCTTGAGCGACCACTACACCGACGCGTACCTGGCCACCTCCACGGACCGTGGCGCCAGCTTCTCCATAGTCAAGCTGTCGTCGGATCCATTCGACTCGAGGGTCGGGCCCACCTTCGGCGGGAACCTCCCGGCCGACCTCGGCTCGCACCTCGGCATCGCGGCCACACCAGCTGAGGTGCAGGTCGCCTGGGCCGACAGCGTCCTTGGCACCGAGGCCACCGGGCGCCAGGACATCGTCACCTCGACCGCCGCCACGCCCGGACCGGGTCCTCGGGCCCCGGAGTTGGTTGGAGCCGGGGTCGCGGCGTTGGCGGCCCTGGGCTGCAGCCTGATCTGGGCACTTTCGCTGAGCACCCGACGGGCCAAGCGTTAGTTAGTCGAGGCTCTCCTCCCGCCTCGCCACCTAGAAGTGGGGGCTCATACGCTCGGACCGCCACTGGGAACGGGGCTGGCGCTGCCCGTGACAAGTGTGTGCTCGTTGCCCCACACCCCGCAGGGAGGGCAGTTGGGGGTATAAGCCCAAGCGCTGAATACCTTGGTGTTGGCGAAGCTGACCTGCTCGGGCACGTACAAGGGAAGCTGGGGCAGCGCGTTGGCCAGGATCACCTGCATCTGGTCGACCAGCTGCCTGCGCTTGGCGGGGTTGGTGGTGGTGGCCTGCTGAGTTGCAAGGGCGTTAAAGGCCGCGTTGTCGAATCCATGGACCGAGGTGAACGAATGCCCCTTGAAGTTCGAGTCGAATCGCTGAGTCAGGATATCGGGATCCATCGACAAGCCGCCAAAGTGCACGATGGCCATCTTGTAGTGGCCCGCGGCATCCGCTGCGTCCGAGGTGGGTTGGTCCACTGCGGTGATCGCCACGTTCAGCCCCACAGCACGCAGGTACTGCTGCACCAGCTGGGCCACCTGATCGTCACTAGAGCTGGTGAGCAAGGGTATCGTGAGCGGCGAGCCGTTGGGGTTCACACGGAAGGCAGCGCCCTTGGGGAGCTTGAGGCCGGCCTGGTTCAGCAGAGTCGCAGCCTTTGTTGGATCGTAGGCATAGGACGGTAGGTTCGTGTCCAGGTAGGGGTTGGCCGGCCCGAGGCCGCCCGCGCTACCAGGAACCCCGAGACCGTCGGCCAGCAGCTTCAGCATTTGTGGGCGGTCAAGAGCGTACGCCACCGCTTGACGGAACGCTACCTGGTTGTACGGGAAGCCTGAGGCCAGGTTGAAGAACAGAGCCTCGTTGAACTGACCCGGTGCGGTGAGCAGCTTGAACTTCTCACTCAGCAGCTTTTGGAACAGGGACTGCGGGACCACGCCATTGCCTGAGCTCGCCTCGTCCAGCTGGCCCTGCTCGAGCGCCAGCAGGGGGTTGGACTCCGGCACCAGCTGAAGCTGCTGCACGACCGGCTTGCCCAGATAGAAGTTGTTGTTGGCCACGAAGTCGTACGATCCGGTGCTCAGATTGAAGCTCTTCAGCCGGTAAGGGCCCGAACCGACCAGCGCCTGAGATCCCTGGAAGTGAGCGGGGTCGGTCACGTGAGACCATATGTGCTCGGGGATGATGGGCACACCGTTGAATCCGGAGATTGACGACAAAAAGCCCGGTTCGGCGGAGGCAAGCTTGAACACCACGGTCTCCGGCCCGTCAGCCGTCACGCTCTTGATGTAGCTGAGACCCTGTCCGACGCGCGTCCCGGCCCCGGGGCCGTGGAGGTCGTAGTTGAAGCTGAACACGACGTCGGCCGAGGTGAGCGGCTTGCCGTCCTGCCAGGTGGCCTTGTGCAGCTGGAAGGTCCAAGTCTTGCCGTCAGGCGATACCTGCCAGGACTTGGCCAACCACGGCTTCGGCTGGCCCGTTACGTCGGGGACCGCCAGCGTGTCGAATATAAAGCTGGATAGCAGCCAACCAGGGCCACGGATGGCCCCGTACGGAGTTGGATAGCCACCTCCGGTCTCGCCCGCCACTCGCAGCGTGATCCCCGCAGCACTAGGGCTCGGTGCCGGGGGACTCGTCGAGGAGCACGCGGCGAGAAGTGTGGCGGACGCGCACACCGCGAAGATGGCCCTGAATCTTTTTCCAAGCATCTGGAGTCTCCCCTTATGTCCCGTCCCTGGCGGACGCCGGTGCAGGGCTCACTATAGCCCCACTACATCCTCGATGACACGATCCTCGCGCGGCCACCAGGTGGGCTCAGCGCCACTGGCCTCGAGCAGCTGGCGCGTCGCCTCGTGGGAGGGACGCCTGAGCAGTTCCGTGCTCGATGCCTCTTCCACGATATGCCCGGCGTCCATGACGAGCACCCGGTCGGCGATTCGGAGCACGACAGCGAGGTCGTGCGAGACGACCAGCATGGCCATGCCCCGCTCGACCTGGACGCTCTTGAGAAGTTGGAGGACCTTGGCCCGCTCCGAGGGATCCAGGCACTCCACCGGCTCGTCGGCCACAAGCAGCTTGGGTGCCAGCGCGAGCGCCCTTGCCAGCGCCACCCGCTGGAGCTGGCCGGTGGACAGCTCGTGGGTGTGGCGACCGACGACTGCCGCCGCGGGGAGCCGAACCTGGGTGAGCAGGCGAGTCACCTCCTCGTCGCGCCAGGCAGGGTCTCCGACCTGCTGGACGTCCAGGGGCTCGCGCACCGCCTGGCCGACCGTAAGCCTGGCGGACAGCGCCTCGAGCGGATCGGGAAACAGCATCTGGACCCGGGCCCTGGCCTGCTTGCTCTCTGCCCCGTGAAGCCCCGACAAGGTCCGGCCCTCGAGTCGGACCTCGCCTGAGTCTGACTCGAGCAGGTGGGCGGCGATCTGTGCCAGCGTGGACTTCCCAGCGCCGTTACGGCCCACGAGCCCTACCACCTCGGACTCACGGATTGTGAGACTTGCCTCGACAAGCGCCTCAATGGCCTGCCTACGAAGTATCCCGGCACCCAGGACGTAGCTCTTGGAGACTGCCTTCACCTCCAGAACTGCCACGAGCCCACCGCGGTGGCAGGCGACGAGCCGCTCGCCGTCCTCTCCGGCGGGAGCGACACCGGGCGGCGGCGTAACTGCACAGACCTCGACTGCCTGGGTGCAACGATCGACGAACGGGCAGCCACAAGCGATCTCACTCGGGTCCGGAGGGTCCCCCCGAATGCCCCGCAAGTCCTTAACCGAGCCCAGATCGGGATTGGCGTTGAGCAGGCCGAAGCTGTAAGGATGCCGGGGGTCGCCGAGGACCCTATCAGCCGGCCCGCGCTCCGGCACCCAGCCCCGATACAAGATCATGGCCTCGTCAGCCAGCACGCGGGCGGCGGCCACGTCGTGAGTGAGCATCAAAAGGCTGCGGCCCTCGTCGCGGAGGCGACCGAGCAGCTCCAGCACCTCGGAGCGAGTCTGGGGGTCGAGCCCTGATGTCGGCTCGTCCAGCAGCATGAGTGGCGCGTCGCAAGCCAGCGCGATCGCAATCATGGCCAGCCGGCGCTGGCCCGTCGACAGCTCACGGGGGTAGCGCTGTGCGGCCCACGCCCCGAGCCCGACCAGCTCGAGCAGCGAGCATGCAGCGGCCTCTGAGGCTGGCTTCTTGGCCCCGTTGTGAATCCGAACCGGCTCAGCAACCTGGTCGCCTATCCTCAGCACCGGGTTGAGCGCGGTGCCCGATGACATGACGATAGAGACCTGGCGCCAGCGTGCGCGCTCCCAGCTGGCCTGGTCGGACATCTCGACACCGTCCAGCAGTATCCTACCAGTGACCTCGGCACCTGGGAGAAGGCCGATAAGGGCCCGGGCGAGCGTGGATTTTCCCGAGCCTGACTCGCCAAGCAGGCAAAGGCAGCTCCCGGCCCGCAGCGAGAGGTCAATGCCGGCGAGGGCCCTCACCCCGGGAGGTCCGGGGTAGGTTACCCCCAACCTCTCCACGCTAAGTCTGGGAGCGGTCAAAGTGCCCTCACCGGGTGTGCCTGGTGAGGCTAGGGACGAGACGGATCTCGGCCGCGGTTCCGACCAGGGTTATCCCGATCACCAAGGCCACGATTGCGATTACCGGCGGCAGCAGCCACCAGGTCCACGCCGATGTCTCGAAGACATACTGGTAGTTGAGGGCGTCGCGCATCATCCCGCCCCAGCTCGGCTGGGTCGGGCTCCCTACTCCAAGAAACGCGAGCCCTGCCTGCAAGGCGATGGCCCGGCCGGCAGCAGGGATGAGCTCGGCCACCAGTATCAAGCCGAGGTCAGGTAGGACGTGACGACGGAGCTGGTGCCACGAGCCCGCTCCGAATCCAGCCGCCGCCCGGATGTGAGTGCGGGACCGCAGGCTCAGCACCTGGGAACGTAGGATCCGGGCAGTCATCGGCCAGAACGTCACGGCGATGAGCAGCGACAGGGTGACGGCCGAGCCTCCTGTCAAGGCACCCACGAGGAGCAGCAACGGCAGCTTCGGCAGCACCATCACCAGATCGGTGAAGCGCATCAGGCCGGCCTCTGCCCAGCCCCCCAACCAGCCGGCCGCAACGCCCACGACCCCCCCGAGCAGGACAGTTCCCGCGCCGGCGAGCAGGGCAACCAGCAGCGAGATCCGTGTGCCGAGGATCAGCTGGCTCGCCACGTCCTGGCCCAGCCCATTCGTGCCGAGCAGGTGGGCCCCGCTCGGCGCCTGCAGCGCCGGGCCGGAAAGGGCGGTCGCCCGATATGGGACCAGGTCCCTGCCGAGGATGGCGATCACCACGAACACGGCAACGATCGCAATGCCCACCAGGCCAGCAGCTCGGCCCCGTGCACCGGGTCGCGCGACGCTCGGGCCAAGTCGGGCGGTGGTGGTGACCAGGGTCATCGCGCCACCCGAGGGTCCATCCGGGAGTAGGCCAGCTCGACCGCGAGGTTGACCACCAGGACCACCACTGCCAGCACCAGGAAGCTCCCCTGCAGCAACGGGTAGTCACGGGCGGTCACTGCCGCGTTCATCAGCGTGCCCATCCCGGGGTAAGAGAATACGGTCTCGACGAAAATGGCACCTCCGACGGCGAATCCTGTCTGGATGCCCACCGAGGTGAGGAAGGGCAACATGGCGTTTCGACTGGCATGGTGGTACTTGAGCGCCCGGCGCGGAACGCCCTTGGCCCGGGCCAGCAGCATGTAATCCTCTCCCAGGGTGACTACAACCGTATTGCGGACCAGGAGGAAGTGGTTGCCGGCCAGCCCGACAGTAAGGGCTGCCAGCGGCAGGATGAGGTGACGACCCACGTCGGCAATTGCGCCCAGAGGCGAGGAGTACTGGGCAAACGGCGTGTATGCCCCGCCCAGCGGGAGAACTGGCAGCAACACGGCGAAGCATACGAGGAGAAGGCTGGCCATGGCGTACTCAGGGATCGAGCGCGCCATTGAGAGCGAGCCAATGAGGAACCTGTCCCGGGCGCCGCCACGATGCCAGGCCGCTGTCACCCCGGCGAGGAAACCAATGGTCGAGGAGAGGGCCAGGGCCGAGCCCATCAGCAACAGCGTCCATGGAAGACGCCGGGCGATGAGGCGGGTGACGGGCGTGTTCTGCGAGATTGACCAGCCGAGGTTGCCGTGGAGCAAAGCCCACAGGTACGAGACGTACTGGCTGATGAGCGGCCGGTTGAAGCCGTAGTAGGCGGCAAGCTTGGCGCGGATCACAGGGTCGTAGATGAAGTTTCCGCTGGAGGGATCGTTGAGGCTTTCCAGCGGGCTGCCCGGCAACAGGCGCGGCAACAAGAACACCACCGTGACCACGGCCCACAGGGTCAGGGCGTAAAGGCCCACCGTCTTGAGTGTCCTCGCCGACGGCCGCCACCGCCGGGGGGCCAATCGTTGGGACGCGCTCGGTGTCGCCAGCTGCTTCAAAGTGTTCGCTCCAGTTTCTTACCTCATCGCTGGCCGACCCGGTGGCTACGTAACATTGCTCCCGAATGGCCCCAAATCCCTGACAGCTATACACTAGATGCACATTGCACCGGCCTCATGGTAGGGCACGGTCCGCGTTGGGTGGCTGGCGCCTCGTGCCTTCTCGGTTCCTGATTCCTCAGCTGTAAGCTCAGAATCAGCTACGGTCAACCCGCGCATCCGTTCAGGGACCGCCAAGCATCTAAGCAGTTGTGAACCGGCTCGACACAGAGATGTCCCAGGCCCGTGTGCACAGGTGGCGCCAGGTTCCCCGCCGGCGCGCGCATCCCTTGATGCCGCTATCGGCATCTAACATAGAGGTCATGCTATCCGACATCCCGGAGGCCAACCTGGTGGTCGCGGCGAGGGCAGGAGACTCAGCCAGCTTTGGAGAGTGCGTGCGGCGATATGCCCCGAGAATGGTCCGCGTCGCTCGCCAGATGGTAGGACCCGACCGCGCCGAGGACATGGTGCAAGAAGCGATGCTTGACGCCTGGCGTGCTCTCGGCTCCTTCGCCGGGCGATCCGCCCTCGAGACCTGGCTGCACCGCATCACCGTGAACCGTTGCCTCGCCGAACTCCGAAGGCGAAGGCCTCCAGTCGTCGATGTGGAGCCAATGGACCTGCTGGCCCGGTGGGAGGATCCCGACTTCAGCGTCGACCCCGAGACGGTGGCGATCCGAAGCTCCCAGGCCGAGGTGCTGCGAACACTGCTCGACACGCTGCCGGCCGGCTACCGCAACGCGCTGATCCTGCACGACGGGCAGGGCCTCTCCGCCTCCGAGGTGGCCGAGCTGACCGGCATCCCCCTCGGGACCGCCAAGTCCAACATCCGCCGGGGCCGCATGGCCTTGGTCGCGCTCTTGGGCGAAGAGACCCAAAGGCGTCCCGGAGCGGAGAGATGAGCGGTCTTACCTGCACCGAGGCCCGAGCGATGGTCTCGGACTATATCGACGGAGAGCTCGACTCGGATGCCGCAGCGGCACTTGAGTTCCACCTGACCTCCTGCGCCTCGTGCCCACCTCTGTACGCGAGCCTGGTGACCACCCTCGCTGAGCTGAAGGCGATGGGCGGCCCTGTATCTGACGTGGATGATTTGGTCCGAAAAGTGACGGAGGCGGTCAAGGCTCTCGGACCCACTGGGGCTGGCCGATGATGACTCCCCTGGTAGGCGCCCTGACAGCTGGCAAGCAGGCTTTGGTCACATGTGCCAAGCCGCGATCCAATACAAGGAGAGCTCGATGAGATTTGCTCAGATGACCGGCACCGTCGACAAACGGCCCCCCTCCGAGCAGGACGCCATCGCACTCCGGCGCATGCCCGTAGACCAGCGGGCCTTCAAGGGCAGCGATCCCCGTGGGCGCCCAGCGCTGCTCGACGCGGCGGCAAATGACCCCCTCGATGAGTCCTGGCGCAACGCCAAGGCCTACGATCGCCGGGCCGTAGTGACGGCGAAAGAGCAGCTCACCTCCACAGGCACGATGGCCATCACGCTGCGCGCGGAGGACCAACACGGACTCGAGTTCGATCCAGGCCAGTTCGTGGGGATCGAGGCCAATGTGGCTGGGGCCAGACGCCGTCGCACGCCGTTCTGCATCCTCATGAGGCCCGAGGAACCAAACAGCTTCACGCTGTTGGTCCGCGTCGTCCCCCAGGGTCCCCTGTCACTCCACATGGCCGCCCTGCAAGTAGGTGACCAGGTCAGGTTCCGGGGGCCCACAGGCAGGTCCATGATTCCCAAGGAGGACGATACCGAGCTGGTGCTACTGGCCACCGGGGTTGGCGTCAGCCCCTTCTACGCCCTTGCCTGCCGCCTCCTCGAAAGCGGCGGCGATCGGCGCATCAGGCTGCTGTGGGGTCTGCGCCTGGTCGAGGACATCTGTTTGCTGGACCGGCTCGACGAGCTGGCCGAGCGGCACCCAAGCTTCAGCTACCGGATCTCCCTGTCCCAGCCGGAACCCAGCTGGACGGGTCCGCGAGGGCGCCTGACCGAGACAGTGCCAGCCGAGATGAACACGCTCCAGGGAAAGCACTTCTACCTTTGCGGCAACGGCGCCATGATCGCCGAGCTCTCAGGCGCCCTCATTGCCGCTGGCGTGGACAAGAGGCTCATCTACGAGGAGGCGTTCTTCAACGCTCGGCACCGGGCCGACCCAGCCATCGTGGCAAGCATCCGGGGAAGCCTCGTTGACGACGAGATCCTGTCGCCCGTGATAACTGGCACGGGATCACTGTTCCCGCTCGACCATCCGCTCAAATCCGAGGGCGTGCTCGCGCTTGGGCGGGTTCCGACCAGCGGTGGGGGCGCCTGAGAGATGACCGTCATTCACCCACACGAGCTTGCCGGGCGCATCGACCAGCTAACGGTGCTCGACGTCCGGCTCCTCGACGAATGGGAGCGGGGTCATATCCAAGATGCCCGACATCTCCCCCTCGACCAGCTGGAGGATCACCTCGACGAGCTGGACCGGGCACGCCCTGTCGTGACAGTATGCCGAGGTGGCCAGCGAGCCGCGCAGGCCACCGAACTATTGCTCGCCAGAGGCTTCGACGCCAAAACCCTGGACGGTGGCGTGCTGGCATGGGCAGGCCATGGCCTGGCCCTCGTCAACTCAGATGGTGGCGCAGGGGAGGTAGCCGAGCAGGAGCCGGCATCCGATGAAGGAACGTTCGACGCGCAGCGCTTCCACGACGATCTCGTGACGGTCTGCCTCGAGATGAAAGAGCAGTTTGGCGATCGTGTGCTGAGCGATGTGGAGATCCGGGCATTCTTCAGAGATCGTCTCGTTGCTGAAGGTATGGTGCCCGAGGAGGCGGAGCGCCTGCTGGACAGCTAGTGCCCGACCGAGCGTCGAGGGCCAACAGATGGTCCGCTCAGGCTTGGCGTTTCACCACCCTGCGGTAGATTGCAAGGACCACTTGGAACGCATCACGCTCGGCGAGCAAGGAGGGAATGTGTTCCCGAAGGTACTGGTCGCCCGTTGAGGTAAGCGTGTACACGCGGCGAGCAGGCCCCTTCTCGCTCAGGTCCCAGACAGCGCTGAGAAGGCCCTCGTGCTCCATTGTTCGAAGCAGCCGGTAGATTTGCGTGGCGCTCGGTACGACAAAGCCAGTGGTGGCTAGGCGCCTGTACAGTTCGTAGCCATGGCATTCGCGTTCCTTGAGAAGGACGAGCATGGCGACTCGAAGCGACCGGGCGGCGTAGCCAGCGCCAGCCATGCCGGTCGCTTCGCTCGGAGGACAAGAACATTGGGTAGTGGTCATCTTACCTCGTCTCTAGACCCACCCTACATGTTATCTGCACATACCTTTGTTTGCACCTCGGTCCCGGCCGCCGCCGATGGGGCGGCTTCGGGCAAGTGGGCAGCCCAGTGGCTGGGATGGCAGGGGCCAGGACCACACCACCCGAAGGGCGCGTACCGCAAGGGATTGTGGACTAAGACACCCGAGTCTATGGGCTAGACTAGTCTTCGTCTATTCGATAGACTAAGTGGTCCGGGTCGTAAATTCGATTACGTATCTTCGAGGCCCGTGCACTACGGCCCGTCAGGCCGCCTGCGG
>JAVKSL010000074.1:0-12756 GCA_039583695.1 Acidimicrobiales bacterium | reverse complement strand
CGGACGGCACCTGCGCTTTCGCTTCCCTTGACCAACAACCTGAAGCCATTTTCTTGAGCGTAGATCCAGGTTAGGGCCTGGCAGAGAACAACCTGGGCGGCGGGCACAGCTATAGCCCTGATGAGGACCTCATTTGAGCGGCTTCGCAGCCCAGGTTGTTCTCGTACAGGCCCTTAGTTGGCGAGCTATCCTGGCACATGGCCGAGACCTCTGAACACTTCGTGTCCCTCGAGCGTCGTGAGGACGGTGTGGCGCTGATCCGCCTTGACCGTCCCAAGATGAACGCCCTGTCCACTGGGCTGTTGCGCCAGCTGGCTGAGGTCCTGTCGGGCATGGCTGACGACCTGCCCGGGGCAGTGGTCCTCTGGGGCGGTGAGCGCATCTTTGCCGCTGGGGCCGACATCACCGAGTTCGGTGGGTTCGACGACGCAGGGCGGGTGGCTGGCGGTTTTCACCAGGTGCTGGAGGCCCTGGCGGCGTTTCCCCGCGCAGTCGTGGCGGCGGTCAACGGCTACGCCCTGGGAGGAGGCTGCGAGCTGGCGCTGGCCTGCGACCTCAGGGTTGTTGGGGAGGGGGCCCGGTTGGGCCTGCCGGAGATCCAGCTGGGCATCATCCCGGGTGGGGGCGGGACCCAGCGCCTGGCCCGCCTGATCGGACCTTCGAAGGCTAAGGACCTAATCCTCTCCGGACGCCACGTGCGCTCCGAGGAGGCGCTGCGGATCGGGATGGTGGATCGGGTGGTGCCGGATGCCGAAGTCCTTTCAGTGGCCCTGGCCTGGGCAGGCGAGCTGGCGAAAGGGGCGCTGGTGGCCCAGTCCCTTGCCAAGAGGGCAATCGACGAGGGCTTGTCGGGTCCGCTGCGCGCTGGCCTGGCGCTGGAGCGGGCTTTGTTCGCCGAGGTCTTCACCACCGAGGACGCCCGCATCGGGTTGGTGTCGTTCCTGCAGAACGGCCCTGGCAAGGCCCGATTCGTGGGGAGGTAAGGGGTCCCTCAGGCGCTCCCGAGCACGCCAATCTTGGTGGCCTGCACAAAGGCGTCCTGGTCTGCGTGGGCTGCGGTGGCCCAGCACCTGCCCTGAGCCCCGAGGGCGTCTCGGATCTGGCGCTCCAGCATCCGGGCCACGCAGGCAGCCAGCTCTGGCTGGTCCCGATACCAAAGGCCGGCATTGGCCTCCTCGGCGCAGCGCCGAGCCGCTCCCGAAGCTGCGGCCACGACGACGGGGGTGCCCAAAATCAACGACTCCAACACCTCCCTGGCGATCACCTGCGGCGGGCGCAGGTCGAGGGTCGCCACTGCCCCGGCCATCAGCTCCCACATACCCGTCCGGCTGATAGGGGCCTCGCCCCCGCGGTGGCGACCCCGCACCACGACGGCTGCCCCCGCCCCCGGGTCCACCAAAACCATTGCCAGGGAGGGAAAGCGCAGGGCTAGGTAAGCAAGCCCTGGAGAGCCTGGACTGTCCAGAACCACCAGCCAGCTCCGCTCGCCAACCCAGCCAGCAGGGCCGGTCCCGTCGCCTGAAGGCCTCTCCAGGCAAAATCCGAGGTTGTGGACCAGGGCCGGGTCCGAGCGGCCCAGGGAGCTTTGGAGCAGGTCGGCCTCGTAGGCGTTGGTAGTCAGGATCGAGTCCCATCCGTGCCCGACGCCCTCTGCCAGGCTGAGGGCCAGGGCCAGGTCATCGACTGCCAGCGCGAGCAGGCAAGTCCGCCTCCCCTGCACGGCCCCCTGCACAGCCAGCTCGTGGCGGTGACCGGCGACCACAACCGCATCGGGGGCGAGGGAGCGGATCACCTGGCTGACCCCGGGTGCCGAGCCGGCCAGGCGGCGAAGCTCCGCACGCAAAGGACCCGGAATCGCCGTGGCGTCTCCACCTCCCACCGTGAGCGCCTCTTGCAACAGCTTGGCCCGGCGGGGCTCCGGTGCTTGCGACGGGACACGGATCACCCAGAATGCGCCATCGGCGCAGGAGACCGCCGGTCCCCGATGGCCGTCCGCCACAATCACGGTGACCTCGGCGCTCGTCGCCAGCGCAGCCGCCACCCTTCGCACCAGGTAGGCGCCGGAGCCATCGGACCAGGTAGTGGTGACGACGGTGGCAAGCTGGCGGCCCTCAGGCATCGCCGTTGGCGATCGGTCCCTCGATTCGGGCTGCCAGCTCCACCAGGTCGGCGCGCAGCGAGTCGATCTCGGCCGCCTGGGCCGCCACTATGGCGTCGCAGCGGTGTGCCAGGGCGTCCACCACTCGGACCAGGTGGGCCAGCAGCTCCTGCTCCTCCTCCAGGTACGGGCCCAAGGCCCCAAGGCTCAGCCGGTTGAAGGCCACCTTCACCAACCCCCGGACCCCGCCCGCCGGTACACGCCGGCTGGCCGGCTCCAGGGTCTTGCGCAGCTCCCAGTGCCGGTGCAGGTACCCCAGGTTTGGATCGGCGACCATCGGGGCAAACGACTGGTCCGGCCGAAGCGAAGGCGCCCACGGCCGGCGCGCCCGGGCCCGGATCTCTTCGACTATCGAGCCTGCGGCCACATCAGATTGTTCCATCTGTCCTCCTCATTCTCGTCGGCGATCACACACTCCGGCCGGAAGCGGCTCAAATGGGGGCTGAAGAACGGGTCGCCCGCCCGGACCAGGTCCCCCCACTTTTCTAGGAATCGAGCGGTCTCTGCCTTGGCACCATTGCCCGCTCCACCCGGTGGAAGCTCCGCCACCAGCTCGGCGATCGAGCAGACCAGGCTCCGTTGCCCGAGCCCGGCCGCCCGGAGGCAGAGGTCGACGTCCGCCCAGGGCCCCATCGTCGCGTCCAAGCCTCCCAGCTCGTCGAGCAGCTCTCGGCGGATCATCAAGCAGGCAGACGATACTGCGCTCCAGTTGCGGGTGACCCGTGCAGCTTCGAGGTAGCCGAACCCGGCTGCGGGCAGGCCCTCTAGCACGGGTGCCGCCGGCTTTCCCGCCAGGCCCAACACCAGGCCGACATGGCGCACGAGGCCGTCGGGGGAGAGCAGCCGTGCGCCAACCGGACCTACTCCGGCTCGCATGGCGTGCTCGGCCATGGCCGCAAGCCATCCGCCTGTTGCCGGAACGATGCGTGAGTCCACGAAGAGCACCAACGTCCCAGCGGCGCAGCGCGCCGCTGTGTTTGCCGTGGCGACCGGGCTCGAACCCTTGATCACCCGCATTCCTGGGCGCTCGTCCAGGGATCCCAGCAGGGCCCGGGTCTCCAGGTCAGGGCGCTCCGGGGCGGCCACGAGCACCTCGGTCACACCCACTTCGGTAGCGCCCGGCAAGGGCTCGACGGCACCCAGGCCGTCCACGCAGGCCCGAAGCTGGACTGCGTCTCCCAGAGCGGACACGACGGCGCTCACCGGCAGGCCATCGGGAAGCCGCCGCCGCGCGTTCCACATCCCGGTAATAGGCCCGGCTTCCAGCCTGGCGTCCTCTCCGCGCCGGCGCAGGGCCGAGGTGAGCGCTCGGCCACTGGCCGCGTACGCCCACGGCTTGGCAGTGGCGTCGCCCGCGGCGGATCCGGGAACCACCCTCCAGTGGTAGGCCAGCTCGGGAACGTGAAGGACTGACCGCGCGACCTCGGTCGCCCGAAGCATGAGGTCGTAGTCCTGGCTCCCGTCCATCTTGGAGCGCATCCCACCGAGCTCGGTGAGAAGCGAGCGCCGGATCACCAGCAGGTGGCCCATGTAGGGGGTGGTCAGCAAGTAGTCGGGGGAGAAGTCGGGCTTGAACAGCGGCCCGAAGGGCTGGCCGTCAGGGTCCAGCCTGTCCTCGTCGGTGTAGGCGACGTCGGCCTCCGGGCTGGCCATCAGAGCCCCTGCCACTGCTGCCAGGGCAATTGGCGTCAGCTCGTCGTCATGGTCCAGGAGGGCAATGAAATCGCCCGACGCCAGGGCGGCGGCGGCGTTGGTGGCGGCGGAGATCCCCCGGTTCTGCGTCAGGGAGGTGACCTTGATCCGCCGGTCCCGAGCCGCCACGCTGCGCAGGTAGCGCGTCAGCGCACGGTCGTTGGAACCGTCGTCACAGATGCAGCACTCCCAGCCGGCCCAGGTCTGGACCCTCACGGACTCCACGCAGCGCTCGAGGATCCAGACCTTCGTGCGGTAGGCCGGCACGACCACGCTGAAGATTGGACCGCCAGCCTCGCCGGCCGACCCCGGCGCCCCACCCGGCCGCCCATGGAGCCAGGCCCGGTAGCGCTCGTGGTCCTGCGAAGCGTCCGTCTGCCAGCCATCTGGAGGACCAGGCACCGCCCACGGCCCCTGCCCAGACTCCATCCACGGCCCCTGCCTCGCCCACGACCCCTGCCCAGGCTCTGCCCACGACCCCTGCCCAGGCTCCGCCCACGACCCCTGCCCAGCGAGCCCCGTGGCGTCGGCTAGCTGGTCTACCGCCCAGATCAGCGCACGCCAGGCGGCAATGTCCGGGTCACCCTCGCTCACGGGGCGTACCGGTCACATACGGAGGCGCACATCTGCCATGAGCTTCATCGGCCTGCTCTCGCTAAGAGTCGGAGCCGGTAGAGTACCTGGCTCCGGGAGGCGGCCGAAAGGCGGCGCGGAGAAGCCTCACCAGAAGAGCTGACCGCGATGCGCCCGATCAGCGTTTCGCTGCGTCAGCGAACGACCTGCACTACCGCCGTGCGCGAAGCGGTTGCAGTTAGGCCCAAAATGGTCGCTAAGTGCAACAGCTTCTGAGGGTCGGCCTTCCAGGGTGGCTGTTGCTGGCAGCGCCGGCTGGTGCGATCCGAGGGTCGGCCGCGCCCTGGCGGCCTTGGCGCCGGTCACGAGGCGCTCCCGATCGAACATCGACGAGACGATGCGCAGTGCGGCCACATCCACGGCGGCCAGCCCGACAGCGAACAGGACTGCGACCGTGAATGTCGGATTGATCACACCGATCAGCAACAGCAGGATCACGCCAAGGACTGGAAGGCTGGCGAGCATTCCCAGCTGCTGGGCGACGCGGATCTCGCTCGCCCTGACTGAGATCGCCATCCCGACCGCGATGGCCCAGCCGGCCACAAGGGGCGCGAAGAGGAACAGGGCGAGAAGCACCGGACCCTGGTGGAACACGGCTGAGCCGACTGCGGGCTTGGCGAAAAGCGCCACGGCGGCGAGGAAGAGCCCGAACACCGCGTAGGAGAGCACCACCGTGGGGAGCATGACCGCCGCCCCCTTGCCCACGATGAGCTCTTGGCTACGAAGTGGTGTGGTGAGCAACGGCTCGAGCGTCCCTTGCTCGCGCTCGCCGGCAACTGCGTAGGCGGCGAGGGTGGAAGGGATGATGGCCGCGATCAGCAACATGTATAGGAGGGGCAGGATGACGTAGTGGTCCAGGCCAGGCGTGGAGGCCGAGGCGGCGAAGATGGTGACGACGGGCTCGATGAGAAAGATCAGCGGCAGGATGACCATGGTCACGACGATGGAGCGTTTACGCTGGTAGTCCCGCAGCTCCTTGCGGACCACAGCGCGGATGCGTGCTGCGTCGAGACCGGTCATTGGTTGCGGGCCTCGACGTCTTCGGCGATCAGCTCAAGGTACACGTCTTCGAGCGAGTGCTGCGCTTCGCCGATGGAGGCGACATCGGCTCCGGCGCCAACCAGGCCCCGGACCACCTCGGGTGCGGCAACCCTTGGATCGGAGACCGAGAGCACGTAGGAGCCCGGCGCATCGCAGCGCCAGCTGTCGACTGCGGCGATACGGCCGAAGAGCTGGTCGGGGTCGCGCAGCGGCGCCAGGACCTTGACGACGAGCGCACTCTTGAAGAGCGACTCTCGCAGCTCTGCGGGCCGACCGAGGCTTCGCAGCGTCGTGTTCAAGATGGCCACCCGGTCGCAGAGCTTCTCGGCCTCTTCGAGCCGGTGGGTGGTGAGGAAGATGGTCACTCCCCGCTGGCGGAGCCCGATGATCAGCTCGTGCACCTCACGGGCGGCCACCGGGTCGAGGCCCGACGTCGGCTCGTCGAGGAACATGATCTCCGGGTCGCTCAGCAACGTTCGGGCCAGTCCCACCCGCTGGCGAAGGCCCTTGGAGAGACCGCCGCAGAGATCTCCCGCCCGATCACCGAGGTTGACGGCCTCGAGGGCGTCGGTGATCCGCCCCCCGGCCTGGTGCAGACCGTACAGACCGGCAAAGTACTCCAGGTTCTCGGCCACGCTCAGGCGAAGGTAGAGCCCAGGGGACTCTGGCATGACCGCGACGCGCCGGCGGATCTCCACTCCGTTCTCGGCGCGCAGCGGGATGCCGGCGACGGTGGCCGAGCCCGAGGTCGGGGCGATCAAGGTGGCGAGAGTGCGCACCGTGGTGGTCTTGCCAGCGCCATTGGGGCCCAGGAAGCCGAAGACCTCTCCGTGGGCAACCTGGAAGGACACCTGGGAGAAGGCGGTCCGCGCTCCGAAGCGCTTGGTGAGCTGGTTGACGACGAGGGCAGCCTGGCCCAGTGCTCCGCCGAGCGCTGGTGCATCGGCGCCTGACATCGGCCCAGCGCCCGCACCCGACGCTTGTACGACAATCGACTGGTCAGGTGTCATTGCCCGCCCATTCCGGGTACGGTTATCGTTGCCATAACGACGATAACCGTACCCAGAATGCCAGCTGCCAGCTGGCGCGACCATCGCAATGCGCTCGCCAAGAGCTGGAGCGGGTAGTGTACCTGGCTCGTGGACCCGGACCCGAGATCGGATCGGGGAGGCAGCACCACGCCGCCCACCAAGCAACCGGACTGGCTCGACGTCTGCATAGTGGGGGGGTGCGGCCATGTCGGGCTCCCTCTGGCGCTCATCATGGCCCGCGCTGGGCTCCGGGTGGGTGTCTACGACCTCGATGAGGCCAAGATGGCCCAGGTTGCCGCAGGTCGGATGCCGTTCATCGAGGCAGGAGGGCCAGAGCTTCTGGCGGAGATCCTTGTCACTGGACGCCTGGAGCTGTCCGCCGACGCCTCGATGCTCAAGCGCTCCAAGGCGGCGATCCTCGTCGTCGGCACCCCCATCGACGAGTTCTTGAACCCGACCTTCTCAGTCTTCGAGCGGGTCATCGACGAGATCGCCCCCTGCCTGGTGCCCGGCGCCCTGGTGGTCCTGCGCTCGACCGCCTATCCAGGCACCACCGAGTGGGTGACTCGCGTGCTGGCGGAGCGGGGCGCGACGGTGGACGTGGCCTTCTGCCCCGAACGCATCTGCCAGGGTCGGGCCATCACCGAGCTCACCAGCCTCCCCCAGATCGTGGGCGCCGACGGCGACGTGGCCGCCAGCCGGGCAGCGGGGCTGTTCGCCACCCTGGGGGTGACCACCCTGCACACCACCAGCCGGGAGGCAGAGCTGGCCAAGCTGTTCACCAACAGCTGGCGCTACATGAAGTTCGCGGTGGCCAACCAGTTCTTCGCCATCGCCGCCGAGGCCGGCTTGGATTACGAGCGCATCCTGGGCGCGGTCCGCTTCGACTACCCCCGAGCCGAGGACCTGCCGGGACCCGGGTTCGCGGCAGGTCCCTGCCTGCTCAAGGACACCATGCAGCTCTCGGCGTTCAGCCGCAGCAGCTTCGTGCTCGGCCACGCCGCCATGCTGGTCAACGAAGGCCTGCCCGAAGTCGTGGTCCGGGCGCTGGAGGATTCCGGCACCCTGCGGGGACGCACTGTGGCGATCCTCGGCATGGCTTTCAAGGCCGAGTCGGACGACATCCGGGCGTCGCTCAGCTACAAGCTGCGCCGGCTCCTGGCCTTCGCCGGGGCAAAGGTGGTCTGCACCGATCCCTACGTGGACGCTCCCGGCCTGGTGGACCTCGACACTGCGCTGGCCGGCGCCGAGATCATCGTGATCGGCGCCCCTCACGCGGCTTACAAGGGCCTCGATCTCTCCGGGCGCCGGGTGGTGGACATCTGGGGTCTCATTTCCGGCGAGATCACCCTGTGAAGAGGGCATTGCTGACCGGTGCAGCGGGTTTCATAGCCGGATACCTGGTCCCCGAGCTCTTGGAGGCCGGCTGGGAGGTGGTGGGCCTGGACAACTTCTCGAAATACGGCCCCCTCCGCCGCAGCTTCGATGCCCACCCCCGCTTCACGCTCGTCGAGGGGGACGCCCGCGACCCCGCGACGATGCGCGAGCTGGCGGCCGACGTGGACCAAGTGGTCGCTGGCGCGGCGATGATCGGTGGGATCAGCTACTTCCACGCCTTTGCCTACGACCTGCTGGCCGAGAACGAGCGGATCATGGCCTCCACCTTCGATGCGGCGATCGCAGCCCACGCGGCGGGCCGCCTGGGGCGCATCGTCGTGGTGTCGTCGTCGATGGTGTACGAGTCCGCGGTGTGCTTTCCGACGCCCGAAGGGGCCCAGCTCACCAGCCCGCCCCCTCGCTCCACCTACGGCTTCTCGAAGCTGGCTGCGGAGTACTTCGCCCGGGGCGCCTGGGAGCAGTACAAGCTGCCTTACACCATCGTGCGCCCCTTCAACTGCGTCGGGGTGGGGGAGCGCCGCGCCCTGCGGGACGTCACGGTCATGTCCGGCAACGTCAAGCTGGCCATGAGCCACGTGGTTCCGGACCTGGTCCTGAAGGTCCTGGCTGGTCAGGACCCACTCCACGTTCTCGGAGACGGCACCCAGGTGCGTCACTATACCTACGGTGGCGACCTGGCCAGGGGGATTCGCCTGGCGATGGAGTCTCCACTGGCGCTCAACGGGGACTTCAACCTCTCCACCAACCAGGGCACGACCGTCGCCGAGCTGGCCGGCCTGATCTGGCGTAAGGTTAGGGGGGATATGCCCCTGCGCCTGGTGCACGACCAGCCCTTCGAGCACGACGTGGCCCAGCGGATCCCAGATGTGGCCAAGGCTGCCGACGTGCTCGGCTTCGAGGCAACCACCACGCTCGAGGAGATGCTGGACGAGGTGATCGCCTGGGTGGGCGCCGAGCGCCGGGCTGGGCGCCTGTGAGCGAGATCGGTGTCCCACTGTTGTCGGTGGTCATCCCGGTGCGCAACGAGGGCGCCACCATCGCCGCTGTCCTGCGCTCCATCGAGGATCAGGTGAGCACGCCGCACGAGGTGGTGGTGGTCTACGACTTCGAGGAGGACGACACCCTTCCTCCGGTGCGCAAGCTGCTGGGCGAGCTCCCCGGAGTGCGCCTGCATCGCAACGAGCTCGGTGCCGGGGCCCTAAATGCGATCCGTTCGGGCATCGCGGCCACACGGGGTCGCTTCGTGCTGGTGGGCATGGCCGACGGGTCGGACGACCACCGGGTGGCTGATGAGATGGTGGCCCTGGCCAAAGCTGGGGCGGCGGTGGTGGCCGCGAGTCGCTACGCGCCCGGCGGGGAGCAGATCGGCGGACCCCGCGCCAAGGCGCTGGCCAGCCGGGCGGCTGGGCTGTTGTTGCACCATGTGGGCAGGATGCCGATCCACGACCCGACCAACAACTACAAGCTTTATTCCCGGGACTTCTTGGAACAGGTGGGCATCGAGAGCACCGGCGGCTTCGAGGTGGCGCTGGAGCTGTCGGTGAAGGCTTACGCAGGCGGATTTGCGATGGCCGAGGTCCCGGTCACCTGGTACGGCCGCACGGAGGGTGAGAGCCGCTTCGACCTGCGGCGCTGGCTGCCCCTCTACCTGCGATGGTGGGCGCGGGGGATGGCGGTGGGACTCCGCCGGAGCTCTTGAGGTGCTCGTCGTGGCGACATCGGAGGGGATCCACGTCGGTGTGAGGCCCAAGGGCGGCTGGGACTGGCGGGTGGAGCTTGCCGGCCACCAGGTGAGAGCGGTGGTCCCTGATGGTGTAGCCTGGTGGGCGCTGGTGGATGGCAACGAGGTCTGGCAGCGCAGGCCGGAACGAGTCTGGGCCGGCGTCGCCCGCTGGGGCCAGGAGCTGACCTGCCTGGCGGTCGGTCCGGCTGGGCCGCTGATCGGAACAGCGGGAGCGGGGCTGGTCCAGATCGGCAGCAACGGCCAAATATCGGCGGTCCCGGCGTTCGCTCACGCTCCGACCAGGGGTCAGTGGTACACACCTTGGGGTGGGCCACCAGAGGTGCGGTCGCTGGCGATCGCCGGGGACGGGACATGGTTTGCCAACGTCCATGTGGGCGGCATCCTGCGCTCGCATGACGGCGGTGCCACCTGGTCGGCCACCATCGACATGCGCGCCGATGTCCATCAGGTCTCCTGCCCCCGAGCTGACCAGCCGGATATGGTCCTCGCCGCCTGCGCTGACGGCCTGGCGATCAGCAGGGACGGCGGCGCCTCGTGGCGTCTTCGGGATGACGGCCTACCATACAGGTACTGCCGGGCGGTGTCGCTGGTTGGAGACACGGTGCTGGTGTCGGTCTCGCAAGGCCCAAGGGGGGGCAACGCCCAGGTGCTTCGGGCGCCTCTCGAAGGTTGGGCGCCGTTCCGATCCTGCGGGCTCCCGGGGTCGTCGGTAGCCAGCGGGGACACCGGCAGGATAATTGACACGGGCAGGATGGCGGCCAGCGGCGGCCAGGTTGCGGTGGCAAGCAACGCCGGCGAGGTCCTCACCTCGTTGGACGGGGGTGCCAGCTGGACCGAGATCGCCCGGGGTCTGGCTTGCCCGCAGTGGCTGGTCTGGGTGTGAGGGCCTGACATGGGTAATATCCGGAGGTGCTAGCCGTTCGGTCGATAGAGCTCGTGGGTCGGCGGGTCATGCTGCGGCCTCTCGGGGCTCACGACTTCGAGCGATGGCGGGAGGTCCGGCGACGCTGCCGGAACTGGCTGGAGCCATGGGAGCCCACGGCGCCTCTCGGCTCTGGCAATGTGGTCGAGGATCGGCGGGCCTTCGCCGCCCGCTGCGGCGTCCGCGAGCGAGAGCGCCAGCTGGGCACGGCATATGGGTTCGGGATCTTCATCGGCCCCACCTACCACGAGGCTTCTCGCCTGATCGGCGAGATCAACCTGTCCTCTGTCCAGCGGGGCCCGTTCCAGAATGCCTACCTCGGGTACTGGGTGGACCAGGCCCTGGCGGGCCAGGGATACATACCCGAGGCTGCCGTGGTCATGCTGCGCTTCGCATTCGAGGTGCTCGGGCTCCACCGGGTCCAGGTCTCCATCATCCCGAGGAACCTACCCAGCCGGCGGGTGGCGGAGAAGCTCGGCCTTCGAGAGGAGGGCGTGGCGCTGCGCTATCTCGAGATCAACGGGGTCTGGGAGGACCACATGCGCTATGCCATCACCGCCGAGGAGTGGGAAGAGCGCAGTCAGGCCTATCTTCGGCACTGGCTGCTCCCCGAGCGGGCAGCGAGCTCTTGAGCTGCTGGGGCGACCGTACACGTGCCGATTGACCCAGGGGCGCTCGGCGCCACCAGCGCTTCGCGCAGCTGGAGCTGGGACTCCACGGCGTGCATACTCTACGCGCTGGGCGTGGGGGCTGGACCCGACGAGGCCTCCTTCACCACCGAGAACACCGAAGGACTGCCTCAGGAGGTGCTGCCGACCTTTGCGACCCTGGGGGGTCCTCGCCGGCCCGCGCCTTCGGTGGTCGGCGAATACGACCCGGCGATGCTGGTTCACGGGGAGCACTGCTTGGAGCTGGCAGGTGCGCTTCCCGTCAGCGGCACCGTATCGACCACCTCGACGATCGTGGGCATCTGGGACAAGGGCTCAGGAGCGGTGGTGGTTACCGAGTCGTGCTCGGTGGACGCAGCTTCTGGCGAGTGGCTCTTCACCAACCGAGCCTCGGCGTTCATTCGCGGCGAGG
This sequence comes from Acidimicrobiales bacterium, assembly GCA_039583695.1. GTDB lineage: Bacteria > Actinomycetota > Acidimicrobiia > Acidimicrobiales > JAJPHD01 > JAVKSL01. The sequence continues at coordinate 1,057 of JAVKSL010000074.1, read as the reverse complement.
GCGGGTGGGGGGGGGCCAGAGGCCCATCGGAGCGGGCTGGTGAGCCGAGCCGTCCCCCTGACGAGGTGGTCAGCTATCCGACCAGGGACGATCAGGCCCTGTTGTACCGGCTCTCCGGGGACCGCAACCCCTTGCACAGTGACCCCCGCTACGCAGCTCGTGCGGGCTTCGACCGCCCGATCCTGCACGGTCTTTGCACCTGGGGCTTCACGGGGAGAGCCCTGTTGAGCCGGCTGTGCGGCTCGGATCCCGGACGCATGCGGGCGATGCAAGGCCGCTTCGCCGCTCCCGTGTATCCCGGAGACACCCTGACCGTCTCGCTGTGGGTCGAGGGTGACGGGGCAGTGTTTCGGACCTCGACCCAGCGTGGCGACGTGGTGATCCAGCATGGGCGCTGCACCCTGGCGTGAGGGCGCAGGTGGGGAGTGGGCACAGAGGCTCGGCAAGATGAGGCATATTCCTCCAAAGGGCCTAAAGGTGCGGGCCGTTCGGGACGAGGACCTGGAGGCGGTGGCCACCCTCACCGTGGCCGCGTTCCGGGGTGTGGCAGGGCCAGGCCTCTCCGACGCTTACGCCGCCGAGCTGGCCGACGTGGCGGGCCGGTCGAGCTCCTCGATCGTGCTGGTGGCCGTGCTCGGTGGGGAGGTTGTGGGAGCGGTGACCTACGTGAGCGACCCTGCCTCGCCGATGGCCGAGATGCTGCGCCCGGGCGAGGCCGGGATCAGGATGCTCGCCGTCGACCCGCGGGCACGAGGCGTTGGCGCCGGCAGCGCCCTGGTGGCGGCGTGCGTGGACAGGGCCCGGGCGACGGAGCGGGTGGCGATAGCGCTTTTCTCCACCGATGTGATGGTGGCTGCGCACCGGCTCTACCTGCGGGCGGGGTTCGAGCGGGCGCCGGAGCGGGACTGGGAGCCGGTTCCGGGGCTCAGGCTGGTCAGCTTCGTCAAGCAGCTGGGCTAGGATCGGGGTCGGGCGTGTGGTGGAATGGCATACACAGCGGACTTAAAATCCGTGGCCCTTCGGGCATGAGGGTTCGAGTCCCTCCACGCCCACCACC
>JAVKSL010000073.1:0-12905 GCA_039583695.1 Acidimicrobiales bacterium | reverse complement strand
TGTTTGTTGAAATAGTCACGCAGGTCGGCTGCCTGCTCGGGGGGAACCATGACCACCGTCGCCCCCTTGGAGCGAAATCCGGAACCGGTGCCCGGCCCAGATCACGTTGCCCGCCTCGTCGGCACACGAAGCTTGATGTGCAGCGCGACACGCCACGTCTATACCCAACCGGACCTTCATGAAGCAGACCTCTTTCGCTCGATCATCGACACAGACAGACCGCTGGGGAGGACCGCCACGACTCGAAAGGCGGGCACCAGACATTCACTATCAGGGATCCGGCCCGAAACGTCTGAGCCGGTCACCGGGTTCTCAACAGGGCGCACCATTCCGGCGTGGCGAACCCACCGAGCTCACGATCAACAGGCAAGAAGTCGTCCTCGTGGACGCTTCGATCGAACAACAAGCAAGCTCAGCGGGCCACCAGCAAAGGATCGACCCTAGACCTGTCGGGCAAGAGCCGATCACCTGGACTCAGTATGAATGTCCTGAGCCGATCCGAGTCGCTGCGCCGGGCTTTCGAAGTCCGGCGCTACGTGCCTTTGCCGATGCTGCGCAGGGCGGGCGGGGCGGCATCGGCTTCGATTGCCGTGCTGAGCAACTGGACCAAGGACCTACAGAGATCCTCGACTGTTGGCCCGGACGCCCGCTCGATTCCGAGGACCCGCCCCAGCTCCACCACGGGAACGAGCTTGCGGCCGCCCAGCACCACCGCCCGAAGCTGCCCGGCTGTGATGCATCGATACACGGCCTCTCGGCGCAGGCCGAGGAGACGAGCGGCCTCGGTGACCGGAACGGCGAGGGGCTCCACGCTCACGCCCCCCTGGCCCGTGTTTCCCTGTTCTCGTGCAAAGACATGGGACTATCATGCGCCAACAGGTTCCGAGCAAGGAGTTTTGTTGTCCTGGACATGGAACTGGCTTACAGGGCGCCGAGTAAAGTACACGGCCTGAGCTTCGGTGCACGGCGTGGAATGTCTTTGGTGCCCGGGCCCGTTTCAACCCCTCTGAACTGGGGGATCCCGCCGATGACCACGATGTCATATGGCTCAGATCCTTTGGCCGTGGCAACCACCTCCCTTGCGCTTCTGTCGCCCGGCCCGATCCTGGGGCGCCGCCGCCCCCAGGTCGCCGCACTGCCTGGCTGGCGGTTGTGATGGAGTGTAGGCTGGGACAGCCGCTTGGTAGCGGCGGTGATCGGGCGACCGGCGCTCACACCTTGACCGAGCAGGGAGCCTTCGTGGTGACCAGGTGCGTGCTGGTCGTCGACGACGACCAGCAGATCCGGGAGCTGGCAGCTGCCAGCCTCGGCCTGGTAGGAGGGTGGGAGGTCCTGAGCGCCGGCTCTGGTGCCGAAGGAGTGGCGCTCGCAGCCTCCCGCCAGCCCGATGCCATCCTCCTCGACTCGATGATGCCCGGCATGGACGGGAGGGCCACCCTCGCGACCCTGAGGGCGGGACCGGCGACCGGACACATCCCCGTAGTGATGCTCACCGCCGAGGCCGGGCCCGGCGGCGCGGCCTTTGTTCCGGACCTGCCCGTCGCGGCGGTGATCGCCAAGCCGTTCGAAATCATGGGCCTCGCCGACCGGGTGGCGGCTGCCCTCGGGTGGGATCGGTGACGGGCCCCGAGATCCCGGAACGGGCTCCGGCGACCCAGCCCGAGCAGTCGGTTCGCTCGGCCCTCGCCGCTCTGTGGCAGCGGTTCAAGGGACCCCTCGGCGAGCAGGTCTCGGTGCTCGAGGCTGCGGCGATGAGCTGCCTGTCGGGTGAGCTCGGTGCCGCGCAGCGGGAACAAGCTCGGTCGGAGGCTCACAAGCTGCTCGGCTCCCTGGGAACGTTCGGGATGCCCGAAGGGTCCGATATCGCCCGCAGCATCGAGACCTGGTTCGAGTTCCCGGGCTCGGTGCCCTCGACAGAGCCGGCCGCGGTCCTCGCCCTGTCGGACGCGGTGGTAGCCCTGCGGCGCTGCCTGGAAGCGGGCCCGGCACCGGGAGTGGTCACCGCCTGGGCTCCTCTCGCTGGCGACGCCCCCTTCCTGCTCCTGGTGGACGACGACGTAGTCCTCGCCGAGGGACTGCGCCAGGAGGCATCAGCCCGGAGGCTGGGGCTGTGCGTGGTCACCACCGTGGGCGAGGCCCGGCAGATCCTCGCGAATCGCCGGCCCGAGGCACTGCTCCTGGAGGTGCCGGCGGGCTCGGGCGCGGAGGAGGCCTTCAAGCTCATGAGAGAGCTCCACGCCGCTACTCCCCCGGTGCCCGTCGTGGTCCTCACGCGGGCAGCCCGGTTCACGGACCGGGTGGAGGCGGCGAGGCTCGGAGGTCGGGGGTTCCTCCAGAAGCCGATCCAGCCGCGCGACGCCCTGGACTGCGTCGCCGCTATCCTCGACCGCGCTCGATCGGGCGAGACGATCCTGGTCGTGGACGACGACCCGGCGGTGCTGGCCGCGCTGGGCGCCATCGTGGAGACCGGCGGAAGGCGCGTGGTCGCCCTGCGCGAGCCGCTGAGGTTCTGGGAGACGCTGGCCGAGACCTCCCCCGACCTGGTGGTGCTCGACGTCGAAATGCCCGACGTGAACGGCGTCGAGCTGTGCCAGGTGGTGAGGGCCGATCCGCGCTGGGAACGGCTCCCAGTGCTTTTCCTCACCGCTCGCGTCGACGCAGGGACCGTGCAGTCGATCTTCGCCGCCGGAGCCGACGACTACGTCGCCAAGCCGGTCCTGGGCCCGGAGCTCGCGACGAGGATCTCGAACCGTCTCGAGCGCTCCCGACTCCTCCGCCGTCTGGCCGAGGTGGACTCGCTCACCGGTCTCGCCAACCGCCGGACGGCGGAGGAGTCGCTGGGGCGCCTTCTCGGCATGGCCAAGCTCTCCGGCCAGCCGGTGGCGGTGGCCATGGTCGAGCCGGACCGCGTGGAGGCTATCGACGACGAGCGCGGCTACCAGGCGGGGGACGAGGCACTCGGTCGTCTCGGCCAGCTGCTCCTGCGCTTCTTCCTGGGCGACGACGTGGCTGGGCGCTGGGGAGGCGCCGAGCTGTGCGTGGGGATGCACGGCATGACGCGAGGTGACGGCGTGCAACGGCTGGCCGAGGTGCTCGAAGAGCTCAGACGCCACAGGTTCCCCGACGGCCGGGGCGGGACCTTGGGCGCGTCGTTCAGCGCCGGGGTGGCCCAGTACCCCGACGACGGCAACGACCTGCGGTCGTTGTGCCACGTAGCCAGTCGGGCCCTTGGCAGGGCCAGGGAGGCCGGCGGGGACAGGATCCTACCTGCGACAAGGTCGACTCACCACCCGGAGCGAGCGACTGCCGACGTAGTGCTGGCAGAGGACGACGAGGCTCTTGCGGGCATACTCCTGCACGCGCTGACCACCCGTGGTTACCGGACAAGATGGTTCGACGACGGCCAGGATGCGGCCACCGCCCTGCAGGGCCCCGATCCGGAGATCTCGTCCAGGGCGGTGCTCCTCGACTGGGGCCTTCCCGGCCTCGACGGCCTGCGGGTGCTGCGCCGCCTGGCCGAGACCGGAGTGCTGGCTCACACCCGGGTAATCATGCTCACGGCACGCGACTCCGAGAGCGAGGTGCTCCAGGCACTGGACCTGGGTGCATTCGACCACGTGGCGAAACCGTTCAGCGTGCCGGTGCTGATCAAGCGGCTCCATCGTGCCCTGGAATCCTGAGGTGGCCGTCGCAGTGATCCAGTCCAGCCTGTTGGTCCGTGTCGTGGCCGCGGAGTGCTCGGCCGCGGTGGTGGGCCTCGCGATGTTCTTCGGCCACGGTGTCCTGTCCGGGATCTCCGGGCGCCGCACGGACGCCCGCCTGACCCACGCTCGGGTCGTGCTGCAGCTGGCGCTGGAGGATCCGGAGGCCGGCACGGTCGGGTCCAGTGTGCTGGTGGAGTTGCCGACGGGGCTGCGCATCGCCCTGCTCGCAGGCATCGGAGCCAGCCTGGCCGGCGCACGGCGACAGCGCCTGACCGCCATCGCCTCCGACCTCGGGGTGCTCTCGATCGCCGAGAGGCGCTGCAAGAGCCGGCTCTGGTGGAGGCGCCTTCACGGTGCTCGGTTGTTCACCCTTCTCGGCGGTGGAACCTCCTGCGTGCCAGGCCTGCTCGGCGATCCCCGACCCGAGGTCCGGGCCCAGGCCGCCGAGTGGGTGTCCGGGCATCCCGACGAGGAGACGGTCGACCGGCTCGTGAGCATGCTTGTCGCCGACGATGCGTCCACGCGCTTCACGGTGAAGGACTCGCTGATACGGATCGGCGGCCCCGTCACCGAGCGACTGGCCGGCCTGCTGTCGACTAGACCCGGGCAGGGCCTCGAGGCGCCCCTGGAGGTGGCGCTGGCGCTGCCCGACCCGCGCCTGCTCTCCGCCGCTGTGTCCCTGTGCCACGACGACGTCGCTCACGTGCGCGCACTCGCCGGGGGCCTGGCAGGGGCCGTCGGCGGTGCCCGAGCGCTGGGCGTGCTGGTCAGCCTGCTTGGGGACGTCTCGCCAGAGGTCCGCTCGGCGGCGGCTCGCGCCCTCGGAAGGGCCGGCCACTGGCCGGCGAGCTCGGCTCTCGCCGGGCTGCTGTGCGACCCGTCGTGGGACGTGCGACGCCAGGCGGCCGTGGCGCTGCGGTCTTTGGGCTCACCCGGCAGCCTCTTCCTCCGCCGTGCCCTGTCCTGCGGCGACCCCAGCGCCTCCGATGCCGCCCGCCATGTCCTCGACCTGCCCGACAGCGTCGTGCGCACACTGTGACGTCGTTGCTGCATGCCGTGCTCGACCCGGTCGAGTCGGTCGTCCTGGTGTACTTCCTCGCGGTGAACAGCTTCTACGCAGTGCTGTGGGTGAGCGCGGCCTGGGAGATGGTCAGCTACCGGCTCGGCACCTGGAACCAGGACCAGTCGCGGCTGCTGGGCTCGCCCGTGACGCCCAGGATCAGCATGCTGGCTCCTGCCTACGACGAGGGACCGACGGTGGCCGAGAGCGTGCGCTCTCTGCTCGGCCTGCACTATCCGAACCTCGAGGTGGTGCTGATCAACGACGGCTCGACCGACGAGACGATGGCTGTGCTCCAGCGAGAGTTCGGGCTCCGCCCGGTCCATCCCTCCTACCACCGCCTGGTCGAGCACAAGCCAGTGACCGGGCTCTACCGGTCGCCCGGCAATCCTGGCCTGGTCGTGGTCGACAAGGACAACGGCGGGAAGGCCGACGCCCTCAACGCCGGGATGAACATCGCCTCAGGAGACCTCGTGTGCGCCATCGACGCCGACACCCTCATCGAGGCAGACGCCCTGCTCCGCATGGTCTCTCCCTTTCTCACCCGCGACGACGTGGTGGCCACGGGTGGCACCATCCGGGTGGCCAACGCCGCGCGGGTCCGGGCGGGCCGGGTGCTCGAGGCAAGGGTTCCCCACCAGGCGCTGGCCGGGATCCAGGTGGCCGAGTACCTGAGGGCGTTCCTGGTGGGCCGCCTGGGCTGGAACCGGCTGGGGGGCAACCTGATCATCTCGGGAGCCTTCGGCCTGTTCCGGCGCGAGGCGGTGCTCGCGTCGGGCGGCTACACCGAGGGCACGGTGGGAGAGGACATGGAGCTGGTCGTGCGTCTCCGCCGGCTGGGGCTCGACCGTCACAGCCCGAGCAGGATCGTGTTCGTGCCCGACCCCGTGGCGTGGACCGAGGTGCCCTCGTCGATGAGGGCCCTGGGGCGCCAGCGCGACCGTTGGCATCGGGGGCTCTGCGACGTGACCTGGCGCAACCGCGGGCTGTTCCTCAATCCCCGCTATGCCAGCCTGGGCCTGGTGGTGTTCCCCTACTACGTGTGCGTGGAGCTGCTGGCCCCGGTGGTCGAGGCGTTCGGGCTTGGCGTGCTGGTCCTGGCCATGGCCACCGGGACGCTCGACGTGCGGTTCGCGCTGCTGTTCTTCCTGGTGGCGTATGGGTACGCGCTGGTCCTGGACGTGGCCACCTTGGTGCTGGAGGAGCTGAGCTACCGCCGCTACGTCCGCATGGCGGACCGGCTGTGGCTGCTGGCGTGGGCCGCGTTGGGCAGCGTGGGCTACCGCCAGTGCACCGTCTACTGGCGTCTGCGTGGCATCGTCAAGTTCCTTCGCAAGAGGACCGACTGGGGGGCCATGACCCGCACCGGCTTCCAGGCCGGCGGGTCCACAGGCCTGGGATCTGGAGGCACCGGCTGAGAGCGGCGAGCCTCGGCGGCAGCGATCAGGTCGGCGTCGCCGGCGCCCGGGCCCGCAGGGCGGTGGCAGCGCGCTCGATCTCGGCGGAGACGAGTCCGAGCTCCTCGACCCCGGCCGCCTCGGCCCTGGCAACAGCTGCCTCCAGCGCCGCGCAGGCCGAGGCCACCCCGATGGCGCCCATGGTCGCGGAGGTCCCCTTCAGCCCGTGCGCGGCCTCACCCAGCGCCTCCGCGTCGCCGTGCCGTGCCGCCTCTTCCATCCTGGCGAGCTGGGAACGCGCCTGCTCGAGGTACCGGTCCACTAGGCTGCGCAAGAAGGCCGGATCCTCGCTGGCCGCGGCCAGCTGGCGCAGCCCGTCGAACTGCTCCAGGTCGACCACGCCGCTGGCGCCCGGGGGAGCGAGCCAGCGGTCCAGGATGACCTCCAGCTCACGGAGTCTCAGCGGCTTGGCCAGGTAGTCGTCCATGCCGGCGGAGATGCACTTCTCCCGGTCGTCGACCAGGGCGGCAGCGGTCATGGCGATGATCGGCACGCGGCGCCGGCCAGCCGCCTCCCGGCGCCGGATCGCCGCAGTGGCCTGGAAGCCGTCCATCTCGGGCATGTGGCAGTCCATCAACACCGCGTCGTAGTCCCTGCGCCCCAGCGACGCCAGCGCCTCGACCCCGTCGGCGGCGACGTCGCAGCCGTAGCCCAACTTGGCCACGAAGCCCCTGGCCACCTCCTGGTTGATGGCGTGGTCCTCGACGACGAGCAGCGTGCCCCGTGAGCCGGGTGCCACGCCGGGCGGCGAGGCCAGGGCGCTCGTCCGCCTCACCGGAGTTGGGGTGACGGCGCGCACCAGGGCGTCGTAGAGGTGTGACAGGCGCACCGGCTTGGTCAGGCGTGCCACGAAGCCTGCCCGCTTCGCCGCCTCCGCCTCCACAGCGACCGAGCTAAGCAGCAGCAGCCTCGTCGAGGCGAGCGCGGGATCGGTGCCGACGACGCGGGCCAGCTCGAAGCCGTCCATCCCCGGCATGGCCATGTCCACCAGGGCCAGGTGGTAGGGGCGGTCAGCGGCGGCGGCGCGCAGGAGATCCAGGGCCGAGGGGGCGTCGGGAGCAAGCTCTGCGGTGATGTCCCAGGCCCGCAGCTGGGCGGCGAGCACCAGGCGGTTGGTCTGGTTGTCGTCGACCACCAGCACCTTCTTGCCCGCCAGCGAGTGGCCACCGGCCTGGCCCGGCGCCCCGACCGGCTCCAGGGCGTGTCCGAAGGGAAGCAGGACCCAGAAGGTGCTGCCTTCGCCGGGCCGGCTGTCCATTCCGATGCTGCCGCCCATGGCCTCGGCCAGCCGCCGGCAGATCGCCAGGCCCAGGCCGGTCCCGCCAAAGCGCCGGGTGGTGGAGGCGTCTGCCTGGGAGAAGGGGTCGAAGAGACGCCCGGCGGTAGCCGCCTCGATGCCTATCCCGGTGTCGGTCACCTCGAAGCGCACGACCACCCGGTCCGGGGTCGCCTCGCCGGCCAGCCCGGCACGTAGCACGACCTCGCCGTTCTCAGTGAACTTCACCGCGTTGGCGGCCAGGTTCGACAGGATCTGGCGCACCCGGCCGACGTCGCCCCGCAGGGCCCTCGGGACCTCCGGATGGCAGTACACCACTAGCTCGAGGCCCTTGGACTGGGCGGGCTCGACCACCAGATCCGCCACCTCCTCCATGGCTTGGGCCAGGTCGAAGTCCACCGTCTCCATGTCGAGCCTGCCGGCCTCGATCTTGGAGAAGTCCAGGACGTCGTTGATGATCCCGAGCAGCGTCTCGCCCGAGGCCCGCACCCCCTCGGCCAGGTGTCGCTGGGTCTCGGAGAGCACGCTGTCGAGCAGCAGTCCGGTGAGGCCGATGACGCCGTTCATGGGCGTGCGTATCTCGTGGCTCATGACGGCCAGGAACTCCGACTTGGCCCGCGACGCCTCCAGCGCCTCGTCACGAGCCCGGGCCAGGTCGGCCTCGTTCTGCTCACGCTCGGCCACCCTTCCCAGCAGGTTGCCGACCTGGGCCATGAGCTCGATCAGCGCCTCGTCAGGGGCCGTCGCCCGGTCCGAGAAGAACTCCGACACCGCGCGCACCTCCCCTCCGGCGAGCACCGGGAAGGCGATTCCGGCCCCTAGCCCGAGCTCGGCGGCTACGCTCGCCCTCGGGAGCCCGGGATCCGCGGAGAGTTCGGTGATCCACGCCGCCTTGCGGGTCGCCAGCACCCGGCCCGGCAGGCCGAGCCCGGAGGGAAGAGGGTTTGCCTCGGTGACCCTACGGAACTTCTCGAGCCTGGCGGGGTCCTCGAGGTGCCAGATGCCCGACGAGACCAGCTCGCGCCCGGCCTCCCCGCTGCAGGCGTAGGCGTGCCCGATCGGCCACCCGGTATGCGCGCAGACCGCGTCGACGGCGGTATGCAGGGCCTCCCGCAGGCTGGAGGCGTCGTTGGCGGCGCTGGCGACTACCTGCAGAAGGTGCTGGCGCGCGTATACATTCCGTAGCGCCACCTCCGTCGCCCGGGCTTCGGTCACGTCCTGTAGGGTGCCGTGCATCTTGAGGGGGCTGCCGTGGTCGTCCCTGAGCAGCAGGCCCAGCGCGTGGCACGCCCGCACGGACCCGTCGGGCCTCACGACGTCGAACTCGGCCTGGTACTCCCCACCGCCCGGCTCCAGCGCCCTGGCGACGGCGCTTCTGACCAGCTCGCGGTGGCCCGGGTGAACCCGGGCCATAAAGCCGTCGAAGGTGGCCACGAACCCCTCCGGCGTGAGGCCGAAGATCCGGTAGAGCTCCTCCGACCAGTCGATCTCGTCGGAGCGGACGTCCCACTCCCAGCTGCCGAGACGAGCCAGGTGCTGCGCCTCCGCCAGCTGTTGCTCCCGCTGGCGCAGCGCCTCTTGGGTGCGCTTGGCCTCGTCCATGTCGAGCACCTGGGTCAAGAAGCAGGCCGGCACACCGTCTGGGCACGGGACGGGGGAGGCGAACAGCCGCACCCACACCGGTTCGCCGTCCGCGCGGATGTAGCGCTTGTGGACCTCGAAGCTCGAGACCTCGCCGGCCATCGCCCTGCGCGTCAGGGCCAGGCCGACCTCGAGGTCGTCGGGGTGCGTGAGGGCCTGGAAGTCGATGGAGAGCAGGTGCTCGGCCGGGTAGCCGGTGATGGCGCAAAGGGCCGGGTTTACAGCGAGGAAGCGTCCGAAGGAGCCCGGCTCGGCGCTGACCACCGCCACGCCGATGGGTGCGGCTCCGAACACCGCCCGGAAGGATCCCATCTGCTGGAGCCACGGCTCGGCGCGGGCGTTCACCGAACGCTCGGACCTGCGTGCCCGGCGGCCGCGGCGTCACGCAGGGAGGGTGGCCTGGCAGCGAAGGCCCCGGTGCCGGCAGCGACGTAGGCGAGGCCCCCGCCCATGCCCGGCGCCCGCGCGCCGGGTGCAGCCGCCGCTTTGGCACGAACCGCGGCGGGCAGGCGGTCGGCGAGCGCCGGCGTCAGCAGGTCGTTGCCGTGGCCGGCGCCGGGGATCCACCACAGCTCCGTGAGTTCGAGAGCCCGGTCCATGACCTGCAAGGGGTGCTCGGGGCCGAAGTAGTCGTCGTCGGTATCGTGCACCACCAGGACGAAGGCCGGGGCGATGACCGAGACGACCCTCCTGGATCCCTGCGCCCCGGCCGCACAGGTGTCCACGCAGGTCCCTAGCGCCCCGGCCAGGACCGCCCTGCCGAGCGGGGTGGTCACCCAGCGCGCCAGGCGCCGGGCGCCCGACCTGTCGGGGGTGCCCCACCACGCCGGCCCGCTGATCGACATCGCACCGGCCACGTCGGGTGGCTCGCTGCGGCCCATCGAGCAGCGCCCGCCGGGGCGCCCGTGGCCCCGCAGGTCGGGAAGCACCACGTTGACCTCCTGCGCTAGGCGCTGGGCGAAAGCATGGACGGCCGGCGAGCGCGACCAGTTGAGGAAGCCGTGGCACAGCTTGGCAGTGGGCTCCTCCTCAGCGTCGTGGCGTCGATAGCCTCCCCGCAGGCTTCGCAGACGCCGTAGATGCCCCTCGTCGAGGCGCCTCAGGGCATGCTCGACGCCGGCAAGCTCCAACTCGACCTGGTTGTATACAGACGCCGCCACCGGCTTGGACCCTAGCACCCCCTGGGCCTGTCTTTGACCCTTACGCGTCTGATCGCATTGGTCGGTAGCGGCACAGTGCGTTTTCACCTCCACGCGGTTGTGCGGCGCCTCGTGGCGCACATGATCGACTACCTACACGCGTACTTGATACCTAACATTGGTCAGAACCTCTCCGCGCTAGTTCCACCGTCGAGGAGCTGGCCCAGAAACTCCGCTTGGTCCTTGGCCCGTGCAGGCATCCAGTGGGCGTAGGTGCTCAGCAGCACTTTGGGGTCGTGGCCGAGCCGGCCGGCGATGCTCACCGGGTCGTAGCCCGCGGCAACCAGCTGGCTGCCGACGTAGTGCCGCAGGTCGTGAAGGCGCACGGTGTCGCCGATTCCGGCCGAGCGGCGCAGGCTGATGAACTTGCGGGTGACGTGGTTGGGGTGCCACGGTGTCTCGCCAGCCGGGTCCCGGCTGAACACGTAGGCCTTGCGCCCCAGGCGAACCCCGCAGGCCAGGGCCACTTCGCAGGCTCGAACCCGCTGCGCCCGAAGCGCGGCCACGGTCACCGAATCGAGGGCGATCTGGCGGATCCCGGTCGCGGACTTGGGCGACTCGCGGACGTGGATGCCTCCCGGGACGATCTCAACGGCGCGGCGGATTGTGATGGCGGCTCCTTCAAGGTCGACGACCTAGGTATCCATGGGATTGCGGCTGGGCCACGACGACCTCTACAAGTGGCTGGGATGGGCTAGACCGGCGGTAATCTCTCGGACCCTGACCACGCTGGGACAGCCTTGGCTGTGGCTTGGCGAATACCCCGGCGCTCACCTGGAGGTTAAGGAAGCCCCCAGTGAGGCTTCGCCCCGTCGAGCCCTCCCGTCTCGCGGTGGCGCCGTGAGGTCGACCCGTACCCCTGAGGAACCTCGGATTCGACGGCCGGGAGCTGGTGACCCAGAAGCGGCCACCGACTGGCTTGCCTGGGCTCCACAGCCGTCAATCGTACAGGCCTTCCCATCCCGCAAAGTCCACTGCATATGTCCCCGGTAGAGGACCTGACATAACGCGGGATGCGGAGGGAGGGGTATGAGGTGCCGCCGGCCCGCATCTCGGCATACACATCACGTACCGTGGACACTTGCTCCCCATCGCGCCTGGAGAAGCGCGACCAGGGTCGCCACCACCTCGTCCCGGCAGGAAGAGGCCGCCGGCTTGCGCCCACCCACCCGCACAGGCCGGCCAGCAAAACTGGGACCCCGGTTCGTATCCGGAGGCACCATCTCCACTTTCTTGTCACGGCGCGAGACCTCTGGCGGACCTCCCGTCTGCCAGGGGTCAATCAGCCGCCGAGCATCAGGCCGATCGTCACGCCGAGCCCGGGTGACCGCCGACCAGGCGGCGATGGCCTTGGCCCGCTCGGCAGGGGAGGGTGAAGACGCGGTTCCCTGGCCATCGCTGAGGCCCGGCGGGTTCGCCACGCTGGCTGATGCCGCGCTCACCCTGCCGGCGCGAGAATCCCACTGTGCCTCTCGCCAGCCATCTCCGCCGTCTGCTCAACCCTCTTTCCATTGCCGCTACGCGCTGGTGGTGCCGCGCAGGGCTCCGCTGCATTTGGACGCTTCAAGCGCGACGGCCAACGGAGCGCGATGACATAGAAGTCAGGATGCTGCCGCTGAGTGAGATAGGGTGTGGCCCATGTCGACGATCGGGCAGAGGATCAGCTAGCGGGAGATGTACGCCGCGCCGTACCCGAAGGACCGGTTCATGCCGGGTGATCACCTCGCGGTTTCACGCTGGCTGTACCACCATCATGGCGTCTACGTCGGCGATGGACGAGTTGTGCAGTTCGGAGGTCGGATCCTGGACAAGCCCCGCGCGCGGATCGAGGAGGTCTCGTTGGTGCAATTCGAGCGTGGTGGCGCTGCGCGTGTCGTCAATCACACCAAGGAGCGATCTCTCCGCATGTGGGGGATGACTGAGACCTTGCCGCCGCAGCGGATCGTTGCCCGCGCGCGCTGCCTCGTTGAGACTCAACCGCACGGCGTCTACAACCTCCTCGGTCGCAATTGCGAAACCGTTGCTTTGTGGTGCGCCACCGGCGTTGGAGAGAGTATGCAGCGGCAGCGTCTTCAAGTCGTGAACGCCACAATTGGCGCTGTGGCGGCGCTGTATACCTCGTGGCATTTCGGTCATCGCAGGGACAGGCTCACGCCGCGCCGAATCACTTTGATTTGGGCCTGGACGTTCCTGCGGATGATCCCGCTCGGCCTGTACTACCTGCACAACTACAGGTTTTATCGGGATATTCGTGGCGTCTGCGACCAGCTCTGAACCAGTTTCACGCCGCCCTCCGCGGCGCGAGCAACGACCCTTGACGGCCTGCAGCTCGCGTGTAGACGATCAGGGATTCTCGCGTTCAGGGTTACGTCAACGACCACCCTGGCGGAGAAGAACTCAACGCCGGTGACAGTGACACCGGGCAGGCGTAGGAGGTGCTTGAATGCAGTGGTGGCACGCATGGGTTCGGCTCCTTCGGAACGGTGGTTCTAGCAGGCTGTCCCAAAACCGCTGCCGGAGTGCATGACTATGCAGAATCCACATTGTGAGATCCCCGCACGGACATTA
>JAVKSL010000072.1:0-13493 GCA_039583695.1 Acidimicrobiales bacterium | reverse complement strand
TTGTGGCCTTACCCGGCTGGGTGCTCAGGTGAGGCTCTGAATTGACCTCATTTTTTTGAGCGTAAATCCAGGCTAAGCGGCCGGGGCGACGCGCAAACGTCCCCCGGCCCGGCCACTACCCCAAGGAGGTAGCCCTCACAGAGTTGACCGAGGACGAGCTGGGCCAAGCGCTCGGCCGAGAGCCTGGCGTGGTCGCCGCCTGGCTGGGGTCTCCGGGGGAGATCGACGCCGCGGTGCTGGCCGGGATCGCCGCGTACTTCGGCATGGACCCCGGTGACTTCCTTGAGTAGCGGGCGCAAGCCGAGGCCGTACGTGGTGGTCCGCACGCCGGTGGGCGACCCGGATCGGGTGGAATGGATCTACAGCCGCCACACCGCCCCGGTAGCGGTCGGGGGCCATGTTCACGGCCCGGGCGGTGCGGGTGACGGCCTGGCGCTCGACGGTCGGCTCACCTTCATCGGATTCCGATGAAGGTTGCAGGTCGGTTCGCTTCCCCTGCCGGGCTGCGGCCTCGGCGCGCTCCAGGGCCTCGATGGGCACTGCGGCGTCCACCGAGCTAGGCGCCAGACGGGAGCGGGACACCCTGGCGGGCAAGTACGGCGCCGCCCACGACTACGCCGAGGCGTCACGCTGGCGCTGGCTCGTGGTCGAGGACCCATCCGGCGCTCTGGTCAACCCGCCACCGCTCGGGGCCTCGGGCGGTTTGCGTTGACAAACCGTTTACAACGGGCCTCGGAGCACTCCCACCTGATCCCCGGATATAGCCTCTGACCTGCACTTACATGGTCGGGCTGCCGGGATTTGAACCCGGGACCTCTTGACCCCCAGTCAAGCGCGCTACCAAGCTGCGCCACAGCCCGTCCGGCTGCATCGTATACCATGATCCTCGACGTCCCCACCCGAGGGCGGGCAACCCATGAGGAGGAATGTGGCACAGAACCCGACCGGGCCAGATCGGCAGGGCATCCCCGAGCTTGGCCGCGGGCTGTGGGACCTGGTGGTTGGCTACCTCAAGCAGGAGACCCTCCAGCCGGTAAAGGCCCTGGGCCGTTACGTGGCCTTCGGGGCGGCGGGATCGGTCCTGGGCGGCATCGGCCTGGTCCTGGTGATCCTGGCCGTGCTGCGGGTCCTGCAGGAGGACACCGGGTCCACCTTTGCCGGCGCCCACTCGTGGATGCCATACGCGGTCTGCGCGGTGGTGGCCCTCGCAGTGGTCAGCCTGGCGGCGCTGCGCATTGTCCGGCCAGCCCGCACACCCGGCGGGTCGAAGTGACATCGCAACCCAGCGCGAAGCGGATCACGCCCGCCGACATCGAGGCGCAGGTTCGCCAGATCACCGGGCATGTCGATCAGACCATCGCCCGCACCACTGAGGTCGTCAAGCCCAAGCTGGTCCCCCTGGGTGCCGCCGGGGGGGCGGTGCTGGTCGCGGCTACCTACCTGCTTGGGCGTCGCCGGGGACGGAGGCGCTCCACCGTCGTGGAGATCCGGCGGGTTTGAGCGCCAAGCGCGGCGCCAAGCGCGGCGCCAAGCACCGTGGCGAGCGCCGCCTGATCGAGGTCGCCCTGGTCCCCCTGGCCACGAGGGCCTGGCGCAAGGGGCTATTGGGGGGGGACCGAAAGTGGATGGCGGTCGGGGTCGCGGTCCTGGCCCTGCGCCGGGTTCGGCGGCGGGAGGAGCAGGTCGTCTTCACCCAGGCCCTCGGACGGGGCCAGTCACTGCTCATCTCCCACGGACCACCTCCTCCCGGTCGCCGCGCCCGGCGCAGGGACCGCCGGGAACAGCGGGCCGAGCGCCAAGCCGGGCCAACCCTCGCAGAGCAGGGGTGAGCCCGCCAGGCGAGCAGGGGGGGAGTGGGCACCTGAGGGAGGGGGAAAGGGCTCTATTCCTTGATTCCAAGGGGCGGCGCTACTTGGTCACGCTCACCAGCGGAGGCCGCTTTCATACCCACGCAGGGGTGGTCCTGCACGACGAGGTCATCGGGCGGCCGGCCGCTTGCGAGGTCCGCTCGGCAACTGGCGCCCGTTACCTGGTGGTGCGCCCGACCCTGGCCGATTCGGTGCTGGCCATGCCCCGCGGCGCCCAGGTGATCTACCCGAAGGATCTGGGAGCAATCCTCATGGCGGCGGACATCTTTCCCGGGGCACGGGTGCTGGAGGCCGGGGTCGGGTCGGGAGCTTTGTCGATGGCCCTGGTGCGGGCTGGGGCCGAGGTGATCGGCTACGAGCTGCGGGCCGACTTTGCAGAGCGGGCACGGGCCAACGTGGCGGCGTTGGTCGAGGACGCACGCTGGCCCCCCCCTTTTGTCGCCCCCCCCTATGTCGTTCACCAGCGCGACGTCTACGACGGGATCGACGAGGTGGGTCTGGACCGTGTCGTGCTGGACCTCCCCGAGCCCTGGCGCGGTCTGGCGCCTGCCGCGCAGGCGCTGAGCCCCGGGGGGATCCTGCTGGCCTACCTGCCCGGTGTGCTGCAGGTGAGCGCGCTGCGCGACGCCCTGGCAGCGCCTGGGAGCCCGTGGGCACTGGCCGAGACCTTCGAGGTCCTGCATCGGGGTTGGCACGTCGAAGGGCGCTCCGTGCGCCCTGCGCACCGCATGGTGGCCCACACCGGCTTCTTGACGGTGGCCAGGCTTGTGGCAACCGGAGCTCATCCGGATTGCCCCGCTGGACCGTAGTCCGGGGGGAACGAGCGCTTCAGTATGGCTTCGGGGGGATGTGGACGCTCGTGCCCGTCCATTCCCCGAGAACGAGAGGTGAGCCAATGTCGTCACATCGTGAAGCACCAGAGATCTCCAAGGACCCGGTAGCTGACAGCACGGATCTTTATGCGTTCGTCAGCCCTGACGCCTCGGACACGGTTACCCTGATCGCCAACTACGTGCCCCTCCAGGAGCCGGCCGGTGGGCCCAACTTCTACGAGTTCGGCGACGACGTCATCTACCGGATTCACATCGACAACGACGGCGATGGGCGCCCGGAGATCATGTACAGCTTCATGTTCAACAGCGAGGTGGCGATCCCCACCACCTTCTTGTACAACGACGGGCCGATCACCTCGCTCGACTCGCCCTCGTGGAACCGCAAGCAGACCTACACCGTGATACGACAGGACCTGAGAACCGGGAAAATTGTCGAGCTTGGCACCGGCCTGGCGTGCCCCCCATGCAACATCGGCCCCCTGTCGACCCCCAACTACGCCTCGCTGGCCGAGGCCGCAGTCCACGAGCTGCCGGGTGGGCGCAAGGTCTTCGCCGGTCAGCGGGCAGAGGGTTTCTACGTGGACCTCGGCGCGATCTTCGACCTCGGGACCTTGCGGCCCTTCCAGGCCGATCACGCCAAGTTCGGTGTGAGCGCCCCAGTCCTGAACAAGCCAGGCGCGGGCATCAACGCCACCAAGAACGTGAACGTGCACAGCATCGCCCTCCAAGTGCCCAAGTCCGATCTCCGAGGATCAGGACCGGTGATCGGCGTGTACACCACCGCCAGTCGCCAGCAGGTCTCGCTCTACGAGCCCACCGGGGGCCGCCGGGGGCACGCCGGACCCTACAACCAGGTCTCCCGGCTGGGCAACCCGCTGTTCAACGAGGTCCTGATCCCGCTGGCCCTCAAGAACTACTGGAACTCACAGGCGCCGGCCGACGACAAGCAGTTCGCCACCCATGTGGCGAACCCCGAGCTTGCGACCCTGCTCCCGGTCTTGTACCCGGGCGTGTTCCCGAACCTGGCCGCCTACGTAGCCTCGGGCAAGCCCAGGGCTGACCTCGAGGCCATCCTGCTCACCGGCATCCCTTCCGGTGTGGTTCCCGGGTTCCAGAACTACACCGGCGCGGTCCAAGCTGACATGCTCCGCCTGAACATGGACATCACCCCCACGGCGATCGCCAGGGCCAGCAACCTCGGCCTGATCGGGGGTGACCCCGCAGGGTACCCCAACGGCCGTCGGGTGTACGACGACGTGGCCACCATCGAGCTGCGCGCCATCGCCGGCGCCACGCTCCCGCTGGTGGACAAGTCCTACAAGGCTGACGCCGCCGCCGGTGGCATCAGCATGGGCCTCACCTCGAGCTCGACCGACATTACCGCCGAGGGAACCGTCCGCTACATCTACCAGTTCCCGTATCTCGGCGTGCCCTACGCCGGCTACGACGTGCCGGACAACGACACCCCAGCCGTGGTGAGCTCTTACTAGGGCTCCCCATCTCCTGGCCCGACTGGCCGGTGGCTCCCCCCCGAGTGACCGGCCAGTCGACCAGTTTCCTGACATCCGACCCCGCCCGGCGGTCCGAGGTCGCTGCCCGGCGCTCCGACCCCGCCCGGCGGTCCGAGGTCGCTGCCCGGCGGTCCGAGGTCGCTGCCCGGCGGTCCGAGGTCGCCCGGCGGTCCGGGGTGCCCGCCTATCTCTCAGTCGGCTTCGACGAAGATGCACTCTCCGGGGCACTCCTCGGCGGCCTCTTTGACGGCGTCCTCTAGCCCGGCCGGCACCGCGGCGATGCCTGCGGAACCACTGGGATCGTCGTGAACCTCGTTGCCCTCCTTGACATATGCCAGGCCGTCGTCGAGCAAGGTGAAGACGGCGGGTGCGATCTCCTCACAAAGACCGTCACCAGTGCACAGATCCTGATCGATCCAGACCTTCATCGCAGATGTGTCGCCTCTCAGGCATAGGGGTTAACAGTCCCCACGATACCCTCCCAGTGAGATGACCGGCCCGCCTTGCCGTGAGGTGTATCGTCGCCTAGGGACCGCAAGCTCAGGTTTCCAACGTTGGATGACTAAGTAAGAGCCAGATACACGGAGGAGGTGATCCCAACGGCAGGAGCAGGCGAGCAGGAGGGGCCCTCCATGGAACCCGAGCAGCACCCCGACGACCAGGCGCACTTCCGCATTCTCGACGACGAGGTGATCGCCCTTCGCCGGCGCCTGGCCGAGGGCCCCCGGAGGTCGCGCGACCTGGAGGACGATCTGATCGAGGCCAGGGCCAACCTGGCCCAGGCGATCTCGCGCAACGAGAAGCTCACCTTCACGCTCCAACAAGCCCGCGAGCACATAGCCACGTTGCGCGAGGAGGTCGACAAGCTGACCCGGCCGCCCTCGGCTTACGGTACGTACCTTGCTGCCAACCAGGACGGCACGGTGGACGTGTTCTCCGGTGGGCGAAAGGTGAGGGTCGCGCTGCACCCCGAGATTCAGCCCGGGGACCTGGCCCGCGGCCAGGAGGTCGTGCTCAACGAGTCGCTCAACGTGGTGCTGGCCCGGGGGGGTGAGGTCGTGGGCGAGGTGGTGACCCTCAAGGAGTGCCTCGACGACGGGACCAGGGCAATCGTGGTCGCCCGGGCTGACGAGGAGAGGGTGTCCGAGCTGGCCGCCAGCCTGGCTGGGCTGCGGCTCAGGCCGGGCGATTCGCTGCTCATGGACTCACGCACCGGCCTGTTGCTGGAGAAGCTGCCCCGACCGGAGGTCGAGGACCTGGTCTTGGAGGAGGTGCCCGAGGTGTCCTACGCGGACGTGGGCGGGCTCGACTCCCAGATCGAGGCCATCACCGACGCGGTCGAGCTTCCATTCCTGCACCGGGCGTTGTACTCAGAGTTCTCCCTGCCGGCCCCCAAGGGCATCTTGTTGTACGGCCCCCCCGGGTGCGGAAAGACCCTCATTGCAAAGGCCGTCGCCAACTCCTTGGCCAAGAAGGTCTCCGCGGTGACCGGGAATCTTGCGGCGCGGAGCTATTTCCTCAATATCAAGGGCCCTGAGCTGCTCAACAAGTACGTGGGCGAGACCGAGCGCCAGATCCGCCTGGTGTTCCAGCGGGCCCGGGAGAAGTCAGAGGAGGGTGTTCCGGTCATCGTGTTCTTCGACGAGATGGACTCGTTGTTCCGTACCCGGGGCACAGGCATCAGCTCGGACATGGAGTCGACCATCGTGCCGCAGCTCCTGGCAGAGATCGACGGGGTCGAGACCCTGCGCAACGTCATCGTGATCGGCGCCTCCAACCGTGAGGACCTGATCGACCCGGCGATCCTGCGTCCCGGACGACTCGACGTGAAGATCAAGATCGAGAGGCCCAACGCTGAGGCCGCGGCAGCGATCTTTGGCCGCTACCTGGTGGCTGACCTGCCCCTGGACCCGGCTGAGGTGGAGCGCCTGGGCGGCGGTGACCGTGACAAGACCGTTGCCGCCATGATCGAGACGACGGTCGAGGAGATGTACCGGGCAGATCACGACAATCGGTTCCTGGAGGTGACCTACCAGAACGGCGACAAGGAGATCTTGTACTTCAAGGACTTCGCGTCGGGCGCCATGATCGAGAACATCGTTCGGCGGGCCAAGAAGTGCGCCATCAAGCGGACCATCGCAGGTGAGGTCAAGGGCATCCGCACCTCTGACCTCCTCGAGTCGATCACCCAGGAGTACAAGGAGCACGAGGACCTGCCCAACACCACCAACCCCGACGACTGGGCCAAGATCTCGGGCAAGAAGGGCGAGAGGATCGTGTACGTGCGCACGCTGCTGGCGGATGGCGAGGGCGCTGGTGGCAGGGCCATCGAGCGCGTGGGCACCGGCCAGTACCTGTGAGCACCGGAACCTGTGAAGCGCCGGGACCCGGACCCATGAAGCGCCGAGAGCGTTGAAGCGGTAGGGTCCGAGGGTGGCCATACCCAAGGTTTGCGGCATCGAGACCGAGTACGGCATCGCCGTCACCGGCACCGGTGACCCCAATCCCATCGCGGCCTCGTCGGTGCTGATCAACGCTTACGTGGCTTATCTCGCCGCAGTCCGCCAGGCCCCGCAGACCGGCGTGGGCTGGGACTTCGCCACCGAGACGCCGGGGCGTGATGCTCGGGGGTTCGCCCGCGAGGGGTCCAAGGCCCCCGAGGTGGAGACCCATCTGGTCAACGCAGTCATGACCAATGGCGCCCGCTACTACGTCGACCACGCCCACCCCGAGTACTCCACCCCGGAGTGCACCAACCCCCTGGATGTGGTGCGCTACGACAAGGCGGGCGAACGAGTGCTCATCGAGTCCATGGCCGCAGCGTCCGAGATCCTGCCAAAGGGTCAGCGCATCGTGGTCTACAAGAACAACTCGGACCGCAAGGGCAACTCCTACGGTTGCCACGAGAACTACCTGATGGAGCGCTCGGTCCCCTTTGCCCGGGTCATCCGCCAGATCATCCCGCACTTCGTGACCCGCCAGATCTACACCGGGGCGGGCAAGGTCGGTGCTGAGGTGCAAGGCGGTGCGGAGGTCACCTACCAGCTCTCACAGCGGGCCGACTTCTTCGAGGAGGAGGTGGGTCTGGAGACGACCCTCAAGCGCCCGATAGTCAACACCCGCGACGAGCCGCACGCCGATCCAACCCGCTACAGGCGCCTCCACGTCATCCTCGGCGATGCCAACCTGGCCGAGGTGGCCACCTACCTGAAGGTTGGGGTCACCTCGATCGTGCTGTCGATGATCGAGGACGACTGGTTCGGGAGCCGGGACCTGGCCCTTGCGACGCCGGTGAGGGCGATGTGCCAGGTGTCCTACGACCTTTCACTGCGTGCCCCCCTGGCCCTGGCCGCCGGAGGCACGATCACCGCGCTCGGCTTGCAGTGGGAGCTGCTCGATCTGGCCCGCAAGTACGCCGAGGACCGTGGGCTGGCTTGCATCGGTGACGGGGACGCGGGCGCGGCGGTCCTGGAGCGTTGGGAGGCCACTCTGGCGACCCTCGAGAGCGATCCGGAGCGCCTGGCCCCCCAGCTGGACTGGGTGGCCAAGCGGCGCCTGCTCAGCGGCTACAAGGAGCGCCACGGGCTCGGTTGGGGGGATCCCAGGTTGGCGGCCATCGACTTGCAGTACCATGACCTGCGCCCGGAGCGATCGCTCTTCGCCCGTCTCGACACCGAGCGTCTGGTCACCGAGGCCTCTGTGGTCGAAGCCGTGACCGAGCCGCCGCGAGATACCCGGGCGTACTTTCGGGGCAAGTGCCTCCAGCGCTGGGGCTCGGCGGTCGCCGCAGCCAACTGGGACTCCTTGGTGTTCGACCTGGGCACGAACCCGTTGCGCCGGGTCCCGATGATGGAGCCGCTACGGGGGACGGCGGCACATGTCGATAAGTTGTTGGAAGGATGTGCGAGTCCGGCCGAGCTGCTCGAGCGGCTGGGTTCTTAAGGGGAGGCAGCATGGCAGAACGTGAGATGAGAAGGCGGCAATCGCCCGCCAGGGATACCGAGGCGGTCGAGGATGCCCCGCCAGCCGCTGACAAGGGTGAGAAGCTGAAGGCCGAGCTGGACGAGCTGCTGGACGAGATCGATGAGGTCCTGGAGGACAACGCCGAGGAGTTCGTGAGGAACTATGTCCAAAAAGGGGGCCAGTAGTCCTTCGCGGCGGTGCCCACTTCGGTCGGTGGGCGGACTAGCTTGCCCCCGATGTCTCTTCCGATCTTCCCGCCGGGCTCTGACCCGGGTCCGAGCTTCTCCGAGCTTCTCCGACACTCGGGGGGCAAGGCCCCCGAGTGTCCCCCAAACCCACCGGCGCTGGCACGGTTGGCGGCGGAGGCGATTGTGCACGGGACCACCGTGCTGGCCCTGCGCTACTCAGGCGGGGTGGTCATGGCGGGAGACCGCCGGGCGACAGCGGGGCACTCCATCGCGCACCGCAATGTGGACAAGGTCCATCCCGCTGATCGTTGGTCAGGCGTGGCCATCGCTGGGTCGGCGGGCATGGCCATGGAGATGGTGAGACTGTTCCAGACCGAGCTGGAGCACTACGAGAAGGTGGAGGGCCTGGCACTGTCCCTCGAGGGCAAGGCCAACAAGCTGTCTCAGATGGTGAGGGGCAACTTTGCCATGGCTCTCCAGGGTCTGGCGGTGGTCCCACTGTTCGCCGGCTGGGACACCCGCCGGCGAATCGGGCGCATATTCACCTATGACGTCACCGGCGGACCGTACGAGGAGGCGGATCACGCAGCTACGGGGTCCGGCGGCCAGGACGCCCGCACGACCGTGAAGCTCGGCTGGCGGGAGGGGATGGCTCGGGAGGAAGCCATCGAGCTGGCGATATCCGGCCTCTACGAGGCAGCCGATGAGGACTCGGCCACCGGAGGCCCAGATGTCGTGCGGGGGATCTACCCGACTGTGGCGACAATCGGAGCGGATGGCTTCGGGCACGTGGACCAGGCCGAGGTGGCCCGGCGCTTTGCCGCGCTGATCGAGGCCAAGCGGGCCAGGGGCAACGCACCGTGAGCATGCCCTTCTACGTGCCGCCCGAACAGGCCATGAAGGACAAGGCGGACTACGCCCGCAAGGGCATCGCGCGGGGTCGGTCGCTTGTCGCCACGGTCTATGGCGGCGGGATCCTGCTCGCGGCCGAGAACACTTCTCGGGCGTTGCACAAGATTGCCGAGATCTACGACCGGATCGCTTTTGCCGGGGTGGGACGGTTCAACGAGTTCGACCAGCTGAGGGTGGCCGGGGTGCGCCATGCGGACTCGAAGGGATTTGCCTACAGCCGCGAGGACGTGGACGCCCGTTCGCTGGCCAACGGCTACGCGCAAGCAATTGGCCAGGTCTTCACCCACGACCTAAAGCCGCTGGAAGTGGAAATATTGGTAGCGGAGGTGGGCACGGGCGGCCTGGCCAACCAGTTGTACCACATCTTGTATGATGGGTCCATGGCAGACGAGGACCGGTTCTGCGTCCTTGGCGGCGACGCGGATGCCATCACGGAGCGCTTGGAGGCTTCGTGGAGGGATGGGTGGTCGCTGAGCGAGGCTCTGGTGGCAGCCGTGACAGCCCTGACCGGTGGGACCAGGACGCTCGGGCCAGCCGAGCTGGAGGTAGCGGTGCTGGAGGCGCGCCGCCCGCCCGAGGGGACCGCCGGGCCGGAGGGGGCCGCCGGGCCGGCGGAGCCACAGCGCAGGCGCGCATTTCGTCGCATCGTCGACGACGAGCTGGCCGCCGCGCTGGCTTTGGCCGGGGCGGGTCCTGCCGCCGGGTCCTGACGGCAAGTCCTGACGGCAAGTCCTGACGGCAATGTCGTTACCTCCATCAGGTCGCCCCGAGGGGATTGGCGGCTTTAGCCGTCAGAGAAGTCACCTGGCATCTCCAGCGCGTGGGGTGGCAGTGATTCAGGTTCTATAGCAACCCGAATCACTACCAGCTGATCCGTCGGCGGGGCACTGTTCGCCGCGGTGATGGCAATCAGGCCGGGGTGGCGGCAATCAGGCCGGGGTGGCGGCAATCAGGCCGGGGTGGCGGCCAATGGGGTCACGGGGGTTGTCGGCCAGAGGACCTCACCAGCGGAGTCGATGCCAAGCAGCCAGCGGCCGGGTGTGGGCACACCGAGGAGCGCTACCGGGCCAACTGAACGGCCGATGCCCGTGCCGTCGCGCCATGCCGCAGCCTGGACGGTCCAGGTGAGCGTCTCGCCGTTGGGCAGCCGAGCCCCCACCCGCACCCGACTCGGCGGTCCGAGGGGCACTGGAGCACCTTTTTTGGACATGCTCACCACCACGAGATCCGCCCGGGTCACCGTCGCATCCTCTTCGGCAACCGTCACGCGTCCACCCCAACGGTGACGGTTGAACCACCATGCGGCGAGGGCGATCTGGCCCACAACCAGACCGAATGCCGAGATTATGCAAGGGACCAGGAAGTAGTCACCTACCGCCGACCAGTACTTTGCAACCCCCCAGGCCCAGAACAGGACCGCCAGGATGAAGATGTTGGCCAGGATCGGGACCACCAGGTCGCGAATCTCGTAGTTGCGAACGATCCTCGTAAGATGAGCGCGGACCGCTGAGGGGTCGTCCAGCGCCGGGGGCGGCGGCCTCCTGCGGGCCAACGCTGACCCTGCTCGGGAAAGACCAGTGTTGGAAGGCATGGTTGTGGTCACGCCAGCACTTTTAGCCGAAGGTCGCCATCAGATACAAGGCAATGAGCAACGCGATAAGCGTCCATGCGAGGGTCAGCCACCCGCGAAGGATTCGTGGTCGTGGACCGGGCGCCGACTCGTCGGCGGCCGCCAGGGCCGCCGCGGCCTCGTCCGCCAGCAGGAGGTGGCGGGCTTCCTCGGCGAGCTCGGACTCGACAAACACCTCCACCTGCCCACCGAGGGGGTAGGTCGCCCCCACATCCCCTCTCAGCTCGGTGAGGATCCCGTCAGCCCCCAAGCGCGCGGCCACCACCCGCGCGTGAAATAAGCCAGTGACGGTGGTCAGATAGACCATGGGCCGGTTTCCCACGCCATCAACGGTACCGTGGACGGCGATGGAGAGGCGCATCTTCGGCTTGGAGAACGAGTACGGGGTGACGTGCACCCTGCGCGGGCAGCGCCGGCTGTCTCCGGACGAGGTCGCCCGCTACCTCTTTCGGCGGGTGGTGAGCTGGGGTCGCTCGTCCAACGTCTTCTTGGAGAACGGGGCGAGGCTGTACCTGGACGTTGGCAGCCACCCTGAGTACGCTACCCCTGAGTGCGACCTGATCAACGATCTGGTGGCTCACGACAAGGCGGGGGAGCGGATCTTGGAGCAGCTGCTCGAGTCCGCCGAGGCGCGCCTTCGGGAGGAGGGGATCAGGGGCGTCATCTACTTGTTCAAGAACAACACCGACTCGGCCGGCAACTCTTACGGCTGTCACGAGAACTACCTGACCAGCCGCCGGGATGACTTTGCCCATTATGCAGAGGTTCTTATCCCGTTCTTCGTGAGCCGACAGATCTACTCAGGTGCCGGAAAGATCCTCCAGACCGCCCGGGGTCCGATGTTCTGCGTGAGCCAGCGGGCCGAGCACATCTGGGAGGGGGTCTCCTCGGCCACCACGCGAAGCCGCCCGATCATCAACACCAGGGACGAGCCCCACGCCGATGCTGAGCGCTTCAGGCGCCTGCATGTGATCGTCGGTGACTCCAACATGAGCGAGTACGCCACCTATCTCAAGGTGGGCGCGGCGAGCATAGTGCTGAGAATGCTGGAGGATCCTGGCGCCATCCTGCGTGACATGACCCTGGACAACCCGATCCGGGCGATCCGCGAGATCAGCCACGACATCACTTGCACCCGTAAGGTGCGCTTGGCCAATGGGCGGGAGCTGTCAGCCCTGGAGATCCAGTCGGAGTACCTCGAACGGGCGTTGCGCTACCAGCGAGCTCGAGGCCTGTCGCCTCAGGAGGACCTCGCGCTGGCGATGTGGCAGCATTGCCTCCAGGGCATAGAGAAGGATCCGCTGAGCCTGGACCGCGAGGCTGACTGGGTCATCAAGTACCGCCTCATCGAGCACTTTCGAGCTCGCCACAACGTGCCCTTGTCTCATCCCAAGGTCGCCTTGGTGGACTTGCAGTACCACGATGTGAGCAGGGCTCGGGGCTTGTTCTACCGGCTGCAGGACCGGGGCCTCGTCGAGCGCACGACCGCCGATGAGGCCATCGAGGTGGCGATGGACAAGCCACCTCCCACGACGCGGGCCGCGCTACGGGGGGAGTTCGTCAAGCGGGCAAAGGAGCACCGGCGGGACTTCACTGTCGACTGGGTGCATCTCAAGCTGAACGACCAGGCTCAAAGGACGGTATTGCTCAAGGACCCCTTCAAGTGCACCGACGAGCGGGTCGACAAGCTCATAGAGAGCCTTTAGCCCGCCCCGGGGGGTGCTCGGGGGGTCGCTCCCCGATTGCGAGAGGCGTAGCCGTTCCCGATGTCTGGTGCGGCCCGGGGTCGGGTAACCTCGATCCTCGTGACCGCAACTGATTCATCGTCCTCCGCGCCCATTGGGGAGACGGGGGAGGTTGAGGTCCGAGCTGGGCCCACGCCAGAGCCGGCGAGCTCAGGCGCCAAGCCGAGGGGGCGTAAAGGCTCCCACAAGCCGCCGAGGACGTTGCGGGCCAAGGTCAGCGAGTGGGTGGTCATCGTGGCCGTCGCAGTTGCGGTGGCCCTGCTGGTACGAGCCTATGTAGTCCAGGTGTACTACATTCCATCAGCTTCCATGGAGCCGACTCTTCTGATCAACAACCGCATCCTGGTCGACCGGCTCTCCTTCGACTTTGGTCCGGTGAGGGCGGGGGACATCGTGGTCTTCGCCACGCCGCCCGCCGACAAGAGCGACCCCAAGGTCAAAGACCTGGTGAAAAGGGTGGTTGGCCTGCCCGGCCAGACCATCTCCTCGGCGCACGACGGCCAGGTTCTGATCAACGGCAAGCCCCTCCCGGAATCCTACCTGCCAGCCAAGTACCGGACGGGTCCCAAGACCGGTCCGGGTATATGCACCACCAAGCTCATCGCCTGCAGTGCCAACGGGACCTTCCACATCCCAGCTGGGGAGTACTTCGTTATGGGGGACCACCGGGACGACTCGTACGACAGCAGGTACTTCGGACCCATCTCCGGATCGCTCATAGTGGGCAAGGTGGTGATGAAGGTCTGGCCGCCCGGCCAGATAACTTTCTACTAGGGTGAAATACCCTACGCCGAGCACCGAGCTAGGCGCGCGGCACGAGGGCCTTGTCCATAAGCACTGACT
>JAVKSL010000071.1:0-13779 GCA_039583695.1 Acidimicrobiales bacterium | reverse complement strand
GGGGAACCCATAGGCTACACCGGAGCCCCTGAATACGTCATCATAGTTACGTCACTGTATTTATGCCAGGACCCACTTAGCCCGGTCGCTGGCCGGTTATGGCGGTGGTGGAGTGACAGTGCGCCTTCGAAGCTTGGTGGCCCGCTGGAGTTGGGGCGACACCACGGTCGTTCAGGGTGGGAAGTACGATAGTGCAATCGGTGGTCAAGAGCATCGAGTCCTTCATCGGCTGAGGGACCGCTAGGCTGGGCACATCGACTCGTGGGACGACCTGCCGTCCGGTCCGGACGCCTCCCTCGGGAAGGAGGACGCATCACATGATGCTAGCGTTTCTCGAAGGTTATGACCTGCTCATAGTGCTGGGCATCATCGCCCTGCTTTTCGGTAGCAGCCAGCTGCCAAAGCTCGCCCGTTCCCTGGGCTCGGCCTCGAGTGAGTTCAAGAAGGGCGCCGAGGAGGGTGGGGGCAAGTCCAAGGATGACCTCAAGCAGGGAGCGGCCAAGGCGTCAGCTGACATCAGGGAAGCCGTGGCCGAGCCGGTTGCCGCCGCCCAGCCCCAGCCCGTTGCCGCCGCCGCCCAGCCCCAGCCGGTTGCCGCCGCCGCCCAGCCCCAGCCGGTTGCCGCCGCCGCCCAGCCCCAGCCGGTTGTCTCGCCCCCGACTGAGGCTTAGGCCAGCCAGGCCACCTGAGCCGACAGCCGGCTGGCAACCGCGCAGGACGCCGGCTGGCAAAAGCGCCAGGCCCCGGGCGAGAACAGCGCTGTGGCGCTAAGGTGGCTCGCCATGCGAGAATGGCCTGGCAGTGCGTTTCCACTTGGCGCCACGTTTGACGGGACGGGGACCAACTTCTCGATCTTCTCGGACATGGCTGAAGCCGTCGAGCTCTGCCTATTCGACGAGGACGGCTCCGAGGTCCGAGTCGAGTTGCCGGAGGTGGACGCCCTTTGCTGGCACGTCTACCTCCCGGGCATCCAGCCCGGCCAGCGCTATGGATACCGGGTGCATGGACCCAACGACCCCTCCCGGGGCCAGCGCTGCAATCCCTCCAAGCTCCTCCTCGACCCCTACGCCAAGGCGGTCGAGGGCGAGGTTCGCTGGGACCCAGCGGTCTTCGGGTATCGCTTCGACGACCACGACGCCCGCAACGACGACGACTCGGCGGCTTTCGTACCCCGTTGCATAGTCACCAACCCGTACTTCGACTGGGGCAACGACCGCCCGCCAAAGACTCCCTGGCCCGAGACCGTGCTGTACGAGACCCACGTGAAGGGCCTCACCGCCGTCCACCCCGTTGTGGAACCCGAGGTTCGGGGAACCTACGCCGGGGTCTCCAGCCCGGTGGTCATCGAGCACCTGATGAGCCTGGGAGTCACTGCAGTGGAGCTGATGCCGGTCCATCAGTTCATCCACGATGCCCGCCTGGTCGAGAGGGGGCTGCGCAACTACTGGGGCTACAACTCGATCTGCTTTCTTGCCCCCCACGCCGAGTACAGCGCGGCGGGCCAGCGGGGCCATCAGGTCCAGGAGTTCAAAGCCATGGTCCGTGCCCTCCACGAGGCGGGTATCGAGGTCATCCTCGACGTGGTTTACAACCACACTGCGGAGGGCAACGAGCTGGGTCCCACGCTGAGCTACCGGGGCATCGACAACGTCTCCTACTACCGCTTGGCCGACGATCCTGCTTTTTACACCGACTACACGGGCACGGGCAACAGCCTCAACATGCGCAATCCGCACGTGCTCCAGCTGATGATGGATTCGTTGCGCTATTGGGTAACGGATATGCATGTAGATGGATTCCGCTTCGACCTGGCGGCGACGCTGGCCCGCGAGCTCCACGACGTCGATAGGCTCTCGGCGTTCTTCGACGTGATCCAGCAGGACCCGACCATCAGCCCGGTGAAGCTGATCGCCGAGCCCTGGGACGTGGGGGAGGGCGGCTACCAGGTGGGCAACTTCCCGCCCCTGTGGTCAGAATGGAATGGCAAGTACCGCGACTGCGTCCGGGACTACTGGCGGGGGACGCCCGGGACCCTGGCAGAGATTGCCTACCGGCTCACCGGCAGCTCGGACCTCTACGCCCTGTCTGGGCGCAAGCCCTACGCCAGCATCAACTTCGTCACCGCGCACGACGGGTTCACGCTGGCGGACCTTGTGGCTTACGAGACCAAGCACAACGAGGCCAACGGTGAGGACAACCGGGATGGCTCCGACGACAACCGCTCGTGGAACTGCGGAGTCGAGGGCCCCACCGACGACCCGGCGATACGTGCCTTGCGACGGCGCCAGGTGCGCAACTTCCTGGCCACCCTTCTGCTTTCCCAGGGCATCCCGATGCTGCTCGGGGGCGACGAGATCGGCAGGACCCAGGCGGGCAACAACAACGCTTATTGCCAGGACAGCGAGCTCTCCTGGTACGACTGGGCCCACATGGACACTGACCTGCTTGACTACACTCGCCGTCTCGTGGCGCTGCGCCTGGCACACCCGATATTCCATCGGCGCCGCTTCTTTCATGGCCGGAGCATCCGCGGGTCGGATGCCACCGACATCGGCTGGTACACCCCGGAGGGCTCGGGAATGACCGACCCTGAGTGGCAGGAGGGCCACGCCAACGCGCTGATGATGCTGCTGAATGGTGAGGCCATACCCAGCGCCGACATGCGGGGCGAGCGGGTCACCGACTCCAGCTTTGCGGTCCTGTTGAACGCCCAAAGCCATCCCTTGGACTTCACCCTTCCCAAAGGCGACTGGGGTGCCGAGTGGGAGATGGTGCTGGACACCGCCGCCGAGACCCCTTGGGTGCAGGACCAGACCACCCACCGGGCTGGGGAGCAGCTGGCTGTCGAGCAGCGCTGCATCGTGGTGCTGCGCCGGACGGCCTGAGGCAGAGTTGCCCACGGTCGTACCCCACGTTCCGTTCTCCACCTACCGCATCCAGCTGCGGCCAGACTTCGGTTTCGACGAGGCTGCTGCGCTGGCACCCTACCTGGCCCGCCTGGGGGTGAGCCACCTCTATGCCTCCCCCTGCCTACAGGCAGCGCCGGGCAGCACCCACGGCTATGACGTGGTGGACCCCACTCGACCCAACTCCGAGCTCGGCGGGGCCGAGGGCCACCGGCGGATGTGCGACGCCCTTGGCGCGGCTGGTCTCGGGCAGGTGCTGGACATCGTCCCCAATCACATGGCCATTGGCGGTCCCGAGAACGCCTGGTGGTGGGATGTCCTCGAGAACGGACCCTCCAGCGTGTATGCCTCCTACTTCGATGTGGACTGGGACCCGCCCGAGGCCAAGCTGCGCAACACGGTCCTGCTGCCCATCCTGGCCGACCACTACGGCAGGGTGTTGGACGCAGGTGAGCTGGAGGTGGAGCGCAAAGGGGGAAGCTTTTGTGTTCGCTATGGCGATCGGTGTGTGCCAGTGGCCCCCCCCACACTCGATGACCTCCTGGAGCGAGCCAGCGCGGCCGTGCGAGCCGCGGCACCCGACGCCTCCCAGGTGGCGGACGAACTCGAGAGCATCGCCGCGGCCCTTGGCAACCTACCCCCCTCCTGGGCCACCGACCGCGACAGCGTGAGGGCTCGCCACCGGGACAAAGAGGTCCTCCGCGCCGCCCTGGCCCAGCTGTGCTCCCGCCATCCGGTGGTGGCCAAGGCCATCGACGAGACCCTGGCGGCGATCAATGCCGACCCGGACACCCTGGACTCCCTGCTGGAGCGCCAGAACTATCGTCTGGCCCACTGGAGGGTGGCTGGCGAGGAGCTGGACTACCGGCGCTTCTTCGACATCGACACTCTCATCGGCATGCGAGTCGAGGATCCGGCCGTATTCGAAGAAAGCCACTCCCTTGTGCTTTCCTGGCTGGCATCAGGAGTCATAGATGGCCTCCGGGTCGACCACATCGACGGTCTGGCTGACCCGGCCGGCTATCTCGAGCGCTTGGCGGAGCAGAGCTCGGGCGCGTGGGTGGTGGTGGAGAAGATCCTGGAGCCCGGGGAGTCCCTGCGCGAGACCTGGCCGGTTGCAGGGACCACAGGCTACGAGTGGGTGGCCCGGATCGGTGGGCTGTTCGTGGATCCACAGGGCGAGGCGCCCTTCACCGAGCTGTGGCAGGAGGTCTCGTGCTCAGCCGAGCCATTCGCGGAGGTGGCGCACCGCGCCAAGCACGCGGTGATGGCTGACTCCTTGAGCGCAGACCTGGCCCGGCTCACGTCGCTCTTCGTCACCGTGTGCCAGCGCTGGCGGGCCTACCGGGACTACACCCGCTCCGAGCTGGCGGCGGTACTGGAGGAGGTGATCGCCTCCATGGGGGTATACCGGACCTACGTGGTCGACGCGGCGCACCCCGACGACGTCGCCCAGATCTCCTCTGCCCTGTCCGAGGCGGCCGGTCGCCGCCCCGAGCTGGACTCCGACCTCTTCCAGGCGCTGGCGCGGGTCCTGCTGGCCACCGAGCCGCTGCCCGGCCCGGCCGAGGCCGAGCTGCGGTTGCGCTTCCAGCAGGTGACCTCCCCGGTGATGGCCAAAGGGGTGGAGGACACCGCCTTGTATGAGTACGGGCGCTTTGTCGCGATGAATGAGGTCGGTTGTGACCCTGGACACTGGGCCACCCCGCTCGGAGAGTTTCACGCGGCGGCTGCCGCGGCGGCCCAGCGATGGCCTGCCTCGATGGTCGCCACCTCGACGCATGACACGAAGCGCTCGGAGGATGTCCGGGCACGGCTGTACGTGCTGTCGGAGATCTCCGAGCTGTGGGCGTCTGCAGTGAGGCGCTGGATGGGCATGAACTCAGCGCATCGCTCCGGGGACCACCCGGACCCCCCGGCCGAGTACCTCTTCTATCAGACCCTGGTCGGTGCCTGGCCGATAAGCGCTGAGCGGATGGTGGCCTACATGGCCAAGGCGACCCGGGAGGCCAAGGTCCATACCTCTTGGACCGATCCCAATGTCGTATATGACCAGGCCCTGGAAGACTTCATCCGCGCGGCCCTGGACGACGGCCTGTTCGTCTCCGACCTATCGGGGTTCGTGGAGGAGTACCTGGTCGAGGCTGGCTGGGTGAGCTCGCTGGCCCAGGTCCTGTGCAAGCTCACCGTGCCCGGCGTGCCCGACATCTACCAGGGTTGCGAGCTCTGGGACTATTCGCTGGTAGATCCAGACAACCGCCGCCCGGTCGACTTTGGGGCGCGCAGGGCGGCCCTTGACAAGGTGGCCGACCTGACCCCGGAAGGCGTCTGGCACCGGAGGGCCGAAGGCCTGCCCAAGCTGTATCTCATCCACCGGGCGTTGGGCCTGCGGCGCGACCGGCCAGCGTGCTTTGGCATCGGGGCGGGCTACCAGCCACTTGCTGTGTCCGGTGCTGGCGCCGAGCACGTGGTGGCCTTCGCCCGGGCTGGCTCGGTGGTGAGCGTAGCCCCGAGGCTGGTCGGCGGCTGGCGAGCCGGGCACGGGATCCTCGAGGCGCTGCGCACCAGGCTGGCCGGAACCACGGTTGCCCTGGCTGCCGGATCCTGGGTGGATGTTCTCAGCGGCGATCCTGTGGCAGCCGGGCGCCGGGACGTCGGGGAGCTGCTGTCGAGGTTTCCGGTGGCTCTCCTCGCCAGGTCTACCTGATGCACAGCTTTCGGGTCTGGGCACCATTTGCGAGGACGGTCGAGGTGGAGGTGGGGGGGCACCGCCATGCCATGGCGGTGCAGGATTCCCGGCCGGGGCCCGGCGGGGGCTGGTGGTGGTGCCGGGTCACGGGGGCTGGGCCAGGCACCGAGTATCGTTTCCTGCTCGATGGCGGGGAGCCACTTCCCGACCCCCGGTCGCCGAGCCAGCCCGAGGGGGTGTTCGGGCCTTCCCGTGTGGTCGACATGTCGTCATTTGCCTGGACCGACTCGGGGTGGAGGGGCATCCACCTGCCCTCCGCCCTCGTCTACGAGTGCCACGTGGGGACTTTCAGCCCGGAGGGGACGTTCGCCGGGGTCGCTTCTCGCCTGGACCACCTGGTGTCGCTCGGGGTCGACGCCCTGGAGCTGATGCCGGTTGCCGAGTTCTCCGGGACCCGGGGCTGGGGGTACGACGGGGTCGACCTGTGGGCGCCGCACCACACCTACGGCGGCCCGTCGGGCTTGGCGGGGCTGGTGGATGCCTGCCACGCCCGGGGGATCGCGGTGGTGATGGACGTGGTGTACAACCACCTGGGCCCCGCCGGGAACTATCTGGCTCGTTTCGGGCCGTACTTCACCGAGCGCTACTCGACACCGTGGGGGCCGGCGGTCAACTTCGACGGGCCGGGGAGCGACCAGGTGAGGGCGTTCTTCGTCGATAATGCGCTGATGTGGCTGCGGGACTACCACTGCGACGGGCTGCGCCTGGACGCGGTGCACGCCATCGTCGACACCTCGGCCACCCACATATGTGAGGAGCTGGCGGTCCGGGTGGGCGAGCTGGCCAACTCACTGGGCCGCTCTCTGTTCGTGATCGCGGAGTCCGACCTGAACGACCCGCGCCTGGTGCGACCCCGCGAGGTCGGTGGCTACGGTCTCGATGCACAGTGGAGCGATGACTTCCACCACGCTCTGTTTGGGCTGCTCACCGGGGAGCGCGCCGGGTACTACGCCGATTTCGGCAAGATGGCGGACCTGGCCCGGGCGTTACGCAGGGGCTACGTGTACGAAGGGCGTTGGTCGGGCTATCGGGGACGGACCCACGGGCGTGTCCTGGATGGGGTGAGCGGGTCGAGGCTGGTGGGCTACCTGGAGGACCACGACCAGGTGGGGAACCGGGCGCTGGGGGAGCGGACCGTCTCGCTGATGGGTGAGGAACGGGTAGCGGTGGGCCTTGGGCTGGTGCTTTGTGGCCCGTTCGTGCCGATGCTGTTCCAGGGGGAGGAGTGGGGAGCACGGAGCCCGTTCCTCTACTTTACGGACCACTCTGACCCGGCTCTGGGGGCGGCCGTTCGGGAAGGGCGTCGGGGGGAGTTCGCCAAGTTCGGATGGGACCCTTCACAGATTCCTGACCCCCAGGCGCTGGCCAGCTTCGAAGCGTCGAAGCTGGACTGGTCGGAGGTGGAGGGCTCGCCGCTGTTGGAGTGGGTCCGCTGCCTGCTTGGCCTGCGGCGGGCCTGGCCGGAGCTCACCGACGGTCGCCTGGACCGGCTGCGGGTCAGCTTCGACGAGGAGGCAGGGTGGTTTCGTATGGAGCGCGGCCGGGTGTCGGTGGTCGCCAACCTGAGCAGCTGGGGGGTGACGGTGGGGTGCGGCTCGGGGGCCTCCGGCTCCGGCGCCTACTCGGGGGCCTCCGGTGCCGGCTCCGGCTCCGGCGGCTCCGGCGGCTCCGGCTCGGGGGCCTCCGGCTCCGGCGGCTCCGGCGGCGGGATGGGGTGGCGGGTGCTGGCCGCCTCCAAGGCCGAGGTCAACCTGGACGGCACCCGGGTAGCGCTGCCGGCAAGCTCTCTCGCTGTGGTGGCCCGAGGAGGGTGAGCTGGGTCGAGGTGGCATTGATTTGGGGTTTATAGCAACCTGAACCGCTACCAGGTTGCTCGGTGCTAGGTGAGGCGGCAAGCGTGCTAGGTTGGAGTCACAAGGGCCGTTGGCGCAGTCTGGTAGCGCACTTGCATGACGCGCAAGGGGTCAGAGGTTCGAGTCCTCTACGGCCCACTCGAAAGTGCAGGTAGGCGGGGGTTTGGGCGGGTGGTAAGCCACCGGCAGGTTGGCCAGGGACCCAAACTGGGACCCACAGCGAGATCGACAACATCTCGACGAGACCCACCGTGGGTCCCTCTCGGCCGTCTGGCAACTCATCGGGTCCCGCCGAACATGGCGTCCATCAGTCCCGCCGCGGCGTCCGCGTGAGCGCGGACCCGATGGCGGTAGTGGCGATAGATGGTGCGGGGGTCGTCGCCCAACAGGTCGGCCACCTCCTCGACGGATTTGCCGGCGTCGAGAAGCAGGCTGGCGGCGGTGTGGCGCAAGGCATAAGGAAAGTCCACGTCCAGTCCCGCTCGCCCGGCGATGCGAGCAAAGGTCCGTCGCACGTTGGAGGGATCGAGATAGGTGCCCACCTCAGTCGAGAAGATGAGTCCGGCTTCGCTCCATACCTCGCCGGCCTGCTGGCGCTCCGATGCTTGGCGGCCACGGTGAGCACGGAGCGTTTCGACGAGGGTTGTGGGTAGCACGACCGTACGGCGACCGGCCCGTGACCGTTTCACGTCCCCACGGCGAAGCACTTGATCACGCCCATCGGGGCCGGTCTCGCGCTTGATCGAGCCCGTGACGGCGAGGGTGGCGGCTTCCAGGTTGAGGTCCTCCCATCGCAGCCCGGTCACCTCTCCGGGCCGCAGCCCCAGCATGAGCCCGCACGCGACTAGGGCTTCGAGCCGGTCGCCGACGGCGGCGTCCAATAGCGCCCTGCCCTCCGCCACGGTGAGTGAGCGGCGCTCCGCGGGCGGCTTGCAAGCCGGAAGGATGGCGAGGGTGGCCACGTTACGTCCAACCAGGCCACGCCGTTCGGCATGGCGCAGTGCGTCGGCCAGGACAGCTCGCAGACGGGCAACGCTGTTGCGGCTCATCCCGGCGGACGCCTTGCCCGCGAGCAGGTGGTCCACATCCATGGGGGTGAGGGTATCGAGACGAATGGTGCCCAATTCGCTGGTGATGTGACTCGCGGCCCAGGTGTAGTTGGCGATGGTGTTGGGCGAGTGGACGCGTCCCGGCACGACGGTAACCAGCCATTCGTCCAGCCAGGCTCCTACAGTCAAACTGCCCGGCGCCAACGATCCCTGTTCGAGCGTCAGCAGCCGCCTTGGTCAGCTCCGCCAGGGTACTCCGGGCCTCCTGGTAGGTCCGGGCTGAGCGCTTCCGACGGACCCTGGTTCCATTCGAAGCCGTGACGCTGACCTTTGCTACCCAGCGGTCCCCGTCGCGGTAGATGCTGCCGTCGCCATTTCCACGCCGCTTGGCCACCGGCGCCCCCTCCTTCTAGCCATCTTGCTCGTGCCGCCACGTCTCCCGCCCAGCCGCCAGCATAGCTGTACTGCTGCTCGGCCGCCCTCGATCACCTTGCCTGCCAGTGGTCAGAATGGGGTCCGTGGGACGTCGCTGACCATCGTCATATACCTGCTGAGCAGGGAGAATGTACCACCGTGGTTCGCCGGGCATCACGGTGTCACGTTGGTCTTGGCTCCCTGTTTGGCTCCCTGGATCGGGGTACCGGGAGTGCCTGGCGCACATGTCGCCGCCGTGGACGGCGGCCTGATTGCCACGGTTGTCAGCACCGCCGTTATTCCCTAGCTTGCCGGATGCCGGCGTAATTCCCCACTGGGCTCCTGGGAACAACGTCTAGGACGCTGCTAACTCATGTAAGGTCTTTCCTGGTGGCCGCAGTCATCAACTGGCTCTGAGTGAGATGCAGTCGCTCTTTGCCGGGAAGCCATCTTCGAAGTCAGGAGGGCCAGACGACGGGGCTTAGCGGCCCTCACTGGTCGTCGTGGCCCCCCTCTCGTGGCCCCCCGACTCTGGTGTTTGTGAGGACTTCGAAGGAGGTCTGTGTTGGTCTTCGAGCCTCAGGCGGTGGCCCAAGTCCCGCTGGACGAGCTGAGGCCAAGCTTGGCGAGAGGCGCGCCAGGTTCAACGCCCCGGCCCTCGTGAACACGTCGGTCTTGATCCTGCGAGGCCTCCTACCCTGGCCTTGCACCCACCCCACGGCCGTCGGGTGAAATGGCTGATCTTGCGTTCGACAACGGGACAGTAGGCCCGGTATGTGTCGACCCACTCCGGGTTTTGCTGATCGGCCCTGGCCATTTGTAACAAGTCCTCTTGAGGGTGGACTGAGATAGTGCGCCCTTTGGGTGAAGACGTACAGGCTGATGCCTGGGGACAGGTGGCGCAGTGTTTCCCAAAGCTGGCCTTGCCCCCGGCGCGCTTGGTGAACACATGGGCACGGTCTGGCCCGCTGGGCAGCTGACAGTCTTGGCTCCAAGGTCGACGACGGAGGCGTCTTTGGTGTAGCCGCCCGAGGTGTTGTGGATAGGTGGCACCTTGGCCACGACGCCCACGCCGAGCGCGCCCAGCAGGGCTCGGGTGGCGCCATCGGAATAGGCGCAGTCACCCATCACGGTGGGGAGCTGAGTGACCTTGTGAGTGGTGGTGTCGGGCGATTCATCCTAATCGGACGGGCCAGCCGCGGTGTCGGAGGCCACGGTGTCGGAGGCCACGGTGTCGGAGGCCCTCATTGCAGCCTCGCCCGTCAAGGCTTGTGACTCCTGGCACGGACCAGGGGTCTCGGGCTGGGCCACCGCATCGTGTGCCGCTCCGTCAGGCGCTTCGTCGCCAAGCACTCGGGCATCGCCAGCATCTGTCGGCTTCTTGGCCACAGGATCGATTCGTTGCGAGTCCACCTTGGTTCTGCTGATCCATATAAAAGCAGCGAAAGCCACGCCCGCCCAGAACGCACAACCGCACGTGAACAGCAGTGGCCCTAGCGCCGAACCGTAAGAGCGACGGCCATCGAAGCCGTGCCTGAACCAGATGCGGAAGAACACTACCGGCATTATGACGAGTTCAGCAAACGCGGCACCAACCATTCCTTTCACGCGCTTGCAAACCTGATCGTACAGCTTTTTCGTTAAGCAAGCCTGCGGCTCACAGAGCACGGCCAAGAAAACTGGGATGGCGAGGGCCACCGCAGCGACGAGAGTCCACAAGACCGGATGCCACCCGAACGCCGCAGCGATGTCGTTGTAACCGAACACGAGAAAGACTGCGTCCGCGAAGATGGCACCAACCAGAGTGCCATGGAAGGCCCCGCGGACGAGGGTGGAGTTCGTCCCAGACTCCGAAGTCACGAGACCGATTACAAGAAGCACCCCGGCGGCACTGACGGCGAGAGCCGATCCGCAGATGATGAACAGGAACGCGCTACCGCGAAGTAGTGCCGTCGCCTCGTAATGCTTAGCAGGCTGTAGCAAAACCCCTGTGAGCCTGCATGGATATGCAGAAGCTGGGTGTTCGGCGCCGTTGGGTGCTGAGGGTGGCAAGTGGATCGAGGAATGCCAGAGAGGGAGACAGGGGGTGGGCAGTTATGGCGCGCATAATCTACCGCATTGCCGCCGTTAGCAATTAGTCAGTGGCTATGAGGCTGCAAATACCGCCGATGGGTTGTGGTGGAAGATCTTCATCAGGTTGTGAGTTGCGAAGATCAAAGCGGTCTCGCTCTCCGCAGCGACTAGGCCGCGTCGCATGAAGCGGCGAAAGCCGTGGTTCTCTTTGGCATTGCCGAAGACCGACTCGACGGTGTGCGAGCGTGTGGCATAAGCGACCGTGCCCTCTGGGGTCCGCAGGCGGTGCTCCATGGCTTCTAAGGTTGATGCTTCATCCGGGGCGGGGCCGGTGGTCTGGCCCAGTGCTCTTGCCGCCTTGCGCTGCTTCCAGTCCTTGGTCGTCGCGATGAGCCGATCAGGGCCAGGGTTGGTGGCGTTGTCCTCGCTCCAATAGCCCGCATCAGCGAGTACCAAGCCGATCTTGGCCTGTATGCCAGCCGTTGCGGCGCAGCGCTGAGTGGCGCCGATCATCGGGAGGAGCTGGCCCACGTCGTTGTGGTCGGTAGTGGCGGCATAAGAGATGACCACCTGGTGCTCGTTCACGCCTGCTTGGACGTTGTAGCCCTGCACCCATCCCTGGGCAGCCTTCATAATCGCTGACTCGGGGTCGGTGACGTTGGCGACAATCTTGGCCGGGGTAGCCGGTCCAGCTGAGCTGGTCGCCTCGGTGGCTCGCTCAAGCCGGCTTTGAGCAGATTCAACCTGGCGGGCGAGGTCATCACGTTCAGGATGGCGATCCGCCTGCACCTTTGTGGCCGCCAGATCCAACTCGGCCCGCACCGCCGCCCGGTGGGGGTCTTTCGGGAGCCCTCCTTTGGGCCTGTGCCCAGCTTCGGCCTCGGCCTGGGCGTGTCTTACCCGTTGCGCCTCTGTCTCCGATGCGGCTCGCTCAGCTTCTTCGACTTTGGCCAACGCGGCCCGGAGCCTGCCCAAGCGGCCCTCGCGTCGGCGCAGTGGGGCGGCAAGGATCGAGTCGAACAGCGTCCCCTGGGCGTCTTCGGTTGCATCGGTGTCCGATGCGTCTGCCAAAATGGACTCGATCTCGGCGCGGATCCATGAGGAGCCGTGGTTCGCATCGAGTGCCGCGTCTGAGCCGATCTTGGTCCCGTCGATGGCGATGGTCCCGAGCGACGCCAGCCCGGCAGCGTCACAGAGCCTGAGCACCTCGATGAACACCGAGGCGATAGCTGACTCATTATCGGCTCGAAAGCGCGCAATAGTGGTGTGATCAGGCACCTCGTTAGCGCAGATCACCCGAAAGGCCAGATCGGATCGGCAGGACTGCTCGATTTGGCGTGACGAACGCATGCCGATGCAGTAGGCATAGAGCAGTAGAGCCACCATCATCTCCGGGTCGTAAGCTGGCCGGCCTCCCTGGCTATCCTTGGGGTGCACCTCATGGAAACATGTTGTGTCAATAAGCTCAACGGCATCGATCACAAACCAAGCCAGATGTCCCTCATCGAGCCAATCCAACATGCTGAGGGGCAGGAGGAACAACTGCTCACGGTCACAGCGGATATAGCTATATGCCATACTATCATCTGCAGAGATCCACCCCTGCATGGTCATGCACAGATGGGCGTCATCATGCACTTATCAGAGGGTTTCGCTACAGCCTGCCAGACCAGTCGTGCAGCAAAGCGCCCCCTCTCGGGCAGATGATGCCTCACCATATCACCAGCGGGTTGCT
Organism: Acidimicrobiales bacterium; assembly: GCA_039583695.1. GTDB lineage: Bacteria > Actinomycetota > Acidimicrobiia > Acidimicrobiales > JAJPHD01 > JAVKSL01. The sequence goes on along the minus strand of JAVKSL010000071.1, from coordinate 1,000 downwards.
GACCGCGTGGTGAGCGATGGTTTGGGAATGATGACAGTGAACTGGCCCCACCGTGATCGCCTTCTGCGACCAGCGCGACCTTGCCTTGGTCGAGGTTTGCCGAAATGACATCGAAGCCTTCGGCCGGGAGCTCGAAGCCAGAGGCCGGGCGACAGCCACGATCGCCCGGCGACTCTGCACCGTGACCGGCTTCTACCGCTACGCCGAAGAGGAAGGCCTGATCGCCCACTCGCCCGCCGTGCATGTTTGCCGCCCACGTATAGACTACGAGTCCCACGCCATCGGCTTGGACCGCAACGAGGTCGGAGCGCTCCTCGTCGCCGCTGGGCTCGGCCCCGCCGACGAGCACGCGCTGATCTCGCTGCTGGCGCTGAACGGGCTGCGGGTGTCCGAAGCGATCGGCGCCGACATCGAAGCCCTCGGCATGCAGCAGGGACATCGAACCCTCACCATCGTCCGCAAGGGCAACAAGACCGGCACCATTCCGCTCGCCCCTCGCACCGCCCGCGCCGTCGACCTGGCCGTCGGCGAACGTTCCGCCGGCCCGATCTTCACCGCCGGCGACGGTCACCGCCTCGACCGTCACGGCGCCGCCCGGATCGTCTGGCGTGTCGCCCGCAGGGCGGGGATCACCAAGCCGATCGGCCCGCATACCTTGCGCCACGCCTTCATCACCGTCGCTCTCGACGCCGACGTACCGCTTCGTGACGTGCAGGAAGCCGGCGACCGGTAGGATTCTCCGCGTGCCCGAAGGCCCGGACCCCCTGTTGCCGCCGCCAAAGAGGGGGCCATGGCGGAAGTTCCGTTCATGGCCGCTCGCGGTCCAGGTCATCTGTTGGGCCGTGTCGGCCCTTTTGATCCTCGGGATCATCGGTGGGGCCGTCGGTGGTGTCAAAAACAAGAACGCCAGCGTGAGCGTTTCGGCCGGAACCACTATCGCTTCCTCAACCGTTCCAGTGACAACGACGACTGCCCCTCCGACGACTGCCCCTCCGACGAC
>JAVKSL010000070.1:0-14122 GCA_039583695.1 Acidimicrobiales bacterium | reverse complement strand
CTCACCCGCGCAGCGTGAGCTGGGCCGTCACCGACGTCGGCTCAGTCGGCAGGGCGCTCAGGAGTGCGAAACTCCACACTAAGCTTCCATATCACTTGACAGCAGCCATGGTGGCGGGGGCACGCCTGGCCGGGCGCCTCCGGCGCAGTGCCTGGTGGTGGCGGCCTTCGTCGCTAGCACCGACATCGGTATGGTCCCGGCCGGAGGCCGCCATCCAACTCAGGCAAGCCTTCTTGGCCTACGGTTTCGGCAGGCTGGCCAACGGTGTGGAGGTGGTTGGCGGTGGCTTCCGCGAGGAGCGGGACGCCGGTCGGCCAGACCTGGCGAAGCCGGGCACGCAGGCCGTTCCTGGAGATCACGAGGGCGACGATCGCCACCGCGACCGAGGAGAACAGCGTCATCAGCGCGCCGGTGAGGTTGTCGGCGACGGTGGCTGTCCCGGCGGAGTCCCGCAGGGGCGGCGGCCTGGTGGTCGAGCCGGGCGATGCGGTGGGCCACGAACTCGGCGAGAAAGGCGTCGAAGTCGACAAAGTGCCGGTGCAGCACGCCCTTGGCGACCCCCGCCTCGGAGGTGAGCGCCCGGCTGGTCAAGCCGTTCGGCCCGTCTCGGAGCAGGACTCGCTTAGCAGCCTCGAAGAGCTGTTCGCGGGCGTCGCGAAGGGCTATCCCCGTCGGCACCGTGCCTCTCCTTCTCTCGGTTCGGCGCCACTCGACAGGCGATCGTCGCTGCCAGCCCCGGGCCCGACCTGCTCGATGTCGGCATCAGCACTGGCATCGCGGCCTGGCAGTTCCAAGGAGCTGGGTGCCGGTGCTCGCATTGACCCCGACGCAAGGATGGCCGTGCGCGCAGGACAGCACGGGTTCGAGGTCGAGGTGGCGAAGATCGAGGACTGGGCCCCCGCTGGGCGGAGATTCGAAGCGGTCGTCGCCGGGCAGGCCTGGCATTGGGTGGACCCGGTCGTCGGCGCAGCCAAGGCGGCCGGTGTGCTTCGGCCCCGCGGGCGCCTGGTGGTGTTCTGGAACTGCTTCCAGCTCCCTTCACAGCTTGGGGAGGCCTTCGCAGCGTTCCCCCGTGTGCTGCCCGGCTCCCCGTTCTCCAGGGGGATGTCCGGCGAGGTGGAGACGTACTCGGTGCAGGTGGCCAAGGCCTCCGAGGGGATGCGTGAGGTACAATCCTTTGGCGAGCCGGAGCAGTGGCGCTTCGACTGTTCGCGGGCCTACACCCGCGAGGAGTGGCTAGACCAAGTGCCGACCTTCGGCGGCCACAGCTGGTTCCCGGCGGGCAACCTCGACGAGCTGCTGGAAGGTATCGGCTCCGCCGTCGACGCGGTGGGAGGCAGCTTCACGATGAGCTACGCCACCCTCGTCCTCACCGCCGCGCGCACCACCGATACCCCCTGACCGGGCTCGACAGTTGTCTCTGCACTCTCTGCGATTCGGCAGTCCAGGCTACGCCGCCGCCTCCAGACGCCCCAAGCGCTCCGCAGGTACCCGCGAAGCGCTCGTCGGACCACCTCACCGGCACTGGACACCTTCGGCCTCGGCTCGGCGATCGATGGCTCGGCAAAGCTTCGCGTCGAAGCGCACCGGCAATGCCGTGGCCGGCCCGGGGCCCATGGAGGGTCGCCCGGCACGTGCAAGCGGTGCGAGAGGCCGTCACCGAGGGCGGCGGTACGCTGGTCGAGTTCAAGGAGGACATCGAGGATGCCTTCGTTGACTCCCCTTTTGAACCGTGCTGACTAGCTAGGACGCGGCGGGCTTATCTTGACTTATTCCAGAAAGAGGGTTAGACTCGGAGCGTGCCCTCGCCGTCGGCGTTCGAGCATTTGTTGCGCCAGGGCGCTCTGCGGGTGACACGTCCTCGGCTCTCCGTGCTCGCCGCGGTGCACGAGCATCCGCACGCGGACACGGACTCGATCATCCGTGCCGTGCGCGAGGACCTGGGTGAGGTGTCCCACCAAGCTGTCTACAACGTGCTGCGCGCGCTGACCACCGCGGGCTTGGTACGACGCATCGAGCCGGCCGGCTCCGTCGCACGCTACGAGGCGCGGGTCGGTGACAACCACCACCACGTCGTGTGCCGGTCGTGCGGTGTCGTCGCCGACGTCGACTGCGCAGTCGGCTACACGCCCTGCCTGACCGCGTCCGAGGAGCAGGGCTTCGCGATCGACGAGGCCGAGGTTACCTACTGGGGCCTGTGCCCCGACTGCGCAGCGCCCACAGCCCATCGGCAACACAGCTCCTGATCACCACCGATCCACCACGTCCCGAAAGGAATCCCGTGCCCAAGCACCACGATGCAGTTGTCGGAGAGATGAGCTCGGAGGAGAGCGAAGGCGGTTGCCCAGTCTCGTCCGCTCGCCGCAACCACCCGACCCAGGGCGCGGGAAACCGCGACTGGTGGCCCAACCAGCTCAACCTGAAGATCCTCCGTAAGCACCCCGCCGTGGCCAATCCCATGGGCGAGGACTTCGACTACGCCGCGGAGTTCAACACCCTCGACCTCGACGCCCTGACCCGGGACGTCGACGAGCTCATGACGACCTCGCAGGCCTGGTGGCCCGCCGACTACGGCCACTACGGCCCGTTCTTCATACGTATGGCGTGGCACAGCGCGGGCACGTACCGCATCAGCGACGGGCGCGGAGGGGCCGGCACCGCCATGCAGCGCTTCGCGCCCATCAACAGCTGGCCCGACAACGTGAACCTCGACAAGGCCCGCAGGCTGCTCTGGCCGGTCAAAAAGAAGCACGGCCGCAAGATCTCGTGGGCAGACCTGATCGTCTTCGCCGGCAACCGGGCCCTAGAGACCATGGGCTTCACGACCTTCGGTTTCGGAGGCGGTCGCGTGGACGTCTGGGAGCCTGACGAGGACGTCTACTGGGGCCCCGAGGACACCTGGCTCGGCGACGAGCGCTACACCGGCGACCGGGAGCTCGAGGACCCGCTTGCCGCGGTTCAGATGGGTCTCATCTACGTGAACCCGGAGGGCCCCAACGGCACCGCGGACCCGCTCTCCTCGGCTCGGGACATCCGCGAGACGTTCCGCCGCATGGCGATGAACGACGAGGAGACGGTCGCGCTGATCGCCGGCGGCCACACGTTCGGCAAGACCCACGGCGCGGCCAACCCAAAAGACCACGTCGGCCCCGAGCCCGAGGGCGCCCCGCTGGAGGAGCAGGGCCTTGGCTGGCGGAGCAGCTACGGCACCGGCAAGGGCGGGGACACGATCAGCAGCGGGCTCGAGGGTGCGTGGACGCCCACGCCGGTGACGTGGGACAACAGCTACTTCGAGACGCTGTTCGGCTACGAGTGGGAGCTCGTGAAAAGCCCCGCTGGCGCCCAGCAGTGGGCTCCGAAGGGAGGAGCCGCCGTGGACGCCGTGCCTGACGCCCACGACCCATCGCGCACGCACGCCCCGATGATGGCGACGACCGACCTCGCTCTGCGGGTGGACCCGGTCTACGAGCAGATCTCGCGCCGCTTCCTCGAGCACCCCGACGAGCTCGCCGACGCCTTCGCCCGGGCCTGGTTCAAGCTGACGCACCGTGACATGGGGCCCGTGGCGCGTTACCTCGGGCCGCTGGTTCCCAAGGAGACGCTGCTGTGGCAGGACCCCGTCCCCGCCGTGACCTACGAGCTCATCGGGGCGGAGGACGTCGCCACCCTCAAGGACCAGATCCTCACCTCGGGGCTGTCCATCTCCCAGCTGGTCTCCACCGCGTGGGCGTCAGCGTCGACGTTCCGGGGCAGCGACAAGCGCGGTGGCGCCAACGGGGCGCGCCTACGCCTCGAGCCGCAGAGCGGGTGGGAGGTCAACGACCCCGGCGAGCTGGCAACCGTGCTGCGCACCCTGGAGGGTATTCAGGAGGCGTTCAACCGCGCGCAGACCGGCGGGAAGCAGGTCTCGCTCGCCGACTTGATCGTGCTCGGCGGTTGCGCCGCCGTCGAGCAGGCGGCCACGAACGCTGGTCATGACGTCCAGGTACCCTTCAAGCCGGGACGCACGGACGCGTCGCAGGACCAGACCGACGTGGAGTCCTTCGCGGTGCTCGAGCCGACCGCCGACGGGTTCCGCAATTACAAAGGGAAGGGCCACCGGCTGCCGGCTGAGCACCTGCTTCTCGACCGCGCCAACCTGCTGACCCTGAGCGCCCCCGAGATGACGGTCCTCGTCGGTGGCCTGCGCGTCCTGGGTGCGAACACCAAGCACAGTCCCCTGGGCGTTCTCACGACACGACCCGGATCGCTCACCAACGACTTCTTCGTGAACCTGCTCGACCTGGGCACCACCTGGAGCCCGACCTCCGAGGACGCGGCGACCTTCGAGGGTCGCGACTCTGCCACTGGTGAGGTCCGGTGGACCGCCGGCCGCGTCGACCTCGTCTTCGGGTCGAACTCCGAGCTGCGCGCTCTCGCGGAGGTCTACGCGAGCGACGACTCGAAGGAGAAGTTCGTGCGCGACTTCGCTGCCGCGTGGGACAAGGTGATGAACCTCGATCGATTCGACCTGGCCTGACCCCGGACGTCCCAGGTCCGGTGGTCTGGTGATCGTTCCTCCTTCTCCGGTCGGCGAAGAACGTTCGGGGAACCTTGCGAGCTTGCTTGGCCTACCTCCCGTCTAGGACCACCATTAAAATCGCCGTCCCTGCCACGGCAGCGCTGGTATCCTACGACAAGCAGACCTCTCGGGCGCTCAAACCAGCTCGGCACGCTCGGCTCGGGGAACCACCTTCGTGGAGGTGAGCCTTGACAAGGGCGGCCATGTTTGGATCGCGTTGCACTCCGGCAGCCGGGGGATCGGCAGTGGCCAGGCCGTGTCCAGGGTGGACTGCCACCACAACGTCGCCGCCATAGAGGTCCACGGGGGCACCGAGGTGTGGGTCACCCGCAAGGGTGCCATCGGGGCCGAGCGGGGAGACATGGGCATCATCCCCGGGTCGATGGGGACCTCGACATTCATCGTGGCCGGCAAGGGCGAGCTGTCCTCGTGGCGCTCGTACGCGCACGGAGCCGGCCGGCGGATGTCTCGGACCAAGGCGCGGCGTGAGCTGACCACCGACTTGCTGGCTGAGGCCATGTCCGGGCGCACCTGGCTGGCCGATCGTGCCGGTGCCCCGCTCGACGAGCACCCCGACTCCTACAAGGACGTACACCAGGTGATGGTCGACCAGCAAGACCTGGTGGAAGTCCTCCGTACTCTGGAGGCGGTGCTCAACTATAAGGTTAGAAAAATTGTTCCGGTGAGCGATGACTTTCGTGCCCCGGTCCAGTCGGAGCAGTTAACCGACTCAGCCCCTGCGCCCCGATAAACCGACAAGGAGCCACCCATGACCTCCCGCAGCGTTGCACCGACCGGATCGCCCTGCTGGGCGGACCTGTTCACCTCCGACGTCGAGACCAGCCGCCGCTTCTACGGCGAGCTGTTCGGCTGGGAGGCCGGCGAGGCCCAAGCCGAGTTCGGCGGGTACTTCCTGTTCACCCGGGAGGGCATCCCCGTCGCTGGGGCCATGGGGGACATGGGAGACGTCAAGGCTACCGACGCCTGGAAGGTCTACCTGGCCACCGACGACATCGCCAGGGTTGTCGAGGCCACCGAAGCCGGCGGCGGCCAGGTCGTCTACCCAGCCATGCAGGTCGGCGACCTGGGCACCCAAGCCTTGCTGGTCGACCCGACCGGTGCCCACCTCGGCGCCTGGCAGCCGGCGACCTTCCACGGGTTCAGCGTGCTGGCCGAGCCTGGAGCCCCGAGCTGGTTCGAGCTGCTGACCCGTGACCACGCTGCGGCTGTGGCCTTCTACCAGAGCGTGTTCGGCTGGGAGACCAGGGTGATCGGGGACTCGGACGAGTTCCGCTACACGACAATGCGCAACCCCGCCGGCGAGGGCGACCTGGCCGGGATAATGGACGCGTCGGCGTTCCTGGCTGAGGGTGAGCCCTCACAGTGGTCCGTTTACTGGGAGGTCGCCGAGGTTCCCGCCGCGCTATGCCGGGTCGAGGCCCTCGGCGGTGCGGTGATCGCCGACGTCCACGACACCCCCTGGGGGCCGCTCGCCACCGTGGCCGACCCCGCAGGCGCCCAGCTCAAGCTGCACACAACCAAGGCGTCAGGCGCACGATGAGCCGAGTCCGGGTCCTTGTGGGCACCGCGAAAGGGGCCTTCATCCTGAGCGCCGACGGCGCCCGGCGCGACTGGAGCGTGGCCGGCCCGCACTTCGGCGGCTGGGAGGTCTACCACGTGAAGGGCTCCCCCGCGGACCCTGAACGACTTTACGCCTCCCAGTCCAAGGGGTGGTTCGGCCAGGTGATCCAGCGCTCGGACGACGGCGGGGCGACCTGGGAGCCCATCGGCAACCAGTTCACCTATGAAGGCACACCGGGGACCCACCAGTTCTACGACGGCACCCCGCGTCCCTGGTCGTTCACCCGGGTCTGGCACTTCGAGCCCGCCCACACAGATGCCGACGTGGTCTTTGCCGGGGTGGAGGACGCCGCCCTGTTCCGCTCCGACGATGCCGGAGCTACCTGGCGAGAGCTGTCCGGATTGCGCGAGCAGGACACCGGCGCGGCCTGGTCGCCCGGCGCCGGCGGGATGTGCCTACACACCATCCTGCTCGACCCCGCTGGCGCGGCCCCGCAGCTGGTGGCTGTCTCGGCGGCCGGGGTGTTCCGCAGCGACGACGGAGGCGGGGCATGGAGGCCGGCAAACCACGGTCTTCATTCCGAGTACCTGCCCTCCCCCGACGCCGAGGTCGGTCACTGCGTGCACCACCTGGCGGTGCACCCCGACCGCCCGCAGGTCATCTTCATGCAGAAGCACTGGGACGTGATGCGCAGCGACGACGGCGGCGGATCGTGGCGAGAGGTGAGCGGGGACCTGCCCAGCGATTTCGGATTCGTGGTCGAGGTTCACGCCCACGAGCCCGACACCGTGTACGTGATACCCATCACCAGCGACTCGGAGCACTACCCGCCCGGGGGATGCCTGCGGGTGTACCGCAGCCGCAGCGGCGGCAACGAGTGGGAGCCGCTCGGCTCGGGCCTGCCCCAGCGCGACTGCTACGTCAACGTGCTCCGCGACGCCCTGGCGCTGGATCGCCTCGAGCCCTGCGGGCTGTATTTCGGGACCACCGGCGGGACGGTCTACACCTCGGCGGACGAGGGGGCGAGCTGGAGGCCTATCCTCGCCAACCTGCCCCGAGTCCTGTCGGTGGAGGTGCAGACCCTGCCGTGATCCGGGTCGTGCTCCCCGCCCAGCTGCGTGCCCTCGCTTGCGGCGGGGCCGAAGTGGTGCTGCCCGATGGCGTGGAAGCCACCCAGCGCGGTGTGATCGACTCGCTAGAAGCCACCTACCCGGCCCTGCGGGGCACGATCCGGGATCCCCAGACCGGCCGGCGCCGACCGTTCCTGCGCTTCTACGCCGACGAGGCTGACGTCTCCCACGAAGATCCCGACGGGCCGCTGCCCCCGGCCATCGCCTCGGGGAGGGAGCCGTTCATCGTCCTCGGGGCCATCGCCGGAGGCTGAGCCCGCTGGGGGGGCCGGCCAGCAAGGGTGGAGCCTGGCGGGGCTGGCGGGGCTGGCGGGGCTGGCGGGGCTGGCGGGGCTGGCGGGCCTGGCGGGCCTGGCGGGCCTGGCGGGGCTGGCGGGGCTGGCGAAAACCCGGGCTGGCGGGGCTGGCGGGGCTGGCGGGGCTGGCGGGGCTGGCGGGCCTGGCGGGGCTGGCGAAAACCCGGGCTCAGGAGCCTGCTGGCTCCCAAGGCTTGATCCACGGGTTGGGGGGCAGGCCCTCGGCGGCATACATCAACGGCAGCCAGGTGGCACCGTCGATGGACTCCCGCACGATGTCGGCGTGCCCGGCGTGGCGGGCCGTCTCCTCGATCAGGTGCAGCAGGACCCAGCGCAACGGCCAGGCCTCCAGGTCCTTGGGAAACCAGGGCACGTCCTTGGGTACGGGCACCGGGTGGTCGACCGGAAGGGAGCCCACCACCGCCTCGGTCTCGGCGGCCACCTCCCCGTAGCGCTCGAGCAGGCGGGCCAGGGACTCCTCCGGGCCTGGCCGGAAACCCTCCTCGTAGTCGGCGGAGCGGTCGAAGGGCCTGGCCCGTCCCGCCACCATGTCGATCCAGAATGCCTCTGCACCGGCCAGGTGCTTGACGATCCCGGAGATCGACAGGGCGCTGGCGCTGGAGGTGAGGCGGGCCTGGGCATCGGACAGCCCAAAGCTGGCACTGCGAAGATGGTCTCGCTGGACGGCGAGGTAGGCGAGCAGCTGGTCGCGCTCTTCGGAATGGGCATTGGCGAAGCCGGGCACAGTGGGCCTCCTTGGTCGGGTGCGGATGCTTGCAGTCCTCACCATCATCGCGAACAAACGCGGTCACCTTGTGACCGGTTTAACCAAGAGGTATCTGCCAGCCAGCAAGGCTCGGTCTCAGCCGAAATCGGTGGTGGCTACGACGCCGGACCGCAAAGTCCGTTACCGCTGATCAGGCTGATCACCTCAGGTTCCTGTTCGACCCACCTCCATAATGGCGCCGCTGGCGCTATAGTGGCGCCGCGCCCAGCATACGGGTCAAGGATGTGCCCACCGAAACCCACGCAGTGCTCCGGCAGCGGGCTGCCGCCGCGCACCCGTCGCTACAGGAATATCTGCGGGCGTAGCTGATCGAAGAGGCGACGACCCCCACGGTCGACGAGATCTTGGAACGAGCTGGCGGCCGGGCCGGCGGGTCGGTACCGTTACCATTCTCCGAGGCCGTGGAGGCGCTGCAGGAGGATCGTGATCGTCGTTGATGCCAGCGTGCTCGCTCCAGCACTCGGGGACAACGGCATCGATGGCGACCAGGCTCGGTCGCGACTCCGTGGCGAGAGACTGGCAGCTCCGGAGCTGATCGATCTCGAGGTGTCCTCTGTCTTGAGACGGTTCGTCCTGGCAGGGCAATTGGCCGCTCGACGCGCCGACCTGGCGCTAACCGACCTCATCGCCCTGCCCTCTCGTCGCTTCTCCCACCGGGTACTGCTCCCGCGGTGCTGGAGCCTTCGGGAGAACCTCACCATCTACGAGGCAGCCTACGGGGCGCTGGCCAAAAAAGCTCGGCGTTTTGCTGGTGACCGCGGACGCCCGGCTGTCCAGAGCGCCGAGCATCCGGTGCGAGCTCGAGGGTCATGGCTCGTCCGTCACAAGGGGCCGAGGCGTCGGCGTAGAAGGATCTGGCATCTGCGCACCGCCAGTCCCATCGAGTCGACCTTTTCGCCGTGCGCCTGAGGACCAGGGTCACTCGGGGTGCGGGGTCACGGCTGGCCCGCCTCAATGGGTATTCCGGTCACCCGGCGAGCCCCGGTTTCGACGCCGGGCTGAGATGGGTGCTGGGCAACGATGTCTATTCCGCCTTGACCTACCAGGCGCGCTTCCTGCCTCGCCCTGGCGACCGCATCTCCTCCTATCCCAGCTGAGCTGATCCAGTTGGCTCGCACGCGCGCCTGCGGGCAACTGTCACAGCCCAAGCTGCAATCATTGCGGGCTGGGCGGCGTCTCCTATGGGTGGAGGGAGGCCCAATCTTCTGCATTCGTATGGGCGTGCGTGCCCACCACAATACGCCAAGTCCGCGTCGCGCAAGAATCGTCAATGGAGGAGGACCCAGTAGATGTCAGACTCGCAGACAGCCATGGGTGTGACTCGACCAGCCCGCCGCTTCGTGCGCCTGGCAGCCGGCTCCGGTCTGGTCGGCGGGGTGGTCCTCGGCCTGTGGATGATGCTCTACTACGCGCTCACGGGCACTGGGTTCGCCTCGGTGTTCTCCAATTGCTTCGCTTCGATCATCTACGGCCAGCAGGGCATGGCGGGCTCCAGCATGGCGGGCTCCAGCATGGCGGGCTCCATGAAAGCGAGCCACAATGTGATGACCATGGGCACCACTATCATCCCCAGCCACGCAGTGGTGGGTGGGCTCTTGAACCTAGCCGTGGCGGCGCTTGTCGGGGTTGCCTTCGCCTTGGCTCTTGGCGGCCTGATTCGGGCTGGACTCCCCTGGATCAAGACATTGAGGGGTTTTGTCGTGGCGTCAACAATCGGAGGCGCTCTCCTCTACGTCATCATGATGTACGCAGTCCTACCATTGGTGGACCCGTCGATGGTGAGCTTCACATCGCACGGCGCCTTTTTCGTCGGCCATCTCCTCTTCGGCGCCACCTTCGGGCTCGTGTTCCACCGCCACCTCAACGGCGCTCGGTCGCGATCCCTGACACCTCGGCCTGCGGCCACCTAGAGTCAATGTCACGCCGTTGAAATCGCCTCCCGTGCTCGCCCAGGGCCAATCTTCCACGTGCCCCTTCGGGCACAAGACGTCTCCCTCGTAGGAAGTGGGCCATGTTTGGCGAGAAGAGCAAGGCCAGATGAGCGTAGGAGGCGATCACCGGCAGTTTCTCGAGGCGACCCTGCCGCATGCCGATGTCATCTACAACCTGGCCTGTCACCTGGCCGCAGATCGTTGGCAGGCAGAGGATCTTGTGCAGGAGACCTATCTGCACGCCTATGCGGCATTCGCCTCCCATAGGGGAGCTTGCACTCGATCGTGGCTCGTCGCCATATGCCTCAACCTGGGCCGCTCCGAGGTACGTCGACTCGGGCGGCGACCCCGCGAGATTCTTGATCCAAATGTGGGCCTAGACATGGCCGGATCCGAAAACGTCGGGGACCTGGCACTGGCAAGCGTAGAGAGACGCGCCGTCGCCCGGGCAATAGCGCGTCTTCCGCTCGAGCAGCGCCTAAGCCTGGCCCTGGTGGACATCTGCGGATTGACCGCCAGGGAGGCGGCCGAAGTTATGGGATGTCCCAGGGGCACGGTGCTTGCCCGTGTTCACCGCGGTCGGCGTGGACTGGCCCAGCTCCTCGAACATGAAGGGATGAGCCGTGAGAGACCATGAGGCCAGGCTGGTCTCATTCCTAGCCAGAGACCTGGATATGAGCCAGAGGGAGGCATTTGACATCCATCTGCTCTCGTGTGACGCCTGCTGGCGCGCCTTGGAGGAGGATCGAGAAGGTCGGCATCTCGCCGGTACGCTTCGGAGGACCGTTTTGCCTGCGCTGGTAGATCGAGTGCGCCTTGTGGTGGAGCTGGCGGAGCCGACAGAAGCCACTCGGCCTCTTCCCCGAGTGTCGGCCAGGTTGGTTGGAGCTCTGTTCGCCACCACCTTTGTGGCGGGTGGCCTGCTTTTCCTGAGCATTCTCGGAACGCCCGTCGTCCCAGCGCAGCGATTCGCGGCCATCGACGCAGTGGTAGGCATGGCAAAGACACTGCCCAGCCCTGTCAAGCCCTCTGCGGATTCTGCGCCGAGCGAGGGTCCGCGCCAGTTGGGTGCCCCGGTGACCATGACGACACAGGGCCAGGTGCTTCGTCTCACACGGTACCAAGCATGGCCCACAGACGCGGTGGCGGCCGTGTCGAGCACGCCGTTCGCGGTACCCCTTGACGCCACGATGCTTCACCAATCCAACGCGATGGCTTGGAACGCTGCCAATGGCAATATCCATATTCTCTGCCTGAACGGGACGCGCTCCTCGGTGCTGCTTGCTGGGAGGGGAAGCAACGAGACCTTGATGCGCCTGGCCATGGCTCTGGGCTATTAGCGAACGCAGGCTTGTCGTGCTGCAGGTCCGAGCGCTTCGGGGTTCGAGTGGCCACCGCCTGGCTTCGGTGCTCGAGCCCTCGGCTTCATCCTGTTTCAGTCCGCTACGACGCGCGCCGCTGGACCAAGGTGGGCGAGCTCACCTGGTTTGGCGTGACCCCCTGAGAGTGGTCCAGCACATGGGCGAGTCCGACACCCCAGAATGGGGGCAGGAGGACAGCCATGAAAACACGTCGGCACACGCCCGAGCAGATCATCGGCAAGCTGGCCGAGGGCGACAAGCTCTTGGCCCAGGACAAGACCATCGAAAAGGTCGCCCGCCAGCTGGAGCTCGGCGACTTGCCATCGGTGGCGCAACCAGTACGGAGCCCTCAAAGCTGACGATGCCAAGGAACTCAAGGAGCCCCGCCGGGAGAACGCCCGGTAGAGGGCGATGATGGCGGCCACCTCGTCGTCCAAGAGTGTACGGCCCACCCGCCGGTTAGCCCCAATTCCCGCAGCCAGGAATTCCACCCCAGTTTCATGTAAGGGACACCGGTGCTTGACAAGCGCCGTGGTCCCAGGGTTGCATAGTCTTTCCGGCTGGTCCGGGGGGTGGCGTTGAGACGACTTCTGGGGGAGGCCCGCAAGGAACCTGGCCCCGTAGCTCTGATTGCCACACCCGGCCCGACCACGGATGCCCCGGATGAGGGAAGTGGGAAGGCCCACCGAGGCCGGACCCGTTTGCAGCACATGAATGGGAGCCGTCGGTTGGGCGTGTCTCCTTGGGACCGTGGCCGAAGATGAGCGTCGCTCCTGCGGGCGAGCCCGGTGGAACCGACACGACTACGCGAAGGAGACGAGATGCGACACAGACGACTGGTGGGAATCGACCTCGGTATCGCCAGCGCTCACACGGTCAGGTTGCTCGATGAGTGCGGCGAGACCATCGCCAAGCGCAAGTGCTGGCCAACGACCGAGAGCCTGGCCGCCGTCGAGACCGCAGCGCTCGCTGGCGCACCGGTGGGAACGCGTTTGGAGGTGATCATCGAACCGACCGGACCAGCCTGGATGCCGATCGCAGTGTTTCATCAGCCGGGCCCACCTGGTATACAGGGTGAGCTCGGCAAAGTCGTCGGACCTGCGCAAAGTTCTTCTCTCGACACACCAAGACCAACGGGATCGACGCCGACACCCTCGCCCGGCTGGGCCTGGTGGACCCGGCCGGGCTGCAGGCGCTTCGCCTGCAGCGAGCTGAGGCCGCCAGCTTGGACCGACGGGTGAGGACCACGGATCGTTTGACTCGTGAAGCCAGCATCCACAAGGTCCGGATCAAGGGCCTGGTTCGCCAGCTGATGCCAATGACCCCGCTCGGAGGCGATCTCGGTGCCACCGAGCTGGCAGTGCTGCAGCGCTGGGCTGATCCGAGTGTGCTGGTAAAAGTCGGTGTCAAGCGGCTTGGTGCCCTCGTCGCCAAGGAGTCCAGGGGCCATCAAGGCACCGAGCGGGCAGCTGAATGGATCAGTGCTGCGGAGGCGGCGATCGAGCTGTATGGGGGTCACCCAGCCGTTGCGTTCGCCGACATGGCTGCCGAGGTGGCCACCGAGGTCCGTCTCCTGCGGGCCATCGGCGTCGAGTTGGAGGCTCATGCGCCAGCTCGCGAGCACGCCTATCGCTACACCGAGGTGGGCGGTCTTGCCCGCTCGCTGCCCGGTTTTGGCGAGGTCGGCGGTCCCGCCCTGGTGGCCATCATGGGTGACCCGTCCCGGTTCGCTCGGGGCAAGGACTTCGCCTCCTTTACCGGCCTCGCTCCGAGAGCGCTCGAAGCGCAGGCCAACGGGGCGACCTTCCCCACCGCCCATCTTCGGCCCTGGCCGGCTGAGTCGTCAAGACCATACCCACCCAAGGGACAAATGCGTGACGCTTGGGACCCACTCGCCCGTCGTGGCGCCGGTGCAACCCCGCCAGCGCCCGAGGATGACTGCCAATCCCTGCTTGAACCGGTCGGGGCCCCCGCATGCGTGACGCTTGGGACCGAGAACCTCGACGACAGCCCGACAACACATCTGGGCCCGGGTTCGGCTGCCGCAATGAGTGACGCTTCGCAGCGACCTCCCCGGGAGGGCTTCAACTGTGGGCGCGTGTGGACGCTACGTGTGCACGAAAGTGGAGGCGATCTACCACAGGCCAGGAGTCGGCTCCCCGGCTCGATTCTGTGACCCAGCGTGTCGTCAGCGGGCCTACCGCCATCGCAAGGCGGGCGTGGCCGAGGACACCCCGGGCCAGCCCCGTGGAGGGCGAGGAAGACGGCTCCGACCAGACCCGACGGAGATTGTTGACCTCACCGACGAGACCCAGCCGCCTCAAGGCCTGGATCCGCTTCTTGGCGAACATATGTGTGATCAACCAAGGCTCTTGACAAAAGATCCTCCATAGGGAATCAGGCGTAGTCGAATCGCAGGGTGCGCCCGCCCCACAGGCTACCGCAGTGGTCGGTAGGTCTGCTTGACGCAGGAC
>JAVKSL010000069.1:9859-14422 GCA_039583695.1 Acidimicrobiales bacterium | reverse complement strand
TGTCGGGGTGGTGGCGCCGGCGCCACCACCTAAGCCGCCGAAGCCCCGACGACCAGCGCCCCCGAATGCCGGCGTGGTGCAGCCGCCTGGCCCGGCGGGGCGAACGTTCAGCTTTCTTGCCGTCACGGATCCGATCGAGCTGGTGGAACCGATCGCCCTCACGCAGTCACCGACCTTGAGTGTCGCCGCACTGCCCGCCGTCAGCTTGGTGTAGGTGGTAGATGCGGTCTCGTCCACGGTGGTCGAGGCCGTGGTCGCCGACCGCCTGGTGCCGCGCACAATGAAGCTGGTCCTGGCGGTCGCGGTCACCTTGCCGAAAGCAGATCCAAACCCCGCTGACACGCCGGAGCGGTTTGCCGCAGAGAAGGTGGAGCCGGTGGTCCTCCTGAGGAACGTCCCGCCGGTATGGTGCGGTCCTGTCCTGGTGCACTCGCGGGAGCTTGGCGTGGAGATGGTCACAGTCCGTGCTGTGATCGCGCCTGACCTGGCAGTGGTGCCGGTGGCCGACACGCACGCGCCGACCACGACCTGGGCGGCGGTCGCAGTGACGGTCTGGCTTATCACGGTTGACTTGGTGAGGATCACGGTCACCTGCCCGCTGGTCGGGTTCTGGACCTCCAAGGTGCTGCCCGATATGGCTGCCAAGGTTCCCGATGCGCCCGGTCGAGAGGCGGGTGCGACAGCGGTGCGCGTGGTGGTAGTCGTGCCGCCGGCGGCATTAGTGCTGCCGGCGGCATTAGTGCTGCCACCTGCCCCGCATGCGGCCAAGCCGACGCCGCACAGCGTCCCAACCAGCACGAGCGATTTTGCAGTTCTCATGCCCGTCCTCATTCGCTGCGCAGCGCGTCTATGGGTGCCAAGCGCGCCGCTCGGCTGGCCGGGTAGACGCCAAATCCAAGGCCGATGAGCATGGCCACCACTACCGCCCCGATGGCGGCGGTCGGGGATATGTCGATGGGATCAGAGATGACGTAAGGGAGGAGGATTGCCCCGAGGATGCCCAGGGCGACTCCCAGGATGCCTCCAACCATACCGAGGATCGATGCCTCGACCATGAACTGACGGCGAATCAGATGGGGAGTGGCGCCCAGGGCCTTGCGCAAGCCGATCTCGCGCACGCGCTCGGTGACCGACACGAGCATGATGTTCATGACGCCAATGCCTCCGACTAGAAGGGATATCGCTGCGATGCCCGCCAGCAGCACAGTGAGGGTCCTGGTCACGGAGCCGGCCGCTGAGAGGACCGATTGCTGAGTTGTGATGGTGAAGTCCGCGCCAGCAGGTGTGGTGATGTTGTGAAGCGCCAACAATGTGTCGTCGGCCTCCTGGTACGCCGCGGTCAGGGTGGCCGACGACCTGCCTTCGAGGAGGATCGAGGAGACCGTTCCGCCGCTGCTCCCGAAGAGCAGGTTGTCGTAGGTCGTCATGGGCACGATTGCCTGGTCGTCCTCGTTGGTGGTCGAGGACGACCCCACCGAGTTGAGCACCCCCTCGACCGTCAGGGGGACGCCGGAGATGCTCACAGTCTGGCCGACGGGGTCGGATGCGCCAAACAGCTCTTGGGCCGTCGCCGACGCCAGGATCACCACGGCTGCCCCGTTGGCCTCGTCCGCTTGGGTGAAAAAGCTGCCCTCGGTCGTTGTGCGGTTTCTCACCGGCAGCCAGCTCGGGGTGCTTCCCACTACACGGGTTGTCCAGGTGACCCCGGCAGCGGTGGTGAGCACAGCGGAGCTCTGGTTGGTGGGAGCGACGGCGGCGATGTCCGGCGCGTTCAGCTTGGAGTCAAGAGCGTTGGCATCGCTCATGGTCAGGGTCGACGCAGACCCCAGTCCCCCACGGATTCCCGCCAAGGTGGTCGTGCTACCAGGCGATACGACCAACAGGTTGCTCCCGAGGGAAGCCACCTCTGAGGTCACCTTGGCTTGCGCCCCCTCACCCAGGCCAACCGTGAGCATCACCGCGGCTATGCCGATGAGCACCCCGAGCATGGTCAGGGCCGAGCGCAAGCGGTGGCTCACGATGGCGCCAATGCCCGTGCGCAGGGTCTCGATCCAGCTCAAAGATCGACCGCCGCATCGGGGGGGTTCGGATTCGCCGTGTCGGATTGGACCCGCCCATCTCGCAGGCGCAGCAGGCGAGTGGCGGAGGCGGCCACCTCGGTGTCATGGCTTATGAGCACCACCGTCCTGCCGGTCTCGTTGAGCTGGCGGAGCAGCACGAGAATCTCCTCGCTCGATTCGGAGTCGAGGTTGCCTGTCGGCTCGTCGGCCAGGATCAGCGTGGGGTCCCCGACCAGGGCCCGGGCCATCGCCACACGTTGCTGCTGGCCGCCCGAAAGCTCGCCCGGGCGGTGGTTGGCCCTGTCGGCCAGCCCCACCGCCTCGAGGGATGCCAGGGCTCGCCGCCGACGCTCGGCCCGGCTTACACCGGCGTAGGTCAGAGGGAGCTCGACGTTGTGCCAGGCTGACATGGAGGCCAGCAGGTTGAACTGCTGGAAGACGAAGCCGATCCTGACGTTGCGAACCTGCGCCAGCTCGGCTTCGCTCATGCCTGACACGTCCGTCCCTCCGAGCAGGTAGCTGCCAGCGCTGGGAACGTCCAGGCACCCCAGGATGTGCATGAGGGTCGACTTGCCCGAGCCCGACGGCCCCATGATGGCGGTGAGCTCCCCCGTGCCTATGGATAACGACACCCCCCGGAGGGCCTGGACCTGCACCTTACCCAGGTTGTAGGTCTTGGTGACGTCGACCAGCTGGATGACGGGTGGAACAGGAGGCGAAAGCTCTGAGCTCATCGGTGTCGGTGCCATCAGCCGCCGCCGAGAGCGCTCGCAGCGCCGCCGAGACCCCGTGCGCCAGCGCCGCCGAGACCCCGTGCCCCGGCGCCACCGAGACCCCGTGCCCCGGCGCCACCGAGACCCCCAGCGCCACCGAAGCCCCCGGCCCTGCCATTAGTGGTCCTGCCGGCAGCGCCGGGACCACGTCCCACAACGGGCACGACAACGTCGGTTCCGGGGCTAAGGCCGGAGGTGATCTGGCTGAGCCCGCCCTCGCTCTGACCCGTGGTCACGGTGTGAGCGACCTGCTTTCCGCCGGACATCTCGTAGACCACACTGTGACCGTCCACCTCGTGGAGCGCTGCCGTGGGCACGGTGAGCACGTTGGCAAGCTCCCTCGTTGTGATGCTCACATCCGCGGTGATCCCATCGTAGAGTCCCGCCGGCGAGCCGGTCACGTCGATTGTGAATGGGAAGCTGGCCACTCCGTCGGTGTCGGTGGCGATCAGTCCGACCTGGGCAACCAGGCCGTAGACCGGGGAGCTGGATCCGGCCAGAGCGATCGTGGCCTGGTCGCCATCTCTCACCTGGCTGACCTCGGTGTCGGTGATCGTGCCGGTCACCACCCACGAGCCGGTGCCGATCACCTCGATCTGGGTGCCACCGGAGGCGGTGCCTCCGCCCGAGGTCGCCTTGGTCGACCCGGCGCTTCCGCTCACCTGTTCTCCCACGCTCAGGTTCACGGCAGCGACCGTCCCGGCGATGGGGGAGGTCAAGGTGGCGCCCGCCAGTGACTGCTGAGCCGCGCTGAGCTGGGACTGGGCCGAGGTCACTGCAGCCTGGTCGGCGGTGATCTGGGCGGTCGAGCCCCCCGCTGCCTCGGCTGAGGACAAGGTGGACTCAGCGGCCGTTAGATTCGCCTGGGCCGCCGCAACTGTGTCGCTCAGAGACGCGGTCCCGATCGTCGCCAGCGTCTGTCCCGCTCTCACGGTTTGCCCGACCGAGACGTCAACTGCTGTGACCTGCCCAGATACCGGGAACGACAGGTCATCAACCTGGGCAGGCGCGATGGTGCCCGTTGTGGAGACGGTCTGCTTCAGGGTTCCGATGGCGGCTGCCACCGTCCGGGTTCTCTGTGCGGTCGCGCCGCCAGCGGGGCTGGAGCCTGTGGCGATCAGGCCTCCGGCGACCCCTCCGGCTGCCACCACGGCCGCGGCCAGGGCGAGGATCAGGCGGCGGCGAGCCTGCTTGGCGCGGGTGGTGGCGGTCATCGCCAAGAGATGCTTGCGCGCACTGCTGGGAGCCTGCTGAGACCCACCTGATATTTGACTGGGAATCGCGCGAGGCGCTTAGCCTGGCGGGCATGGACCAGCCAGACATGGACGTGGCGGGGCGCCTGGGTCGGCTGCGGAGCCGCTTTGCGGAGGCTGGGATCGACGCCTTGCTGGTGACCAGCCTCATCAACGTGAGCTACCTGACCGCATTCACCGGCAGCGCCGGAATGGTGCTGGTAACGCCGGACTCGGTGACGGTTCTCACGGACGGCCGTTATCGGACCCAGTTGGCGGAGCAGCTGGAGGCGGCGGGGGTGCCAGCCGGGATCGAGGTCGGGCGCCCGCGCGAGCAGCGCCAGGCGCTGGCCAGGCTGGCGGCGGATCTTCCCCGTCTCGGGCTGGAGGCGGAGCACGTGAGCTGGGCAACCCAGCAGGCTTTGGCCAGGGCCCTGGCGGGAGAGGAGGACGAAGAGCCTGGGCTAGCTCCGCAGGCGCCAACTGTGCATAGCGCCG
>JAVKSL010000069.1:0-9759 GCA_039583695.1 Acidimicrobiales bacterium | reverse complement strand
AGCCGACCCGAGCTGGGCGTACCGAGCCGACCCGAGCTGGGCGTACCGAGCCGACCCGAGCTGGGCGTACCGAGCCGACCCGAGCTGGGCGTACCGAGCCGGCCCCGGCTGGCGGGAGCAGGGAGCCGTCCCGCGCCGGATCTGGGCCCGAGCTCGTGCCCACCACCGGGCTGGTAGCTGGGCTGCGCCTGGTGAAGGACCCGGGCGAGCTGGCCCGGATGGGCGAGGCTGCGGCAATCGCCGACGCAGCCTTGGCTGAGGTCCTGAGCCTGCTCGTGCCGGGGGTCACCGAGGCGGGGCTGGCTGCGGCCCTGGACCACCAGATGCGCCGCCTTGGCGCGCAGGACCGATCGTTTCCGACCATCGTGGCCGCCGGTCCCCACGCGGCAATGCCTCATGCCAGGCCAACGTCCCGGCCCATCGAGGCCGGTGAGCTGGTGGTCATCGACTTCGGGGCCATCTTTGACGGCTACTGCTCCGACATGACCAGGACGTTCTGCATCGGGCCGCCCCGCTCTGCGGTCCTGGCTGCGGTGGTCGAGGTGGTTGCAGCGGCCCAGGCCGCCGGGGTTGCGGCGGTGGCCGCGGGAGTTGGAGCTGGCGACGTGGATCGGGCCGCACGAGAGGTGGTGGCGGCCGCTGGGTGGACCGACGTGTTCATGCACGGTGTCGGTCACGGTGTGGGCCTGGAGATTCACGAGGCCCCGTCGCTGGCGCCCGGATCGACAGCTAAGCTGGAGGAGTCCTCCGTCGTCACCGTCGAGCCGGGCGTCTACCTCCCCGGAGTCGGGGGGGCGCGCATCGAGGACACCGTCGTGGTCAGCCCCAGTGGCTGTCGGGTTTTGACCAATGCGCCCAAGGAGCTGGCGGTCGGCGGGTGAGTGGGCATGGAGGCTCGGCGGGGAGTGCACAATTTTTCAAATAGAGAGGCGTCACAAAGATGGCAGTGTCCACTAACGACCTGAGGAACGGCATGACCCTGGACTTGCCCGAGGGTCTGTTCTCGGTGGTCGAGTTCCAGCACGTCAAGCCGGGCAAGGGCGGCGCATTTGTCCGGACCAAGCTCAAGAACGTGCGCACCGGGGCCACGCTGGATCGGACCTACCGGGCGGACGAGAAGCTGGAGCAGGCGATAGTCGACAAGCGCGAGATGCAGCTGCTGTACCGTGACGGCGAGGCCTATGTGCTGATGGACACCGCCTCCTACGAGCAGCTCCAGGTGGGGCCGGAGGCACTCGGGGATGCCACCAACTACCTGAAAGCTGACGATACGGTGGTGGTCCAGCTGTTCTCGGGGGAGATCGTGGGGGTCGAGCTGCCCGCCGCGGTGGAGCTGACCGTGGCGGAGACCGAGCCAGGGGTGCAGGGAGACAGGGTGTCGGGGGCCCGGAAGCCGGCCACGCTCGAGACCGGCCTGGTGCTGCAAGTGCCCCTGTTCGTGAATCCCGGGGAGCGCATCAAGGTGGACACCCGCACGGGCGAGTACCTCACACGGGCCTGATGAGCGTGGGTCGGCTGGCTATCGGGGGGCGCCGTGTGGCCCGGGAGCGGGCGCTGTGCCTGCTGTATGAGGCCGAGGCCAAGGAGGTCACGCCGGCTGAGCTGCTCGCCGAGCTGCCGGCGCCTCCAGATCCCTTTGCCGGCGAGCTGGTCAGGGGGGTGGGAGAGAATATGGCGCGCATTGACGCGTTGTTGGCCGGGCGGGCGATTGGCTGGACCCTGGAGCGGATGCCTGCCGTAGACCGCAACATCCTGCGGGTGGCGGCGTACGAGCTGGCCAGGTGCCCGGAGGTGCCCACCGCCGTGGTGATCTCCGAGGCGGTCGAGCTGGCCAAGCAGTACTCCACCGAGGAGTCCGGCAGGTGGGTCAACGGGGTGCTGGCTGGTGTTGCTCGCGATGTCCGCCCAGGTCAGGGACCATTCCCAGTCGGGGAGGCGCCGGAGGGATACCCTGTTCCCCACGAGCTGTCGATGATCAAACAGGGAGGATCGGAGACCCAATGAGCAACATTCCGAGGTACGAGGGAGGTGGGCAGCTGCCGAGGTCCTCCCCGGCCTCGGGAGCGCCACCCTCGGTGATGATGGCCGTTCGGCTCATGTACGCCGGGGCGGTGCTGAGCGCGATCACCCTGGTGCTGGGGCTGAGCACGACCAGCGGGCTGCGGGCGGCGATACACAAGGCCCTGCCTAAGCTCACCTCATCCCAGTTGAATACCGAGGTGCACGCCA
The DNA here is from genome assembly GCA_039583695.1 of Acidimicrobiales bacterium. Classification (GTDB taxonomy): domain Bacteria; phylum Actinomycetota; class Acidimicrobiia; order Acidimicrobiales; family JAJPHD01; genus JAVKSL01. The sequence goes on along the minus strand of JAVKSL010000069.1, from coordinate 7,530 downwards.
CGGTGGCCTTCTCGGTGGTTTTTGGGGTGATCGGCATCGGGCTGTGGATATGGATGGCCATAGCCAACCAGAAGGGCCGCAACTGGGCCCGGATCACCGGCACAGCCTTCTTCGGCCTGGACACGATCTTCCTACTAGCGGGCCTGACCCTGCACGAGACCGCCGTGGGCACTGTGGTATCCGTGTTGGTCTGGGCGGTCGGGTTGGGCGCAGTGATCTTCCTCTGGCAGGGCGCCTCGACCGCTTACTTCAAGGCACCCAAGTACCTGTCGTAGCGGTGGTCGAACGACAACCGGCTGGTCACGGATCATGAACCCTTCCGACCCGATCATCGCCTGGGGGAGGACCACCGGGCTCCAGATCGTGCTCATTGTGATCGGCACGCTCCTGGCTGTGCGGTTGGCTCATTGGCTGGCCATCGTCCTCGCCAGTCGCCTCGAGCGGCGGGTCAAGGTCGCCGTCGCCGCCGGGTTGGTCCCCTCCGAGCAGTCCAAGCACTTTCGCCTGGTGATCCAGGCGAGCGAGTGGGGCCTAACGGCGATCATCTACTTTGTGGCCGGGATACTCATCCTGGTCAAGTTCAACCTGCCGCTGGCAAGCCTGGTCGCGCCCGCCACCGTCATCGGCGTGGGCCTCGGATTTGGCGCCCAGAGGGTGGTCCAGGACCTGCTGGCAGGTGTGTTCCTGTTCGCTGAGCACCAGTACGGCTTCGGGGACTCGGTGCGGATCGGCCAGGTCGGCGCCACCACGGGGGTGACCGGGACGGTGGAGGAGGTGACCTTGCGGACGACCAGCTTGCGCACGGTGACCGGCGAGCTGGTGATCATCCCCAACGGGCAGATACCACAGGTCACCAACCTGTCCCGGGGTTGGGCGCGGGCAATCGTCGACATCCCGTTGTCGCTGGACCAGGACCTCGACCAGGCGACAGCGCTCCTGGAGATGGTGGGTGAGCAGCTGGCAACCGACGAGCGCTGGGCACCGCTGCTGCTCGACGCGCCCAAGGTGACCGGGATTGAGGCAATCAAGGTTGGGTACCTTCAGCTCCGGATCATGGTCCGGACCATTCCCACCGGCCAGAGCGAGGTGAGCGCCGAGATCCGCCGTCGGGCGATCGCCGCCTTCCGTGACGCCGGCATCGCCCCGCCGGCAGCCCTGCTTGCACAACCGCCGAGCACCGGAGCCTGAGATGAGGTGGCGGGTTCGCCGATCGACGCTGGCTTTGGTGGTGGCGTTCGCGGGTGTGGGCGTGTTGTACCTGGAAGTGCAGCCGGCTTCTGCGCCGGCGCCCGCCGTGTCCACCACGGCCACCACGGCCACCACGACGACCACGACCACCAGAGCCGATCCTTTCCCGGCGTTGCCGGCGACTGCCCCCCGCCGGACGACGACCACCACCGTCCCCCACCGCACCACGACGACCGCCCTCCGGACCACCACGACGACCGCCCTCCGGAGCACCACGACGACCGCCCTCCGGGGCACCACGACGACGGCAGCCAACACCGCGCAAACGACGACGACCACGACCGGCACCTCGGGGGGTTAGCGAGTCAGTCGACCACCTCGATGGGGCAGCGTCTTGGGCACAGATGCATGTCGTCACGCGCTTTACGCATGACGAGGCCCTCAGACGAGGAACTGCGCCGCATCGGCCCTCTTGAGCTCGATGCCCAGGCCTGGGCGTGAAAGGTCGGGACGGAGCGCGCCGTCCACCGGGTCGATCACCCCGTCGAAGACCATCCGCTCCAGGCGGATGTGATCGGCGAAGTACTCGAGGTGGCGGATGTTCGGTGTCGCGCACGCCGGATGCAGGTGCAGCGACGGGGCGCAGTGAGCGGAGACCTGCAGGCCGTGGGCCTCGGCCAGGGCCGCGACCCGCATCCACTCGGTGATCCCGGCGCAGCGGGTGACGTCGGCCTGCAGGCAATCCACCGCGCCGGCGGCACACATCGCCTGGAAATAGAACACGTCGTAGCCGTACTCCCCCGCAGTCACGTCGAGGGCGGTCTGTGAGCGGACCTCGGCCAGGCCGGCGAGGTGATCGGACGACACCGGCTCCTCGAACCAGGTGACACCGAGGTCGGCGTAGGCCCCGGCCATGCGGATCGCCTGGGCGGTGGAGTACCCACCGTTCGCGTCCACGAACAGCTCCGCATCGTCGCCGATGACCTCCCGGGCCACCATGGCCCGATCCATGTCCCGGTCCGGACTGTCTCCCCAGTCCTGGCCAACCTTCATCTTCACCCGGGGAATGTGGCGTTCGTGGACCCAGCATCCGAGCTGCTCGGCCAGCTGGTCGTCGCTCAGCGAGGTGAACCCGCCGCTGCCGTAGATCGCCGCCCTGTCGTGCACCTGGCCGAGGAGGCTGACCAGGGCCACGTCGAGAAGGCGGGCCTTCAGGTCCCACAGGGCGATGTCCACCGCGGCGATGGCCATCGATGACACGCCCGGACGGCCGATGTTGCGGATCGAGCGCACCATGGCCGACCAGCAGCGACCCACATCCATCGCATCAAGTCCCACGACCGCACCGGCCAGGACGTCGTGGATGAGGGTGGCGCAGGCTCCGGTGGCGTAGGACCACCCCAGGCCGACCATGCCCCCTGCATGTGCTTCGACGGCGACAACCGTGGTTGCGTCCCAGGTCAGGGTCCCGTCGGACTCAGGCTCGAAAGTGGGGACCTTGTACACGCTGACCTGCAAGGTGTCTACCTGGGGCATGGGCGATCTCGCTCTCGCATCGAGGCCCGGCGGTCGGGCTTCTTCCAGCCCTACCCCGTCGCCGTGTTTGGAAACCGCCCATCCTGGTTATCCAGAGACACACGAGCAGGGAACGAGAAGAGGAGAGCCCTATGGCAATGACCGCCGCCGACAATCTCTGTGATCGGCTGATCGAGTGGGGGGTCGACACCATCTACGGCTTTCCGGGTGATGGGATCAACGGAATCCTGGGGTCTCTGAACCGCCACCAGGACAGGCTCCGCTTCATCCAGACCCGCCACGAGGAGATGGCCAGCTTCATGGCTTGCGGGCACGCCAAGTACACCGGCGAGGTTGGGGTCTGCATGGCCACCTCCGGACCCGGCGCCATCCACTTGCTGAACGGCTTGTACGACGCCAAGCTCGATCACCAGCCGGTGGTGGCGATCGTGGGCCAGACCTTCGTGCGGGCGATCGGCGGCGACTTCCAACAAGAGGTGAATCTCCTCCAGCTGTACTCCGACGTGGCTTCCTCGTGGTGCCAGCAGGTCAACACCCCGTCCTCGATCCGCCACATCGTGGACCGGGCCTTCCGCATCGCCAAGGCCGAGCGCACCGTCACCTGCGTGATCGTCCCCGCCGATGTGCAGGACATGCCGGCTGTGCCCGAGCAGCCCAAGGCGACCCACACGGTCCACACCGGGATCGGCTGGTGGAGGCCCCGGACCATTCCCTCCAAGGAACAGCTGCAGGCCGCCGCCGACATCTTGAATGCCGGGAGAAAGGTGGCCATGCTGGTGGGGGCGGGGGCGATGAACGCTACCGACGAGGTCCTGGCTGTGGCGGATGTCCTCGGCGCCGGGGTGGCCAAGGCGCTTCTCGGAAAGGCGTCGGTTCCCGACGATGTCCCCTACTGCACCGGCAGCATCGGGTTGCTCGGAACCAAGCCCTCCTGGGACATGATGGCCGGCGCGGACACGCTCCTCATGGTGGGCTCGTCGTTCCCGTACTCGGAGTTCCTGCCCAGCACCGGCCAGGCCAAGGCGGTCCAGATCGACATCGAGCCGAGGATGCTCTCGATCCGCTACCCCATGGACCTGGCGCTGGTCGGCGACTCGGCGGACACCCTGTCCGAGCTGTTGGGACTGCTGCACCGCAAGGCCGACCGTGCCTGGCAGGACAAGATCGTCGAGAATGTCAAGGACTGGTGGGCCGAGATGGAGGCACGGGCCGAGCCGTCCGACCTGAACGGCCGGGTCCGTCCCCAGTGCCTGTTCTCCTCGCTGAGCCGCCACCTTCCCGACAACGCCATCCTGTCCTCGGACTCGGGTACCTCGGCGGACTGGTACGCCCGCCACATCAAGATCCGGAGGGGCATGAAGGCCTCGCTGTCAGGCAACCTGGCCACCATGGTCCCCGGCGTCCCCTACGGCATGGCAGCCAAGTTCGCCTTCTCCGACCGGGTGGCTGTGGCGATGGTCGGCGACGGGGCCATGCAGATGGGTGGTATGGCTGAGATGCTGACCGCCGCCAAGTACTACAAGACCTGGACCGACCCGCGCTATGTCGTGCTGGTGCTGAACAACGAGGACCTCAATCAGGTGACCTGGGAGCAGCGGGCGATGGAGGGCGACCCCCGTTTCGACGCCTCCCAGTCGATTCCCTACGTGTCCTACGCCGACTGGGCCGACCTGATCGGCCTGAGAGGCATCAGGATCACCAAGTCCTCCGAGATCGAGGACGCCTTCGCCGAGGCCTTCGCTGCGGACCGGCCGGTGATCGTCGATGCGCTGAGCTCACCTGACGAGCCCCCGATTCCTCCACATGTGACCTTCGCCCAGGCCAAGGCGCTCACAGAATCTGTGCTGGCCGACCCTTCCGAGGGGATAGCCGGGGCCAGGGAAGGCGTCCGGGAGATGTTCCGAGAGATCTTCCACAAGAAGGCCTGATCGTGCCCAGACGAGGAACAGCGCTCACCCACGCCGAGACCCACGGCACCGCCCACCTCATTGACCGGGTCTTCGCCGAGGTGGCCCACGGTCGCTTCGAGCGATCCCTGTCCGGCCTCACCGCCATCGCCGCGCTGGTGACGACGAGCGAGATCTACATCGAGCACTACAAGGCCAGCTTCGGCAACAAGATGATGTGGAGCCCGATCGTCGTGACACCGCCGATCGTGGTGGCTGGCGTCGCCGGGGTCTTCTCCAAGCGCTGGGCCAAGACGGCCCTCCCGGTCACCGCGGCCATCTACACCCTCAATGGCATGGTGGGTGAGTACCTACACGTCCGGGGTGTGGCCCGCAAACCTGGCGGGTTCAAGCTGGCCTCGTACAACGTGCCGATGGGGCCGCCAATCTCGGCGCCGGGCCTCATGACCCTGGTAGGGGGAATGGGCCTGCTGGCCGCGCTGCTCCGGAGGGAGGACTGAGTGGCGCGGGACCTGTCCAAGCCGGCTCACCTGCCCAACCTGCGTCCCGGCAAGGCGCCGCCCCAGCCGTCCTGGCTGCCCCGCCAGCGAGCCGGCACGACCCCGCAGATGATCGGGCGCTACCCCGACTACGACGTGCTCGAGTCGGTCGACACCTGGGACGAGGCTACGAAAAATGTAGTGATGGCGCGCCTCCACCTGGATGCCCACTTTCACTTCTTCGCCCCCGCCGAAGTCCCCACGCTACGTGCCTTTTGTGACGTTGCCCTGGCCCAGGACGCCGAGCCCCGGGTCCCGGTCCCCGAGATGATCGACCACAAGCTGGCGGCCGGGCGCCTGGACGGCTACCAGTACGCCGACATGCCCGACGACCGCGAGACCTGGCATCTGGTGCTGGCCGGCCTGGACGAGGTGGCGGAGGCCCGCTACGGCCGGCCCAGCTTCGCCGCGCTCGACCCGCAGGCTCAGATCGCTCTCGTGGGGGAGCTCGCCAAGCACCAGCCGACCGGTGGGGCCTGGGATCGGCTCAACGTCAAGCGTGCCTGGGCGGTGTGCATGCGCATGGCCCTGGCTGCTTTCTACTCGCATCCCTGGGCCTGGAACGAGATCGGCTTTGGCGGCCCGGCGTATCCGCGGGGCTACATGCGCCTCGGACCGCTCTCGACGCTGGAGCCGTTCGAGCGCCCTGGCGCCACTTCGGAGGATCCTGTCCGGATGGCCCCGGAGCTCGACGGGTGAGGCGCAACCTGCTCAAGGGGGCGGTGGGGCCGAAGGACAACGACTCCCGATTCCTCCTGGACGTGCATCGGCGCGACCTGCCCGGCGAGGACACGATGTGTCGCTACGACGACTCCGACGAGGTGGACATCTGCATCGTCGGTGCTGGCGCAGGGGGGTCGGTGCTGGCGCAGCGCCTGGCCCGAGCCGGTTGGCGGGTGGTGATCATCGAGGCGGGCCCGTTCTGGCACCCCGACGAGGACTGGGTGTCCGACGAGGCCGGCAGCCACGAGCTGTACTGGACCCAACGCCGCATCATCGGCGGCGCCGACCCGATCGAGTGCGGCAAGAACAACTCCGGTCGGGGCGTGGGCGGCTCGATGGTGCACTATGCGGGGTACTGCCCGCGTTTCCATCCTTCCGACTTCAAGACATTCTCTGCGGATGGGGTGGGTGCCGACTGGCCGATCGACTACGAGGACCTACGGGTTCACTACGAGACGATCGAGCGTGAGCTGCCGGTCGCCGGGCAGGATTGGCCCTGGGGGGATCCCCACACCTATCCTTTCTCTCCGCACCCGATCTCGGAGGCGGCGTCGGTGCTGTGGCGCGGAGCCATCGCGCAGGGGATCAAGATGCGGGTGGGCCCTGTCGGGATCGTGAACGGAACCTTCGGGAACCGCCCGCACTGCATCTATCGCGGCTGGTGCCTGCAGGGCTGCAAGGTCAACGCCAAGGCCAGTCCGTATGTCACCCACCTGCCTGACGCCCTGGCCCACAATGTCGAGATCCGTGCCGCTTGCATGGCGGCGAGGGTGGAGCTGGGCCCTTCGGGTGCGGCCAGGGGCGTCACTTACATCCGCGAGGGGGACCAGGTCGAGCGGATGCAGCGGGCGGCCGTAGTTGCTGTCGCTGGCTACTCCATCGAGACGCCCCGGCTGTTGCTGCACTCCACCTCCGCTCGTTTCCCGAATGGGCTGGGCAACAACGACGACCAGGTCGGGCGTTACATGATGGTGCAGGGCGCCACCCAGAGTGCGGGGCGCTTCCCGACCGAGCTGCGGATGTACAAGGCGCCACCGCCCGAGGTCTCTTCCGAGGACTTCTACGAGACCGATGCTTCCAGGGGCTTCGCCCGTGGCTTCTCGATCCAGACCGTTTCCCCCCAGCCGATCGGCTGGGCCGAGCACGTGCTGGCCGACGGGCACTGGGGCCCGGCGCTGCGCGAGTACATGCGCGACTACAACCACTGGAGCTGCGTCGGTGTGCTCAACGAGTTGCTCCCGCACGCCGGCAACCGGGTCACGTTGGCAGGCGAGAAGGATCCCTATGGACTGCCGGTGGCCCGCTTCGACTACACCCTGAGCGACAACGACAAGGCCAACATCGCCTATTCGGCCAAGGTCATCAAGGACCTGCTCGGAGCGGCGGGCGCCCAGGACGTCTTGACCATAGGGCGTTTTGCCCACCTTTTGGGCGGTTCCCGTATGGGTACCTCTCCTTCGAACAGCGTCGTCGATGCCGATCACCGGGTGTGGGGTGTTCCCAACGTGTTTGTCAGCGACGGCAGCGTGTGCCCCACTCAGGGCTCGGCCAACCCGGCGCTGACCATCATGGCACTGGCGTCCAGACTGGCGCAGCGGATGGCCTCCGGCGCTGCCATGGCGTCGTGAGCCCGCCCG
>JAVKSL010000068.1:0-14764 GCA_039583695.1 Acidimicrobiales bacterium | reverse complement strand
GGTCGTGGCGCGCCCGGCGGCCGGCCGGCACCTGGCGCGCCTCGTGGCGAACCTTGCGCTCGCCGACCTCGTCGGCGAGGCCGCCCGCTGACGCTCGGGACTCCTCAGCCCGCCTGCGGCTATCTGGTGGCGAGGATGGCAACGAGCGCGCCGAGCCACAGGCACGGCCCGGCCGGGATCGCCGTGACTCGACTCCCCGCATCTCGATGCCCGGGGCGCACCACGCGCAGGGCGGCGACTGCGACCAGCGCGGCGACCCAGCCGAGCAGCACCCCCGAGGTGAGCGCCGACCAGCCGAGCCAGCCGAGGAGGAGGCCGAGAAGCCCGCCCAAGGTGACATCGGCGAGGCCCATCTGTCCCGCGGCCACGAGCGCGATGACGAGGTAGAGGCCGGCGACGGCGGCCATGGCGATCACGGCCCGGCCGAGGCGCCACCAGTCGCCGTCGACCGAGCAGGCCAGGGCGAGGAGACCGACACCGGCCGGGTAGGAGGGCACGAGCAGCACGTGGGGCATGGTCTTGGTGCGGGCATCGACGACCGCGGCGAGGGTGAGGGTCACCCCGAGGCACCCGTAGGCGGCGAGCGGGGCCGTCCAGCCGAACCGCCAGAACAGCGCCGCCTCGACGGCGGCGAGCGACCCGACGCTGGCCGCCCGCCAGCGCCCCGTCTCGACTGCCACGGCGACGCCTCGGGTGCTCATCGCCCCGTTCTCATCGGTGCCGCGCCGGGTGCCACAGTGCTCGGTGCCCCAGGGCTCGGGGACACAGTGCTCGGCGGCACAGGGCTCGGCGGCACAGGGCCCGGCGGCACAAGGCCCGGCGGCACAAGGCCCGGCGGCGTGGGGGCGGTGAGCTGACGGTAGAGGGAGGCGGTGGCCGACTCGACGTCGAGGTCCAGCTCGCCGAGCCGCCCCTGGAGCAGCTGCCAGACAGCGCGCACGGCGTGTCGGTGGTCGTGGGAAGCATGGAGGACCATGAGGCGGCGGTAGGGCTCCTCGGCGTAGCGGTCACCCTCGATCGCCTGCTCCAAGACCTCGACCGCGGCGTCGCTTCTCCCCGCCTGCTCTTCGAGCTCGGCGAGGCGCAGGTGGGCGTCGAGGGCCCGGCGGTGGAGGTCCTGGCGAACCGGCTCGATCCAGGGCCGGTCCACCCCGACCAGGAGGTCGCCCCGCCAGCACCCGACGGCCCGGCGCAGGGCGAGCCGCGCCTGGTCTTGGTCGTCGGTCCGGGACGCCTCGGCGAGGGCTGCCTGGAGCTCCCAGAGGTCACAGACGATCTCCGAGCGGGCGGGCCGGTAGTGCTCGCCGGCCTTCATGAGGACGTCGAGGTCTACGCCTGCTGCTTCTCGCAGCCGTGCCCGCAGGTCGGAGAAGGACCGCCAGAACTGGCCGTGGACCCGCCCGGGCGCGGTGTCGGGCCACAAGACGTCGACGGCCTCGTCGCTGGTCGCGCCCTCGGGGCGGAGCATGAACCAGGCGAGCAGGTCACGCGCACGGCTGCGCAGCCCGGTGACGACCGCCTCGCCACGAACGGTCACCTCCAGGTGGCCGAGCACCCGCACGCAGACCGGCCGTGGCCCCAAGTCGTCGGGGAGATCCGCCGGTGCCGGCTCGGGCCACGGTTCCTCTCCCGGCTCGTCGAGAACGAGCCGGTCCGTGGCACCGTCTGCGACGCCGCCGGCGGCTTCGTCGTCGAGGTCGCTCTGGCGTGCCGCGTCGCCGAGCGCGCCGAGCACCTCGACCGCCTCGTCGGCCCGCAGCACGAACAGCTCGACGCCACCGAGCGCGCCGAGCACGTCGGCGGGTGCGGCGTCTTGGACCCTGCCGGTGGCATCGAGATCCAGGGTGCCCGTGGCAAGCGGGGTCGGGGCGAGGAAGACGACCGCGACAGAGAGGTGGGCGGCACCCGAGACCAGGGCCTGCCACCGGCCGAGCGACGCGTCGGGCAAGTCGTCGAGGAGCACGAAGAGGAGCGGGAGCGGGTGCTCGGGGTTCTCCGCTCGGAACTGTGCGGCGTCCGCGGCGCCGACCGCGTCCAGGCGGCGGGTGCGGGCGATCCGCTCGGACTCGACAGCACGCGCCACGAGATCGGGGGATGCCAGGCGGCGCAGCGCCGTGAAGGCGGTGAGGCCGGGAAAGAGACGCCCTGCGGTGTCCTCGGTGCAGAGCACCTCGGCGGCGCCGGGCCCGGCCCGGGTCAGAAGAGCGGCGGCGAGCGCCCGGGCGACGTCGTCGGCGGCGGCGCCCACGAGCGCCACGCCGTTCAGCTCGGTCAGCTCCACTCGCACCGTCTCGCCGTGGCTGGACCCGACGTCGAGGCGGCCCGGGTCACCTCGTCGCTCTTCGTCTGGCACCGCCATGGCCGGAACCGTCCCAGGCTCGTCGGGGCCGGTTTCGCTGTCTGTGATGGCGCGGCGGAGATGGGCGAGGGTCGCTCGTACCGGCTCGGTGGCCCGGGTCCGCCCCGGTTCGGGTGGCCGGTAGCGGTAGGCGTGGCGTCGGCGCAGGCGTCCGGCGGCGACCGTGGCAGCCACCCCGGCCGCGAACGAGGCGGCGACCACCGACCCCGACGGCAGCCGGACCGGCTCGCCGCCTCCACCGCCCGGTCTGGGCGCGTCGTGGGGCGAAGCCTGGGAGCGATCGGGCGAGGTGGCGGTTGGGGGCTGGGGGGTCGCGGTCGACGACGGGATGGGGGTCGAATCGCTCGGGGTGCTCGGGCTCGTGGATGAGGGCGGCACGCCAGAAGGTGGCGGTGAAGACGTCGGCGAGGGCGCTGGTGTTGACGGCGCCGCTTGCGGAGATGCCGGCGGAGGGGTCGGGACAGGCGCCGGTTCCGATGATCGGGCCGGGAGAAGGAGCGTCCAGCCGGGGTCGATCCAGTGCGGGTCGGTGAGGCTTGCCCCGCCGGGCTGGGGTCGCCCGACGTTGAGCTGGTAGATCTGCGACCAGGCGAGCGGGTCGCCCAGCTCGCGCTCGGCGATGCCCCAGAGGGTGTCCCCGCGACCGACCACGTAGACGCTCGGCCCGGCAGGCGGCGGCACCGGTGTCACCGTCACCGTGGCGCTCGGCGGGTGGTTCTCGCCGACCGCCGGTGCGGTCGTGGCGGGACCGATCCGGGTGGTGGCCGCCGCGAGAACGCCATGGTCGACGACCAAGGCGGCGACGGGGCCAGGCGTGGCGGGCGGCGCCCCGAGAGAGCGGCGGGGACCTCGACACAGACCGACGCCATGACGGTGACCCAGGAGATCCAGACCACCACCGCCAGCGCGTCGACGAGGGCCTGGGCGGGGATGCCGTGACGGTCGAGGGCTCGGCCGACCTGGGCGGCCGAAGGGACGTGGTGTGGGAGGGGCCAGCCGACGAAGTGGACCAGCGCCCAAGGAACCCCAGCGGCGAGTGCGGCGAGGACGCAGAGCGCGGCGAGGCCACCGGCGAGGCGGGCGAGGCGGGTCATGGGTTTTGCTCCGCCGTCGCAGATCCCGATCCCTCGACGCTGATGCGGCCGATCCCGAACACCGAGAGGATCTGGGTGGGCTGGGCGATGGTGACCGTGACGGTGACCTGCTCGCCGGCGACGCTGACGGTGCCGGTGTGCCCGGAACGGGCGAGGAAGCCCTCGGCGTCCTGGGTGGCTGCTTGGGGGGTCCAGGGTGATATGTCCGGTCGAGCGGTAGAGGGGGATGTCGATCGCCTGGGCCCCCGCACGGGCGGCCGCCTGGGCGTCGTCGATGGCCTGGACCTTGGCGGAGAGCGCCAGGCCGCCGTCCAAGACGAGGCCGGCCATGGCGATGAGCGCCATGGTGAAGACGACGACGAAGGCGGTCACCATCCCCGACTCGAGCTCCCCGAGTCGGGTACGCCAGCGACCGGGGGCGATCATGTCGTCGCCCGGTAGCGGTCGAGGACTGACGTCGAAGTCGACGAAAGGGTCTCTGACGCAGGCAGGCGCAGGCCGAGGAGGTTGGCGAGGTCCACGGTGCAGGTGACGGTGACGGTGACCTCGCCGCCGGGGACGAAGTCGGCGGCGTCGGTGCTGACGGCGAGGTCGGCGCAGGTGACGTGGTCGGCGCCGAGGGCGGTCGTGGCGGTCTGGGCCGCCATGGCTGACGCGGCGGTGGGGCTGCGGGCGATCGACGCGGCCCGTGCCGCCTGGGCGGCGGCCCCGTCGACCTCCATGCGGGCAGAGACCAGTCGGCCGAGCGCGACGACGAACAGCAGCATCAACACCAAGAGCGGGGTGAGCAGCACCAGCTCGGTGGCAACCGCTCCCGACTCGGTGGCTCCGAGGCGCCCGAGCGGCCTCCTGCCGGCGGTCACGGTGCACCACCGGCCACCGTGTAGATCTCGTTCGGCCCCGATGCCGTCGCCCTGACCGGCAGGGAGAAGATGCCGATGATGCTCTCGGCGTGGCCGCTGATCGTCACCGTGGTCATGGCACCGGTGCGGGTCGTGGTGATCCGCGCGCCGGCGAGCACCGAGGTGCCGAGCTGGTCGAGCACCGACTGGGCCTGGACGTCGCCAGCCTGGGCGCTCCCTCCCTGGAGACGGGCGACGGCGACGCCTTGCTGGGCGACCGCGGTGGCGATGTGCTCGGCGTGCTCCCAGAGGGCGAACTGGATCAACCCCATCACGAGCAGCAACAGCAGCGGGGTGGCGATGACCAGCTCGGCGGCGACCGCGCCACGCTCGCCGCGCGCCAACAGGCGCTCGACCCGGCCCCGCCCGCGGCGCCTGCGTGAAGGCGAGCCGCCCGGGCGCGCTGGCGCCCCCTTCGTCGTCGGCGGCGTCGTCGTCGTCATGACCGCTTTTCAGCCGCCGCCGGTGGAGATGTTGTTGGCGGCGGAGACGACTTTGGCGACGATGATGCCGACCGCGGTCAGCGCCAGGGCGGCGAGCAGTGCGGTGACGATGACCGTCTCGGTCGTGTACCCCGCCCCCGGATCGGCGCGGAGCGCCTGCCAGCGAAGATGGAGCGAGGTGTAGAGGTGACGGAGGAGGATCAGCTCGGGGAGCACGACAGTGGTCCTTTCATCGGTGGGCGTTCCTTTCTTGTGTGATCTGCTGGACGGGACAGGTGGGCCACGACCCTGGGAGGATTGGCCCGTGCCCTACGAGCGAGACGTCCAGGCCTTCGGCGATCGGGCGCCGGGCTACGAGGCCGGCTACCGGGGGCGGATGCACCGTGACCTCGCCGCTCGCGCCGCCGAGGTGGCGCTCGAGGTCGACCCACAACCTCGACGGGTGCTCGACGTCGGGTGCGGGACCGGTCTTCTGCTCCGGCTCCTGGCCGAGCGCCTCCCTGGCAGCAAGCAGCTGGTCGGGATCGACGCCGCTCCCGGCATGATCTCCGTGGCCGACGCGACGGAGCATGACTCGCGCATCAGCTTCGTCACCGGAGTCGCCGAAGAGCTGCCCTATCCCGACGGCTCCTTCGACCTGGTCGTCAGCATGACCTCGTTCGACCACTGGCAGGACCAGCAAGCCGGGCTCACACAGTGCTTGCGGGTCCTTTCCCCCGGGGGTCGCTTCGTGCTCAGCGACCTCTTCTCGCTCTGGCTCGCCCCGACCCTCCTGCGCGGCCACCGCGGACGCGTCCGCACGAAGCGTCGAGCCAAGGCGTTGTTGGAAGGCGCCGGGTTCACCCGGATCGAGTGGCACAACCAGTACGCGCTCATCATCAACACGGTGGTCGCGACCAAGGAGCCGGCGCGGCGGACATGATGCTCGGGCGACGGTCGCCTTGCGCGCCCCACTCCTCGGGGTCGAGGCGTTTGGCGCGTCCTTGTTCCGAACCAGAGCAGGTCTCATAGCGAGGTCAGCACCTTTTCCACCGCGGGGTAGCCCAAGAAGAGGAGGAACCCGGCGAAGAGCACGACGACGGGAAGGCTCATCTTCTCGGTGGCTGCCTGGTCGGCGGTCTCGGCTTCTGCGAGCTGGTGGGTGCGCAGCGAGGTCGCCTTGGCGGCGAGCGACGCTCGGACCTTGGCCCCTTCGGTGCCGGCAAGGGCGACCGACGCGGCGAGCTCGCACAGCTCTTCGACGCCGAGGTCCTGGCCGAGGCGCCCGAGAGCGGCCCACGGGGTCACCCGGGCGAGGCGGGCCTGGTCGAGCGCCCGGCGCAGCAAGGAGAACGCCCATCCCGAACCGACCGACGCCGCGTCACCGAGCGCGGTCTCGACCCCGCCGCCCCCGGCGAGAGCGACCACGACGAGGTCGAGGAACGAGCTGAGCGCGTGGCGAAAGTCCCGGCGCCGGCGCGTCGCCTCGGAGCGGATGCCCAAGTCGGGGACGAAGAACCCGGCGACCATGAAGGCGAGCGCCCCCCACACCGGCAGCGCGAGCGCCAGGTGGGCACCACCCAGTGCGAGCAACGCCACGGCCGCGGGGACGAGGAGCAGACCGACGACAGAGAGGCTGACCTTCTCTGCGAGGTGGCGCTCGGGGCTGCGGCCGAGGACGGCCAGGTCCTGGCGGACCCGCCGGGGAACCAGCCACGCCGGTCCCGAGCGGCTGAGGTAGCCGGCGGCCGGGCGGCCGAGACGGGCCGCGAATCCCCCGCCGCCACCGGTCTCGGCGAGCGGGGCGGGGTCGGGGAGGCGGTGCAGCTGGGCGAGCGCCTGGGAGAGGCTCGGTCTGGGCGGGAACAACCCCCGGGCGACGAGCCACAGCCCGGCACCTACCGCCGCCCCGCACCAGAGCGCCAGGATCATCGCCGCACACCCAATCGCTCGACCGGCGTGTCGGTGCTTTTTGCGAGGAACCGTTCGACACCGGCCGGTCGAGCCATGCGCGAGAGCGTCACGAACGCTGCGGCGAAGAGCGCGCCGACGGCGAGGAGGACCAGCTGGCCGGTGGCGGTGTCGTAGGGGGCGAGATAGCCGCGATCGACGAGCGCAAGGCCCACGACGAGCGCGCCGGTGGCTGAGAGGATGACCTTGACCGAGGCGCGGGTGCGCGCCCGGCCGGCCTCCACCCGAAGCCGCATCGTCGCCTGGTCCCGTGCCGCCTGGGCCAGAGAGCCGAGCAGCTCGCCGAGCCGCTGTGCCTGGTGCTCGGCCGCCAGTATCAACGCGGCGACCACGAGGTCACAGGTCGCATCGGCCACCTCGTCGGCGAAGGCCCGCAGGGCGGGTGCCAGGCGCTCGGCTTCGAGGCGCACCGCCAAGGTGGCGACCTCGGCGCGGATGGGGAGCGGCGCCAGGCGGGCGGTGGCGACGATGGCCTGCTCCAGGCCGGCCGAGGCGGCCATCGTGTCGCGCAGCATCTCCGCCCACCCCGCCACCGCCTCGATCCGCCCGACAGCCGCCTGGTGGCGCCCGTTCCCCGCCAGCAGGCTCGGTGCGTCCCATCCCGCCAGACCGGCCAACAGGGCGCCCACCGGCCACCCCGTCGCCGCTCCGACCACGACCGCGCCACCGACGGCCAGCCCGAGGCGCAGGTTGACGCGTTCGAGCCTCGGGCCTCCCGCTCGGCGGGTCGGGCGAGGCAGCTCCACGCCGCGCCAGCCGGCGAGGATCAGCACGAGCCCGAGGCCGACCCCCGCCCCGCACAGCCCCGCCAGGGCACTCATGACTCCCACCAACCCTGGGGTCGGTTCAAGAGGCCGGGGTCGAAGCCGACGCCTGCGAGCTGGTCCAGGGTGTCGTTGCGCACCGGGGCGCCCGGGACCGCCCGGCCGTCTCTGCCGGGGCGGAAGATCTCGTTGGAGACCACCATCGGCCCCTCGGCGTCGATGACCTCGCGCACCGAGGCGACGTAGCGGGACTCGCCGTCTTGGGCGAGGTGGACGACGAAGTGCACCGCGTTCGCCACCAGTAGGTTCGTCGCCTCCAAGGGCAGGCGCTCGGGGGCTTGGACGGCGTAGGTGGCGAGCTTGGAGAACGCACCCTTCGACGACGAGGCGTGCAGGGTGGCCATCGAGCCGTCGGTGCCCTGGCTCATCGCGTTCAACAGGGCCAGGACCTCTTCGCCCCGGGCCTCGCCGACGATGACCCGGTCGGGGGACATGCGAAGCGCCCAGCGGACCAGCTCGGCCAGGCTCACCCCGCCCTCGCCTTCGAGGTTCGGCTCTCTGGCCTCCAAGGCGACGCAGTCGGGGTGCAGATCGGGGTAGCGGTCGAGGCCGAGCTCCAAGGAGTCCTCGATGGTGACGAGACGCTCGTGTGGTGGGATGTCGGCTGCCATCGCCCGAAGCAGCGTGGTCTTGCCCGCTCCGGTCCCCCCGCAGATGACACAGGACTTCTTTGCCGCCATCACTGCCCGGAGGAAGTCCCGGAGCGCCAGGTCGAGCGTGCCCATCTTCACCAGGTCGTCGCAGCTGACCCGCAGGTAGCGGTGCCGGCGGATGGAGAGACACGGGCGGGCCGAGACCGCCATGAGGGCGAACAGGCGGGACCCGTCGGGCAGCTGGAGGGAAAGGCGCGGAGAGCCACGGTCGAAGCGGCGCTCGCCGATCCCGACCCGAGCGGCCGCGGTGCGCAGCATCTCCTCCAGCTCGGCGTCGGAGGCGGCGATCGGCTCGGCGCGCTCCCGGCGTCCGTCGGCGTAGCGGACCCACACCTGGTCGGCTCCGTTCGCGTTGATGTTCTCGATGCCGGGGTCGTCCAAGAGCCGCTGGAGGCGGTTGAGCCGGAACAGGGCGTCGAAGGTCGCCCGGGCCAGCTCGTCCTCCTCGGAAGCAGACGGCATCCCGACCCGGTCACGCAGCGCGTCCTTCGCCCGACGCTCCAGGGCCTCAGCGATCAGCTGGCGGCCGAGCGCCTGCTCGTCGGCCGCGGACAACGCCGGTCGGCCCACAGCGGCCAGCTCCCGCTCGCGTTCGGACAAGGCGGCCAGCACCTCGGTCCGCAGCCCGGCGACCGCCGACGACTCGACCGTCACGAGGTCACCTCCTCTGCGGCGCTCCCATTCGTCGACGCCGGCGCGGCCCGCGCCCAGCCCCGCAGCACCCGCTGGCGGACCGGCGGCGCACCCACCGGTGCCGTCTGCGCCGAGGCCACGGTCGACGGCCCCTCGGCTGCCGGCGGGCGGTCGAGGCCGGCGGGAGGCGGTCGGCGAGGGTGCGACCGGCGCGCACGAGCGGCGCCAGGCGCAGCTGACGAGCCGAGGCCGGCACCGTCGCCAGGGCGGCGGCGGTGGCGGGGTCCCACGGCAGGCGGGCGAGGACCTCTGCGCCGAGCGCGTCGGTGATCTCGGCGTCGGGGTAGGGGCCGTCGCCCACCACCACCAGCCCGAGCCGGTCCCCGGCGGGAGGCCGGCCCTCCAACCAGGTGGCGAGCGCCGCCAGGTCGGCCAGGCGGGGCCGGACGGCCAGGACCGCCCGGTCGGCCTCCTCCCACAACGAAAGCGCCGGCGAGGCGGGATCGAGTCGCCCGCAGTCGACCACCACGTCCGCGTCGAGCCCGCCGAGGCGCCCGAGCAGGCCGGCGAGCATCCCGAGCGCCCCGGCCGCCTGCTCGGCGCCGCCCGGCGCGGCCAGCGCCGCCGCCCCGCCCGGCAATCCCTGGCAGTGCTCCCACACGAGCGCCGCCTCCCCGCCGCGCCGTGCCGCCGCGGCGAGCGAGACCAGGCTCGGCTCCGCCGCCCACCCCGACGCAGCCGCCAGGGTCCCGCCGGCCGGGTCCGCCTCCACCAGCAGCACCCGCCGCCCACTTGAGTCAGATCGGCTCGGCCACGTCGACGCCAGGCACAGCGCCAGGGTCGTCACCGCACACGAGCGGACCGAGCCGATCGCCACCACGCCCACCTCAGCCCTCCGACCCGAGCTCGACCAGGCTCGCCTCGCCCGCCGCCGCCCACGACGCCACCACCTCGGCGTCGCGCGACGCGACCTCGAGCGAAACCACCGTCGGCCCCGACGAGGCGGCCGGGGCGGTGTCCACCGCCAGCACCGTCGCGTGCACCGGGCTCCCGCTCACTGCGGCCGTGCCCGTCGCCGAGCCCGTCGCAGATGTGCCCGGGCCGGCCGTTCCCGTCGCCGAGACGACCGGGACCACCTCCACCCGGTCGCCCGGCGCGAGGTCCGGCGGGTAGGCGCCCGCCTTCAACCCGACCGCCACCTCGTCGGATCCCGACCCGACCGGCGGCGCCGAGCCCACCTCGGCCGCCGTGAGCAGCGCTCCGGCCACGAGCGGCACCGCCACCCGCCGGCCTACCACCCCTGCCTCCTCGCCGGCTACGACAACCTGCAGGCCGCTGCCGGCCGAGACCCGGGCCGTTCGCAGGTCTGCCGCTTTGAGCACCTGGCCGGCCGAGACGGGCCGGGCGACCACCAGCACCTCTTCCCGGCTCCCGAGGTGCACCGACGCGTCGGCGAACACGAGCGCCCCGCCCGTCACGAGCAGCACCCCGACGACGACCAGCGGCAGCTGGCGGTGCCGGCCCGGGCCGCGCGCACCGGCCGGTCGGGCACCGCCGGGTGCCTCCTTCCCGTTCGTCCGCGTCGCCGCTGCCGTCGCCATGGGCTGCCTCTCTCCTCAGTTGCCTCCGGGGCCCGGGGTGTTGATCGCCTGGGATTCGGTCACCGCCACCTGCGCCCGGGCCGGCGGCCCGGCCTGGACGCCGAGGTTCCCGCCGCCCGCCGCGCCCGCCGCCGTCCAGGTGAACGACCAGTAGACGGTCGCCGTCACCGTGAAGTCCCCGGCCTGCGGCCAGACATACGAGCAGCTCGTCGAACCGTTCGGGTCCGAGGCGCTGTAGGGGGTGCCGGGGCCGTCGCAGGTGAGCCTCGACCCGTCGCCCATGTCCCAGACGACCTTGGTCGGCACCGCCGTCGCCGTGGTCGTCACCGGCCCCGCCGACGCCGAGGCGCTGAGCGTCTGCCACGTCGCGGGGGCGATCCACAGCCACGTCGCCACCCCCACCAGCTGGGGACGGCCCGGTGGCGGGGCCATCTCGATCGACGGCGAGGACAAAGCGAGCTGGCGCGCCGCCTGGAGGGCCACCGTCACCGGGCTCGCCTGGACGACTACCGCAGCCGGCGGCGTGGCGCCGGTCACCCAGAACGGCGGCATCGGGTCGATCACCCCGGGGCCGGCACACACCGGGAACACCCACTGGCCCGGCTGGGGTCCACCCACGCCGATCAGCGCCGTGGCCTGCGCGCCACCTGCGCCGTAGGTGCAGCCATAGGGCTGGTTCGGGTTCGGCTTGCCCGTCGGCGGCGGATCGCTCTTCGCCGCCGTCGCCCAATGGGAACCCGAAGGGGGGGTCCACGTCGTGACCCCGGCATCGACGGTGAGCGTGCCACCCGACACCTCCGCCGCGCCGCTCGTGCTCGTGTAGGCGCCCGAGCCGTCGCCCGCCCACACCGGGCTTGCGTCCAGCGCGATCGAGCCGCACGCCGCGATCGCAACCGACGCGGCAGCCGTCAAGACCCGGGCGCGCACTTTCCCTCGCTCACCGACTGCTGGGAAACTTTCCACGTCCCGCCGCTCGGCACCAGCGTGGCGCGCACGCCGTCGTGCTCGGGGGCGGTGACCGGCGGCACCGGCTTGCCCGTCGCCCGGTAGACGAGCGCCGAGCTGCTCAAGGTGCAGTCGACCACCGTCGCCGACGACGCCGACAGCGCCGCCACCTTCGGGTACAGCACCACTGGGCCCCGCCCGACGATCCCTTGGCGCTGGTAGGCGTAGAGGTTGGCCTTCACCCGCTGCAACAGCGGGTCGACGATCGTCTCCGCCAACGCCGGATCTGCCGCATTGGCATCGGCCAACGCCCCCTCGTACGCCGCCCAGCCGGCACGGTAGGCGGCGAGCACCGCTGCCGTCGCCGGGTCGGTCGTCGACGTCGACCGAGGAGCAGACGTCGAGGATGCCGGCCGGTCCGTCGTCGCAGACGTCGCCGGTCCCCCGCCGCCGCACGCTGCGAGGACGAGGCCGCCAACGGCCAGCCACCCGAGTGCCGCGGACGGCCGAAGGAGCTGCCCGGTACGGCTCCGGTTCTCCCTACCCTCTCGTCGTCCGGCTCGGCTCACCTTCATGTGTGATCGCCTTCACGTGTGCTGCATTGTCCTGGCTGCCAGGTCAGCGCACCGCAAGAGCAACGACGCCGTACCTGCCGCGAGAAACCGGGGAAGACCTCGGCGACACGGAGACACCGACCCACCCTGGACGCTAAACGAGCGCCCGATGACGGCGCCTGCTGGTGTGACTCGTAGGAGTGGGACTCGTAGGAGTCGCACTATCAGGCAAAGCGATAACCTTTGTCCCATGCGGACCACGACGTCCGACCCCGCCGCAGCCCGGCGAGCCGAGCTCGCCGCCTTTCTCCGGGCGCGCCGCGCCGACGTCCGCCCCGACCTCGGCATCGACACCTTGCCCGGCCGGCGCAACACCCCGGGGCTGCGGCGCGAAGAGGTCGCCGCCGCTGCCGGGGTGAGCGTCGCCTGGTACACCTGGCTCGAACAGGGACGCCCCGCCGACCCGAGCCCCGAAGTCATGGACGCCATCGCCCGGGTGCTACACCTCGACCCCGAGTCCCACCGCCACCTGCGACGTCTCGCCGGCCTCGCCGTGCCCGAAAATGAGGACATGACCGAGGACATCGGGCCGCAGCTCACCCGGCTCCTCGACGCCTTCGAGCCCGCCCCGGCCTGCCTCATCGACCTGCACTTCGACTTCGTCTCGTGGAACCGCCCGTTCACGGTGCTCTGGCACCCAGAGGCGCTCCCGGCCGGTAGGTGCAACCTGATGTGGCTCTACTTCGCCAAGGACACCGCCGCCTGCATGGGCGTCGGCTGGGAAGAGCGCGGCCGGCACCTCCTCGGCCAGTTCCGCGGCGCCGCCGCCGAGCACCCCCTCGACCCCCGCTTCGCCGAGCTCGTCGAGGCGCTCAGGAGCGAGAGCCCGAAGTTCGCCGCCTGGTGGCTTGACAACCGCGTCGAGAAGGCCCTCACCGGTCAGATCGCCGTGCGACGCCAACCGGTCGGGATCATCCGCCTCGACATCAGCGAGCTCACCGTCGCCGCCCAGCCGTCGCTCACGCTCTGCGTCCAGGTCCCACGCCGACCGTCCGACAAGAGCAAGCTCGCTCAGATCGTTTGAGCCACGACCTGTCCAGCACCGCCCGCCAGCGCGAGTCGAACCGCGAAAAGGGAGTGCGCAGGCTCGTTTCCGTTGCCTTCCAGCAGGCATGCTTGCGGGCTGGTCCACGCGTCACCGGATGGTCGCCTGAACTGGGAGGACGGGGTTCTCGGCACTCACAGGTCCTTACCGAGTACGTCGAGAACTACAACTCCCACCGGCCCCACCGGTCTCTCCACCAACGACCGCCCGGTGCTTTCGAGGTGACGCCTCCCACCATCAGCGACGTGGACGCTGCCAGACTACGAAACACCGACCGCATGGGTGAGCTCATCCATGAGTACCGGATGGTCTCCTGAGCTGGACGGACGGGGTTTTCGGCACCCACAGGTCGAGCCGTCCTTCAGGACGTCGTGGACCCTGAACCGTAAGGACGGGTGATGAGCTCCAGCACGTGCCCGTCAGGATCCTGGAAGTACACTCCACGGCCGCCGTCGTTGTGGTTGATCCGGCCGTTCGCCGTGAGCCCCGGATCCGCCCAGTGGTCCTGCCCACGAGCCTTGATCCGACCGAAGGCCTCGTCGAAGGTTTCCTCCGAGACCAGGAACGCATAGTGCTGCGGGAGGATCTCGCCGGCGGCCTCGTAGAAGTCGTGGAAGTCGAGTGAGACGCCGTTGTCCATCTCGACGATCATGAACGGCCCCCACCGCTTGGCAGCAGGGAGGCCGAGAATCTCGGTGAGATAGCCGGCGGAGGCTTCCTTGTCACGACACCAGACGATGGTGTGGTTCAAGGTCACGCTCATCGGTCCTCCTCACGGGCGCGGTCGTCGTCGACCACCGTCATCCCGACGGCGGCGGGCGCGGTGGCGCGCACGCCGCCGATGAGCAGCTCCACGCCGAGGGCAAGGTAACCGGCGGGGTCCTCGCAGTCGGTGAAGACGTCGGCGGCGGCGATGGTGAGGGGATGGCGGTCGGGAGGCAGCGCCAGGAGGGCGCCCCGCTTGGTCCGCGCCACGCGGTCCCGCTCCTCGCGGTCGGGGATGGCGATGCCGGGCTGGCTGACGACCAGGGGCATGGCGGAGGACAGCCAACTGGCGCTTGGCCCACTCATGGCGTTCAGGGTAGACCCAGATCGGCCAGGGTGCATAGGCGCGTTGGTCTTGATGAATGCCGGCCCCCAGTCGGGGTCCAACATGTAGAAGTAGTAGTGGTTCACGAAACCGCTCTGGCGTCCCCACTCCATATGCGGGCGGGGCTTGTTCTCTTCGGGCCCTTGGCCGGCCATGACCGCCACACCGGCGTCCTCTCCTGGGCCACGCCGATCAGCACCACCCCGCCATCGCCGCCCGCCCCCACAGCGGCGTCGATCAGCGGCCGGGCCATCTGCTCGTTGTTCTCGCCCTTCTTGAAGTGCACCACCTCCAGGCCGTTGTCCTTGGCATAGGCCTGGATCTCTTTCACGTAGGCATCGCCGATCTGGCCGAAAGCTGCCGAGGAGGGCCCAGGCCGGCACATGGCGCTGCCAGCACAGGAACTTGCACACCATCAAGACGGACTGAAGCTTGGGGATGTAGCCCTGCAGGAAGTACCGGTCCACACAGCGGACCTCCAAGCCCACATGGTCCCGCAGTAGGGTCGCATAGTCCGCCATGACAACCTCCTCGGTCTGACCTAAATTCGCGAGATCCTTTCGGAGCCTTACATGCAGATAAGTACAGTGATGTGGTTCACCGAGGAATCT
>JAVKSL010000067.1:0-15217 GCA_039583695.1 Acidimicrobiales bacterium | reverse complement strand
GCGGACTCGAGCATGTCCACCGCTTGGATTACGACACCCGCCATGTGCACCAGTGTACTACGGGGGTGTATCAAGCACAGGGTGCGCAGTCGATCGCGGCGCGAGACATGGCTCAGAGGTGCCGGAGCTGGGCAACAGGCCTCCCCAGGCCAGATCCACCAGCTGAACCAGCAAGCCGTCCAGCTCGGAGGCGATCGCCCTGAAGGCGCGGTTGGACATGCCCATCGGGTCGGCGATGTCGTCGGCGACCGAGGATCCGATCAGCTCCAAGGTGTCGCGACCCTCGTGCAGGCGGGCGAGCCAGTCCTCGAGGTCCTCGGGCCCAGCCCGGGCGCCGACCTCCTGCGCGCGACGCACGAGCTGTCTGAGGGTGAAGGTCCGCGGCCAGGTGGAGGGCAATAGGGTCGCCGACTCACGCACGTGCTCGGAGGCCATGCCGATGACGAGGTCGGCGTCGGCCAGCATGGCGACATCAATCTGCTGGCTGCGGTGCGAGCTGACGTCGATACCCCTGAGCCTCATGGCTGCGACCGCGCCCGGCGTTACCGGGGCCCCGCCCTCGAGGAGGCCGGCCGAACTCACCGAAGCGGGAACGCCGGCCGACGCCAGGTGATGGCTCAGCAAGGCAGCCGCCATGGGCGAGCGGCACACGTTGCCGGTGCAGACCATGAGGACATTGATCACATCAGAGTACTGGTGGCCCCTTGGCCAAACAGGAGGGGGCCAGCGGGCGCTGGGCTAGCGCTCTCAGCCGCCGGCTGCCACCACCGCGGCGTTGGAGGTGGTGGTGGTGATGGCCGAGGTGCCACCGAAGATGTGGATGGTGGCGATGGTGGAGGCGTTGGCCTGGAGGTAGGCGGTCGTGTACGCCCCGAGGTTGGTGGGGCTGTCGGCAAGCAGCACCGGTGACTCGTGGATCGCCTCGCCCGAGTAAGCGCCACCGGTCAGGGCGTCGGGGTAGGTGTCGCCGCGGGCCAGGTTGACGTTGGCGGTGGTGAAGCCCAGCTGGCTGGTCTCGACGGCCGCGATGGCGGTGGCTGTCTGGGTACGGTCCAGCCCTGCAATGCGCTGCACTGTCATGCCGTCATTGACCAAGGTCTGCTCGACCGCCGGGGCCACCGCAGAGGTCCCCCCGAGGAGCAGGACGTGTTGGATGCCGAGGTTGGACAGCGCGCTGGCTGTCACCGCCGGCAAGTAGGCCACCTGGGTCAGCAGGATCGGGAAGGAGCTCGAGTACGCCATCGGGCTGCCGGCCAGGGCATCGGGGAAGTTCACCCCCGAGGTGACGATGGCGGTGCGCCCGTCGGACCCGAATGTCCCGACGAAAGGTGAGGTGCCCAGCTGAGCGATCTTCGCGGCGGTGGCGAAGCGGTTGGACCCTGCCGCGCGATCCACGATGAAACCATCGGTCACGAGCTGGCTGGCGACGCTCTGGCTCACCGCGGCGGTGCCCCCGACGATGTCCACGCCCGTGGCACCCAACGAGCGCATGGTGGACAGGGTCGAGGAGCTGAGGGTTGCGGTGGGTGTGAGCAGCACCGGGGCGTGCAACCGGCCAGCCAGGTAGGACGAGGCGAGGGCGTCGGGGAAGTTCAGGCCCGACGCGAGCACGACCGTGGGGGTGCCAGAGCTGAACCCGGCGGAGGCGATGACGCTTGCGGTGGCGAAGCGGGTGGATCCGGAGAGGCGGATGGCCGTGACCCCGGTGGTGGCGCCGGCGAGTGTCGTGGCGCCGGCCAGGATGCCGACGGCGGCTATCGAGGTAGCCAAGCCGGCTCGGAGGACGAGTTTGCGGGCACGAGCGTTGTTCATGGGAGTACCTTTCCTGTGCGTTCTGGTTCGCCGATGCCGGGGGGCGTCAGTCGCTGTGGCTTGGGCTTGTCAGTGGCTGGCGGTGCGCCGGTGGCGGAGCACGAGCAGGCCCGTCGTGGCCAGGCCCACTACCACTGCGGCCACGATGACCCACGTGATGAACAGGTGGCCCTGCTTGGAGGCGGGGCGCGTCGGGCGCAGGGCGACGAGGTGCTTTGCAGCCGGGCTGGTGCCCGAGCCGGTCGTTCCCGCAGAGCCGGTGGCGGATCCTGTGGCCGTGCCCGAGCCGGCGGTGCCAGCGCTGGCGGTGCCAGTGCCTGAGCCAGTGTGGCTGGTGCCGCTACCCGTGTCGGAGATCGTGGTCGCCTCCTGGGCAGCGGCGGCGGTCAGCGCGGGCTGGACTGCCGCGCGGATGGCGGCCGTGCCCCAATGAGGTGACAACGTCACCGAGGCAGCGGGCGTGTATGACCCCGTTGCTCCCGCCAGGATGGGCCCGTCGACCACGAAGGCGCTGGTGAACACGTCGATGGCACCTCCGCCCCCGGTACACGTGGAGAACATGATGTACACGCCCACGGGTGAGACGGTCGGGATGACCACGGTGGTGGCGTCGAGGCCACCCGAACCGTTGGTCGTGGTGCTGCCGAGCGTGGCAGGGGTCTGTGCCGGGATGGCGCGGATCAGCGAGATCGGTGCCGCGTTGCCGGGGGTGCAGGGCCCAGATGCGGCCGAGACCGTGACCGAGGCCCCAGCTGCGCCGACGGACACACTGAGGCTGATGGTGAAGCTATTGCTCGCACCTGGACCGTAAGCGAATGCCGCCGTGGGTACCGCTAGCACGAATAACCCCACGGCAATTCCGAGCGCCCCCCGGCGTAGCCATTGGATCATGTTCCCGCCCTTTCATGGGTTGTTGCAGCCACCATAGCATGGCCTGGAGGCTGTTGCAACAACCCTAACACGGCCGGCGTCGCCGTGCAACCCAAACATCTCGGGGCGTCGTCTATCCCGGCTCGAGCTTCACGCTGAAACTCCGGGCGCCACTGGCAGGCCCGCCGCCAACGGCGGCGCCGCCCCCGGTGTCCACCAACCCGGTCGAGCGAGCCACGGACCAGCCGGGGGAGGGGCGCAGCGCCACCTGCAGCTGGTCGGGGACATAGGTGGGCTGGTGGGCCACTTCGAGGTGGTAGGTGCTGGCTCCGGTGATGGTCCCGATCAGGTGGATCCGAACTACAGCGGTCCCCCCCGGGGGGATGCTGACGAACTGGGAGTAGACGTGGCGGCCCTCCTCGAGCTGGGAGGACATCAGCAATGAATGGCCGTCCAACGTCCCGCCTTCGAACAGCAGCGGGGTGTATACCGAGAGGAACATCCGGTTGACTCCGGGGGAGACCGGCGAGCCCGGACCACCTCCGACGACATAGGAGGGCTCCCCGCTCGCAGGGGCGTTGTTGACCAAGGTGATGGTCGCCGTGGCGTTCACCGATCCGGTGGCGGGATCGTAGGTGGCGTCGTAGGCGAGGGACCGGCGCAGGTACCAGTCGATCTTGTCCTCCCCGGCGTTCTGGGTCACGACCTCGAGGAAGTCCCCCTGCACCGGCGGCATCGCCCCAGTGGCGCCGAGCGAGGTGAACAGCGCCTGTTCGCGCGGGTGGTTGGCGTAGAGGAGCAGGTGGCCCGTGGTGACGGCGGGCCCCAGCGCGTGGGCGAGGGCGAGGGGAGAGGCGAGACCGGTGCTCGTCAGGCGGGCGAAGACTGCACGGGTGACGCTGTAGAGGAAGTCCTGGCGGGCCTGGCCGGCGAAGGCGGCGTACTGGTCGTGCAGCAGGACCGGGACCAGGTTGGATGTGCCCAGGGGCACCGGCCAGCCGCTCACGCTGACCGGCCCCGTGACGCTGGCCATGTCCGCCAGGACCAACGGGTCGACGCTGATGACGCCGTCCACGCTGACCCCCGTCGCCTCGCGGTAAAGCTGCTCAATCACCTGGGCGTCGACCGGGAAGTCCGGGGCGAAGCTGGCGTCACCGGGGTAGCGCTGCAGGGCGAAGCCCTCGGCCCTGGCCCAGGCGGCGGCTGGACCGGAGAGGGCGGGGGGGTTTGTGCTCGGATTGACGTGGGGGTCGGCGCCAAAGTTGCTCAGGCTGAGGCGCCCCTTGTCCGCGGTCAGGACGCCGACGTCTCCGATCTCGCCGCCAGCGCCGCGCAGCTCGACCGGGTCCTGCACGACCAGCAGGTAACGGCGGGGGCCGCCTGCACCCAGCAGGCCGGGCAGCTCCCGAGTTGCGAGGCCCACCTCGGCCTCGTCGGCACCGAGCATATTCAGCTTGGACTCCAGCTGGGAGAGCTTGTGGGCCAGCGGAGGCACCAGCCAGGGGGAGCCGGCCCGGCCAAGCGCCGACTCGGCGCCCGCCAGGGAGGTCTCGCCAGCCTGGACCTGGGTGGCCAGCGCCTGCAGGCGGGCGGTGTCGATCGCACCGCCCTTTGACGTCAGGTAGCTGCCGTGCCCGGAGCGCGCAAGGGCCGCTGCAGGCCCCGCTACGGCCGATCCCTGCCGGGCCAGCACCCGCAGGGCGGTGAGGTTCTGGGCGGCCACAGGCACCAGGCGGGCCGGCCAGGCCCACCAGGCGCTGAGGGCGCTGTCCGCCGTGGCGAAGTCCACCTGAGCCGAAGCGAGGTCTCCGCCCGCCCGGGACACCGCTCCGGCTCTTGCCTGGGCAAGCCCGGCGTCGGCCAGGTTGAGGCCCTGTTCGGCCGGCGCCCTCGCCTGCAGCACGGAGAGGGCGAGAAGGCCGAGGCAAACCAGGGCCCCGCAGCCGAGCCCGGCGGCCAGGCCGATGACGCGGCGTCTCGTCCTGCGCCTGGACTGGCGCCAGCCAGACAAGGCGAGGATCCCGGCCCCGGCGGCGGCGATGGCGGCGCTGGCATAGCTGGGCCTCGCCAGCGGCAGGCGAAGCAGCACCTGGATCGTCGCCGCGCCGATCACCGCTCCTATGACCAGGCCCTGATCGCCGCGCACCGCCCTGCGCCGCCCGGCGATGGCAGCCCCGACCCCCAGGCCCAGGGCGACCAGTGCCAGCCAGGTGAGGGCATGGCCGGCCGAGTCCAGCGCGGCGAGCGAGGCGGCGACGATCCAAGCCCAGCGCCGGGCGCGCGAGGCCGCGAGGGTGACGCCGGCGCCCAGGGCCCCCCGCAGGACGGCATCCCAGGCGGCCAGCCCGGTCGGCGCACCCGGCGCCAGGACCGCCCCAATCGCAGCCAGCGCGACGATGATGACCACCGCGGCCTGCGATCGTGCGGTGAAGACCGCTGGAAGCAGGCGGATACCGCCGACCGTGGCCGTCGCGCTGGCGACGCCGACCATCCCCAGCAACAGCCCGCCAAGCACTCCCATTGCCGGGCAGGTTAGCCCCGTGATGGGCACTGCTCGAGCTGATTGGCCGGGCAACGCGCGCGCACGGCGACCACCGAGGCACCCGGTCGCGCCTTTGGCGGGCCGGCGATGTCGGTGGCAATCCTATGAGGCGGAGTGGCTCCAGGGTCTCGGGACCCGGACGGGCGAAGGCGGAGGTGACTCGGGCTGAGGGGGCAGCTCGGCAGGTGGCACGCTTGTCGCCTCCTCAGAGGGGGCCACTGACGTTTGCGGGGGTTCGACTGGTCGAGCGTCGCCGTTTGCCCAGCTCAGTCGCTGAGCGCGGATCTCCTTGGTGAGCACGTTCAGCTCCTCCAAGATGAGCTGCAGACCGTTGGCCGCCATCGGCTCAGGCTCGTCGACGTGGTGGTGGCCTCCCTGGTCGTCCAACCGGCGTGACAGCCTACCCAGGTCCTCTAGGGAGGCCTCCAGCAGGTCGAGCTCGTCGTGGCTGCCCTGCGGTCCTGAGGCTGTGAGCGCTGCGACCTGCTGCTGCTGGACGGGCGCCGAGCCGTTGGTGACCCGTGGCCTGCGCGACGCCCGCGGCCGGGGCGCCGGGTGAGCCTGGATCGGAACCGTATCGAGGGGCCCACGCGCCCAGACCTCGTCACATCCCTTGAAGCGCCCTGTGCATACTGCACCGCAATGGGGGCACATGCAGCACCCGCTCGCCGCCACCATCGGGTGATCGCAGCCCTCGTCAATCTGCGGCCCGAACTCGTTGCACAATCCCACTGCTGCTACGATAGCGCAACTCAGATCGCTTCAGCAGTTTCGGGTCCGTGGTGGGGGCGACGGACAGGGGCGACTAGAATGGAGATCAGTGGCTTTGCGACCACCGGCAGGCGAGCCGGACATGCGTAGTTACCTGCGGCTTCTCCGCAGGCGTAAGTGGTTGGTGGCGCTGGGCGCCTTCGTGGGGGTCGCAGTCGCCTTGGCCCTGTCTTTCCTCCAGTCCACGAAGTACACGGCAACCGCCCAGGTGCTGCTCCAGCCTTCGACCTCGCCAGCGGCGTCCTCGCTCCTGGGCGGAGGCAGCCAAGCTGGGCTCACGCCCACCGACGTGGCGACAGAGGTGCAGCTGGTCAGCAGTGCCGACGTGACCTCCGCGGTCGCCAAAGCGCTGCACGTGCCCAAGGCGCCCAAGGTCGCGGTCAGCGAAGAGGGCACGACCAACATCATCGACATCGTGGCCACAGCCGCGAAGCCAGCCCAGGCAGCCGGCATCGCCAACGCCTACGCCAACGCCTACATCGGGGTGCGGCGCACCCAGACGCTCAGCTCCCTGCTGGCCCTGGACACCCAGCTGCAAGCCAAGATCAGCGCCCTGCAGGCGAAGATCAACAGTCCGGGAACCTCGCCGACGGTCAGCGCCGCCCTGGCGACCCAGCTCGCCGCATTCCAGGGCCAGCTGAACGAGTTCCAGATCGCCAGCTCCCTGAACAACACCGGCCCGGTGCTGTCCAGCCCGGCCACGCCGCCCAACGCGCCCAGCTCGCCCAAGCCCAAGCGCGATGTGGTGATCGGCCTGGTGGTAGGCCTCCTTGTCGGCGTGGGACTGGCATTTTTCGTCGACCACCTCGACGACACGCTCAAGACCCGCGAGGACCTCGCCGAGGTACTGCCCGGCCTGCCGGTCCTCGGCATCATCCCCGCCGTCGGTTACTGGAAGGATCGTGACACCCCGCGGGTGGTGTCGATGGAGCGCCCGCGCTCGCAGGAGGCGGAGGCCTACCGTACGCTGCGCACCTCGGTGCAGTTCGTCGGCCTGGACCGCCCCCTCGGGATCCTGTTGCTGACCAGCCCGTCGGCGGCGGAGGGCAAGACCACGACGGTCGCCAACATGGCGGTGGCCATGGCCCAGTCCGGCCAGCGGGTCATCGTGGCGTGCTGCGACCTTCGCCGGCCCCGGCTGCATGAGTTCTTCAGGATCAGCAACGAGGTGGGCCTCACCTCGGTGCTCCTGGGTGACGTGTCCCTCTCGCGTGCCCTCCAGGATGTGCCCGACGTCGAGGGCCTCTCGGTGCTGGCTTCGGGACCGCTGCCGCCGAACCCGGCCGACATGCTGTCGAGTCCCCGCATGGCCGAGGCGCTCGTCGCCATGCGGGCCCGGGCGGACCTCGTCCTGCTCGACTCGCCCCCCGTGCTGCCGGTCACCGACGCCGTGGTGCTGTCGGATCAGGCCGACGCGCTTTTGCTGGTAACCTCGGCGGGCTCCAGCACCCGGCGCAACCTGGGCCGGGCGGTCGAGGTGCTCGCCCAGGTGAACGCCCCGTTGATGGGCACCGTCCTGAACGGGGTGACAGGTGAGGGGATCTACGGCTACGGGGGCTACGGCTACCGCTACGGATATACCTACAGCGGCGCCAAGGTAAACGGGTCGGGCGAGAACGGTTCCGCCAAGCCCGGAGCCCTCGAGCATAAGCCCGTGGGTTGAGCCCTCGAGCAAGCAACCTCGCCAACGCCGCCACGGCCCGAAGCTGCCGCCGCCACGGCCTGATGGTGAAAGGCCGTGGATGAGACAATGAGACACGAGTGGGACCGTGGTCGACGTGACGGCGGCGATTCCCGCTTGCGCGTGCCAGCAGGGGCCCGCTAAGATCGGCGGCGCGCTCCAGGCGGAGTGTTGAGGTCTGCTCAAGGTGGTGCGGGAAGTGCTCGGGGGGGGCCCCGAGGAACCTGAGGTGGATGTTCACACCTACAGGGAAAGAAGAGTGTTCAAGGGACTATGGCGGACAGGGAGCTGGCGGCACGGAGAACCTTTGAGGAGTTCTGGCGGCGGCACCGGCGCATCGCGCTGGTCGTGGCTGACGCCTTGTTGTGGTGCGTGGCGATCCTGGTGGCCACCGCCCTGCGCTACGACCTGCACCTGGGTGACATCCGCTTCGGTGGGGTGGCCGCCATCGCGCCCTGGGCGATCCTCGCCCAGGTGGCCAGCGGCTTCGCCCTGGGGCTGTACCTGCGTAGATGGCGGCCGGGCAGCTTCGACGAGGCCACTGCGCTGTGGCTGTCGGCGCTGGCCACGACAGCGGTCGTGGTCGGGGCAGACCGCTGGGCCAGCTATCCCCACATGATCCCGCTCGGGGCCGCGATCGGCGCCGGAATCGGGGCGTTCGTGCTGATGGGCTCGCTTCGCTCCGGCTGGCGCCTGTGCCTAGAGCGCCGCCGGCGCGGCGTGAGGGACGGTGCGGCGCGCACGCTGGTGTTTGGCGCCGGCGAGGGGGGTTACCTGGCGATCCTGGCCATGCGCAACGACTTGTCCAGCCCGTATTTCCCGGTGGGCCTGCTCGACGACGACCCCACCCGGCGAAACCTGCACATGCTCGGCGTGCGCGTCCTCGGGGATCGCACCAGGCTGGCGGCAGTGGCCAAGGCGACCCGGGCTGACACCCTGCTCATCGCCATCCCGAGCGCCGACTCCGAGCTCATCCAGTCCGTACGAGACCTGGCCGAGCCTGCTGGCCTCGCGCTCAAGGTGCTGCCCCCGGTGGGCGAGCTGTACGGCGACCACGTCGCCACCAGCGACATCCGCGACGTGACCCTCGAGGACCTGCTGGGGCGTCACCAGGTCCAGACCGACGTCGAGGCCATCGCGGCCTACCTGAAGGACAAGCGGGTGCTGGTCACCGGGGCGGGAGGGTCGATCGGCTCCGAGCTGTGCCGCCAGATCGCCCGCTTCGCTCCCGCAGAGCTGATCATGCTGGATCGCGACGAGTCGGCCCTGCACGCCCTGCAGCTGTCCATCGAGGGCCGGGCCCTGCTGGACTCGCCCTGCTTGGTCCTGGCCGACATCCGTGACCGCCAGGCGGTCGAGGCGGTCTTCCTCTCCCGGCGTCCCGAGGTGGTCTTCCATGCCGCTGCCCTCAAGCACCTGACGTTGCTCGAGCGTCACCCAGCGGAGGCGGTCAAGACCAACATCTGGGGGACCACGAACGTGCTCGAAGCCGCCGTCGCCTGCGGGGTGGAGCGCTTCGTGAACGTGTCCACCGACAAGGCTGCCGATCCGACCAGCGTGCTGGGCTATTCCAAGCGGGTGGCCGAGTGCCTCACCGCCGGGATGGCCGGGCGGGGCTCCGGCGAGTACCTCTCGGTCCGCTTCGGCAACGTGTTGGCCAGCCGGGGGTCGGTGCTGGAGACCTTCCGTGCCCAGGTCCGCAGCGGCGGCCCGCTGACGGTGACCGACCCCGAGGTGACCAGGTACTTCATGACCATCCCCGAAGCGGTGCAGCTGGTCATCCAAGCCGGCGCCATCGGTTCCAGCAGTGAGGCCCTGGTGCTGGACATGGGCAAGCCTGTGCGCATCGCGGATGTCGCCGAGCGTCTGGCCGCCGACGCACCCCGCCCGGTCAGGGTCGTCTACACCGGGCTACGCCCGGGGGAGAAGTGCCACGAGGTGCTGCTCGGGGCCCGGGAGGTGGGAGAGCGCCGGGTGCACCCCCTGGTCACCCACGTGGACGTCCCGGCGCTGTTTCCCTCCGCTCTCCGCAGGCTCGACGTGAGGCGTGCCCCCAGCGTCTTGGTGGCGGAGATGTCGGCGCTTTGCAACCTGGACACGATGGTGGGGGAGGTCTCCGCTTGAGCGCCAAGGCACTGGGATCGGCGTGCCGATGAGCGGGGTGCCCTGGCAGGGCGGGCTGATCGCTCTCGGGGTCACCGTGGCGGCGATGCCCCCGGTGGTGCTCGGCCTTCGCCGCCTCGACATCGTGGACATACCCAACGAGCGCTCCTCGCACCGAGCAGCGGTCCCCCGCGGAGGCGGCCTCGCGCCGGCGATAGGGGTCGTGGCCGCCCTGGTGGTGCTGGCCGTGGAGCCAGGGGGGGCAGGAGAGCGCCTCCTCGCGGTGGTGGCGGTGGCGGTGGGCTTTGGCGTCATCGGAGCGGCGGATGACCTGGTGGGCCTGGGGCCGCGCCTGCGCCTGGGCCTGCAGGGCCTGGTTGCCTCTGCCGCCCTGGTGGGCCTGGCCGAGGGCCTGAGCGGCTCGCTGGCCTGGATGGTCGTGTTCTGCGTGGGGGTGGTGGTCTGGCTGGCGGCGTATGTGAACGCGTTCAACTTCATGGACGGGATAAATGGGATCTCGGCTGCCCAGGCCGCAGTGGCCGGTTCCGCCTGGTGGGTCGTCGGGGCCACCCAGCACAGCTGGGCACTGGCGGCGGGTGGTGCCATCGCCCTCGGCGCCGCGCTCGGCTTCGCCCCGTTCAATGCCCCGAGGGCGCGGGTGTTCCTCGGCGACGTGGGCAGCTACTTCTTCGGCGGCCTGCTGGCGGGGCTGGTGGTCGTCGGGTTGCGCGCTGGGATTGCTCCTGAAGCCGTCGTCGCCCCGCTCGGGCTGTACCTGGCCGACACGGCGAAGACTATCGTGCGCCGGGTGAGGGCGGGGGAGACCTGGCACCAGGCGCACCGCAGCCACGCATACCAGCGCCTCACCCAGGCCGGCTGGTCGCACATGGCCACCACCGGCCTGGTTGCGCTCAGCATGGTCGTGGTGAGTGCCCTGGGTGCGGTGAGCCTCAGCGGCAACCTGGCTGCCAGGGCGGTGGCGGATGCCGCCATCGTGGTCGTTCTGTCGGCATACGTGGCCGCACCGGCCATGGCATCCCGGCGGGCACCCAATCGGGCTGACGTGAGAGCCAACCCGGCCTCGCCATGACCAGGCGGCTGGGTTGGCGCATCGCCGGGATCCACCACGGCGGCCAGCGGAGAGCGGGCCAGGCGGGCGAGGCCCCGGGTCAGCCGCGCTCAGCGTTGCCGACCGGTCGCTGTACCTGGGAGCCGAGGTGCGCGCTGTCTCTCGTCCGGGCTGCCTGCAACGCCGCCGTGCGAGCCTCGCTCGCTGCTCCGGTGGTCATCCCGTCTGCTCGCCGCCGGCGATGACCGCAATGCGCCGGGCACCGAGGAACAGAGCCACCCGCCCGGCGTAAACACGGATCGTATGAGGAGAACATCCCGCTCCCTCAAGACACAGCAAGAAGTCGCTGGCCTCTCGGTGACGAACCAGGTCCGAGTCGAGCACCACCCACGACTCCGTGCCATCCACCGGCGAGACTGCGCGCTCTGCCCGGAAGCAAGACGAGCGGGACTCGGTCATAGTGCGACCGTACTCCTCGTGGCTCGCGAAGTAGCGGATACTCGCGAGGCACGTGCTCATCCCATCGCTCCTGCACGTCCCTCAGGGGGTCAATGGAAGGGGAGATAACGTAGCTATGCCTGAGCGAGTGGGGGGTGAGTTCGGTGCACAACCCGAGTGCATCACGGTAGGCGACGAAGCGGGCGTTGATCTCGCCCGGCTTGATCCGCCCGCCCCGCTCGGTCAGCCACAGTGCGGGGTGCTCGGTGCAGCCGAAGCGGGGCCGGACATTCTCCACGTAGTCGGCCACCGCTTCGACGGCCCAGTCCATCACCGAGAGCACGTTGCGCCGTCGTGGCGGCTGGCCCCGCACGGCCTTGCCATAGCGGACGTGGAGCGTGCCGAAGCGGGCGAACTCGGGGGCGGCCGGATTGGTGCCCCAGTCGAGCAGGTCCAACTTGGCCGTCTCGGTGCGGCGCAGCCCCCAGCCGTAGATGACCTTGAAGAGCGTGGCGTCGCGGTAGGCGGCCAGCGCGCCCTTGCGCTTGGAGGCGGCTGCGCGCTCCACCTGTTCGTCGGCGTAGTCCAAGAACATTTGCAGCTCACCGCGCGAGAAGGGGCGGGCCTCGGGAGTGCCTTCGTAGTCACTCAGGTGCGCAATGGTGTTCCACTCGTGACAGATCGGCACCGGATAGGCGCCCGGCCCGAACGCCTCCTCGCAGGCCGGTCCCCAGCCGTAGCGGGGATCGGTGACGTACTCGCTGAAGAGCCGCAGGTCGACCTGGTAGCCCCGGATCGTGGCCGGGCTCAGATGCCGCTCCCCGCGCAACGACAGGGTCCACTCCTCGACGTGTCCGGGCCCCCAGCCCCACGGGTGCTCGTTGGTGAAGGCCAAGAAGCGACGCACCAGCCGAACGCGGGGCTCGATTGTGCGCTCTTGGAGCCCGCGGGCACCCTGTTGGTTGCACCACCCGCGCAGCATGGCCTCGAACATGGCGTCTTCGGGACGCAGCTGCGCCACCCCAGAGACCAGTTCCAGGCGGGCCGCGCCCACCAGATCACCACGTCCCAACCCACCCTCCGAGGCGCTGGGTGCAGACGCCTCCGACGTGGTGCGGGGGATGGGTCACGATCCCCGCATCGGCAGCGAGTACCTGCAGCCGGGCCCGGGGTGGGGCGGGTCCTGCCTGCCCAAGGACACCCGGGCGCTGTTGCACATCGGCGAGGGCGCGGGGTGCGACTCCGTGATACGGTAATGTGTTACACTAGCGTGTATGGGCGAGACGCTGACGATACGACTAGACGCAGAGGACCGGACTGCTCTTGAGGCGGCAGCCCGTGCGCAGGGCAAGGGACTGAGCGCGTTCGTTAGGGAGCTGGCAGAGGCCGAGGCACGACGGGTGCGGCGAGAGATGATATGGGCGGACGGGAATCGGGTGGTTGCCCATCTGGCCGAGCGCCCTGAGGCCCGAGCTGAACTCGATGAGCTCGGGACACCGTTGGCCGACGTGCCGTGAGCCGGCCCGCAGCGGGCAGCATCCTTGTCGTTGACTGGCGCGGCGGTGCCTTGCCCCACGAACCAAGCCGGCTGCGCCCCGCTGTCGTTGTCGAGGATCACGAGTTGTTCCCGGACGAGTACCCAAATACCCTCGTAGTGCCCTTGACGCGAGACGAGGGTATCGCCCACCGGTCCTTTGCTGAACGCATCGAGCCGACCACCGACAACGGAGTCGACACGACGTGCTGGGCGCTGGCTCACCACGTCACCAGCGTGTCGCTTCGGCGCGTCAACCCCACCGCCTCTCGGATCACCCCTGACCAGCTGGCGAGCATCAGGAGACGCATCACCGTCGCGCTGGGGGTCGGCTAACTCGCGAGGCGGCGAAGCACCGGGGTCAGTTCCACACGAGCGACCGCCCCCCTGGGCCGTGTTGCTCTGAGCCCTTGCCGGGAGGAGCGTTCACGGGAGGATCCGCGACGGCTTCTCCGGTGCCGTAGTCGCTGCTGAGGGGTCGCTGACTTCAGGTGAGACTGCGCTGGCGGGTCTTGGAAGAGGCTTCGATGCTGAGTCCGTGTGCGAACCCGGCGAGACGCTTGGCCGCCTGCGACGCGTCCGCCAGCGGCTGGCCGAGGTAGGTCCGAGCAGCTGGCCTGTACGTGCGAGCGGTGCTCACCTGCGACATATCACCCATCGTCACCGTGATCCGGTCTCCGCCAGGCCGCTCTCTCATCCGCACGACCATGTGCGGCGACATCTCGATTGCCCCGTCTCCAGTGCGGTGGCGTATTGCGCGAGATGCCTACCAGCGCCCCGGTGCGCTGCTTGTCGAGGTCGAGCATGTCCCGCAGCCTCTCGAACGCTGTGGAACGGCCGGCCGCCGTGGGACGCTTACAAGCAGTGGTTATACTATCTGGTATGACTCATCGGGTTGGAGCGAAAGGGCAGGTCGTGATCCCCAAAGATCTTCGCGATCGGCTCGGGATCGGCCCTGGGGACGAGGTCGAGTTCGCTCTCGACGAGGGCGCCGACGCGCTGCGTCTGGAACCAGTGCGGGACCACCCGACGCTGCGAGGGTCGCTGGCCGGGCTGGGGCTCGTGGCTGAGTTGGAGGCCGACCACCGCTCCGAAGCCCGTCGTTGACCGAGTGCCTCGACTCCTGGGCGGTCCTGCGCTGGCTCGATGGCGACGAGCCGGCGGCAGCTCGGGTGGAGGCGGCGATGCCGTCTCGCCCGGTCATGAGCTGGATCAACCTCGGTGAGCTGGCCTACATCGTCGAGCGCCGCGCCGGTGCCGATCGGGCTCGTCGCGTCGTGCGGGAGCTTCGCCGACGCCTCACGTTGGACCTGCCGAGCGAAGCTCGCGTCCTCGAAGCGGCTCACCTAAAGGCGGTGTACCCCATGGCGTACGCCGACGCGTTCGCCGTCGCCACGGCGATCGCCCATGGAGCGACCCTCCTGACCGGTGACCCCGAGATCCTGGACGGCGATCCGGCATGGCCGGTCGAAGACCTACGCTCCTGATCTCCCGGACCGTCAACCCGCCAGCGCCAGTTCCGTCCGCAGCACGAAGGTGGGCGTCGAGTACGGATCGGCCCTCCGACACTGGCTTTCGCCCACGCGATCGGGGGCGGATGGCGGACCAACCGGTTCCCCGGCACCGGGCGCCCGCCCACGGATCCGATTGGCGATGACCACTCGTCTCGCTGGGGCATAGATGAGCCGAAGCCCCAGGCCAGCGTAGACCTCGGCCTTGTCTTCGGGCGCTGCGCTAGGTGCGATGACGCTCTGTGCTCCTGCCACCTGCGCCCACCCATCTCGGGTGCGCCCGCTGGCGAGCCAGGGGCCCGGACCGCGAGCGGTGACGCCTCGACGCTGGCGAGTCCGCGTCCATCGCCATCGCCGTGAGCCGATCGCTCTACTTCGCCAGCGACGACGAAGACGCCCTCGCCTTCTGGGAGGCGCTGTCCGGCGCTCTCACGCCGACCATGACCAACGGTTCGGTGGCTGAGCCCGACGCCCGGGACGTCTACCGAGTACTCCAAAGCGGCGACCTCCACAACCTCGGGGGCCCACCGTGGTAGGTGCCTCCAGCCCATTCCGATCCAGGTGGGAAGCCGGCTCAAGTATCGAGCCAAAGCACCGCGCGGGTGACATACACGGCTGATCTCCGTATCGTTGTACCCATTGGCCGAATGGATTACCTATAACTGGTGGGGCCTTCTCTTCGGTGTAGAGAAGGCCCCTGGCGAGCTCGGCCCCGCGCTGGCATGGGTAGCTGAGGCACAGGCCGCGGCCTGGCTGGACACGCTGAGGCAGGCTTCGGCTTTCTCAACCGACCTCGATGGTTTGCGAAGGGAGCTGGAGACCGACTCCGATCGCTTCGGGGAGCGGGCCTACCGGATCGGCTACCGGCAGGCGGGACTAGTGCGCC
>JAVKSL010000066.1:0-15811 GCA_039583695.1 Acidimicrobiales bacterium | reverse complement strand
GGTCGGGCCGGGGCTGGTGGGGCCGGGGCTGGTCGGGCCGGGGCTGGTGGGATCACTTTCCACTCGGGACCGGACCAGTGGTAGTGGTTCAGGTCGGGGCAGCCGAGCAGCCAGCAACTCCAGGGCACCAACCAGCTCCTGGGACTCGGGACGCTCGTCGGGGTCCACCCTGGTGATCTCAGCCAGCACCGGGCCCAGAGCCCCGGCCGAGTCCGGAACCACAGGGGGTGAGCTGACCCGGGCCATCAGACTCGCCACCGCCGTGTCCGACCCAAATGGCGCCGTCCCGCTCACCGCCTCTATGAGGACCAAGCCAAGCGCGTAGACATCAGCCCGCCCATCGAGAGTCCGGCCTTGGGCGGCCTCGGGAGACGAATATCGCACCGTGCCCACCAGGGACCCCATCGGCTCGGTCCAGGCCGCCTCCGCCAGCGCCCTGGCCAGCCCGAAGTCGGCGATCGAAAGACGGCCGTCCTCGTCGAACAACAGGTTGGCAGGCTTGATGTCCCGGTGCACAACGCCTCGCCGGTGCGCATAGGCCAAGCCTCCTGCCGCTTCCAGGGCCACCCGGACCGCCTGGGCGACGCTGAGACGATGCCCACCGTCCAGCAGATCCCGCAGGCTCCCCCCCCTCAGGTACTCCAGCACCAGGTAGGGCCCATCGCCCTCCTCTCCCCAATCCAGCACTCCCATGATGTGGGGATGGCTCATGGCTGCGGCCCCCCGAGCCTCGGCACGAAACCGGCGAAGGAACGCCTCGTCTCCCGCCAGGCCCGTCTGGAGCAGCTTGACCGCCACCTTGCGGCCCAGCCGGGCATCCTCGGCCAGAAAGACATATCCCGACGCGCCACTACCGATCAGGCAGATCAGCTGGTAGCGGTCGCCAAGGACCCTCCCTACCTGATCCTCGACTCGAGCCTGCACCACCCCACCAGGCTACAAGCGCTGGATGGGCGAGGGGTGGACCGTCGCCGAGACGGAGGTCCAACCCGCGCCCACCCAGTCTGTCCTCAGTCCGAGCCGCCTGCCACGGCAGGACCCGTTGGCCGCCCCCGGAGGCGTGCCCGTGCGGGAGCGACGGCATCGAGCTCCTCGGAGATCAAGCCCGTGCCGGTGGCGAGGATGGCGCCCATCTCCTCGGTGGCATAGCCGCTGTATACGGCCCATAGATACATGAGCAAACCAAAGGCCAGCGCCCAGATCGTGTCGTAGGGAAAGCTCAGCGCAGCCAGGGGGTGGGCTGCCGGGTTGGGCCCGAAGCTGGAGTACCGGGTGAGGCAGAACTCCCCGAACACGAAGCACAAGAGCCACCATGAGCTGTTGATCACCTTCTTGCCCTCAGCGGTGCTGAACACCCACATCAGAGCGGAGAAGCCGAACACCGCGACCACGCAGAGGATGATCCAGAGCGGGAACGGGGCGTGCAGAGCGGCGTTGGCCGGATCCCGCAAAGAAAGGACCCAGTGACCCCACCACTGCAGAAGAATCCATGCGGCCAAAAATACTGCTCCGAGAATGTAGGCCGGAGCCTTGGGCATCCAGCCCTTGTTCACCATGTAGAACCAGCTGAACAAGGGAAGGGCCACGAACACCGCGGCCACCAGGGCGGCGTCGGTCACAAAGCCCGACCAGAACACGATCACCACCGCGGCGAGGAAGCTGACCGGGCCCCAGAAGTTGACCAGGCTCAACCGGAACGGGCGGTGCAGGTCCGGGGCAGTCCGCCGCATCACCTTGATGCCAATCCCACCCATGATGTAGGTGAACACCGTCGCCAGCGTCACGAAGCCAACCAGCCCGTACCAGCTCTTGGTCGGGATCGTAAAGAGTATCCCGATCACCAGCGCGCCGAGCAGGGACACCCACGGCACCCGGGTCCGGCTGATCGCCTGGCTGGCCCTGGGAAAGTAGCCGGACACTCCCATTCCGAAGATCGTCCGCCCGTTGGTGCCCAGGTAGATGTACCCGGTCCCAGCTGGCGAGACCACCGCGTCAGCAAGCAGGACCGCTGCGAACGCCCCGAGGAATCCCACCCCGGACGACTTCAGGATCGCGTAGAACGGGCTGCTGGCAGTGGTCGTCAGCGCGCCCAGACCGGCCCAGTCCCCGACCTTGAGGTGTAGCCCTGCCCAGTTGATCCCGCCGGTGAACGCGACCTGCAGAAGGACGTAGATGACTATCCCGATCAGGACCGAGAGGATTGTCGCCATCGGGATGTCACGCTGGGGCTTGCGGGCCTCGCCGCCGTAGTCCAATGCCTGGCGAAAGCCCAGGAATGAGAACACGATGCCCGCCCCGGGGATTATCTCGAAGATCGTTTTGGTCCCGAAAGGAGCAAACCCGCCGCTCCCGGTCGTGAAGTTGGCGGTGTGGAAGGACAGCGCAAACAGGAATATGAAGGTGAGGATCGGTATGCCCAGCTTCCAGATCATCACCCCGCTGTTGAACCTGCCCAGGAACCGGGCGCCAACGACGTTGATGAAGAAGAACACCAACATCAGGAACAAGGTGAACAAGAATCCTTCAGGGAAATGCAGCAACGAGGACTCGTTGCCATGAACCTGGAGCAGGTGCCAGCTCGCCGGGGCGTGAGGCGCCAGGTACTGCACCGTGGCTATGGCCTCGATCGCCGGCACCGAGCCGCTCGCAAGCACGTACGCCCAGCCGAGGATGAACCCGGTGTATCCCCCGTGCGTGAGGTGCGGGTAACGGACGACCGCCCCTGAACGGGGCAGCATCGCGGAAACCTCCGAGTAGGACAGGGCTATGAACAACACCAGGATGCCGCCGACCACCCAGGACACGAGCGAGGCCGGACCTGCCGCCGAAGACGCCGACAACACCGCGAACAGCCACCCCGAGCCGATGATCGCCCCCATGGAGAGCATCAGCAGCTGGATGGGTCCCAGTGTCTGCTTGAGCTTGCGGTCGCTGGACTCGAACTCTGCCACCTGCGCCATGTCGCCACACCCCGTTTCCAACCGGCAGGACCTACCGGACCCCCCTGGTCACGCGCGACCTGCCAGCACCGATATGCTACGCCATTGAGCGGCGCCGTGCTTGCTCAGGATCCACCGGCGTCACCTCGGCCCACGGATCTCGCCAGTCTCGAGCAGCCGGGCAAAGCCCTCCTCGTCCAGCACCGGGACTCCGTAACGCTCGGCGGCGGCCAGCTTGGCTGCCCCGGGCCCCTCCCCGGCAATTACCGCGGTGGTCCGGGCCGACACCGAGCCGGGCGAGCGGCCCCCCCGGGCCACGATCTCCGCCTCGGCCGCCTCCCGAGACCAACCCTCCAAGGTCCCGGTGACCACCACCGAGCACCCGGTGAGAGTCTGGGCAACCACAGGCGTCGCCGGGCTCATCGGGCTCATTGGATCCACCCCTGAGGCCCGCAGCTTGGCGATCACCTCCCGGTTGCGCTCCAGCCCGAAGAATCCCGCCACGCTGGCGGCGATCTTCGGACCGATCCCCTCCAGCATCGACAGCTCTGCCTCCGAAGCCGCCATGAGTGCTTCCAGGCTCCCGAATGCCCGCGCCAGGACCGTGGCCCCCGACCCTCCGAGATGTCGAATCGACAAGCCGACCAGCAAGCGGTCCAGGGGTGCGGCCTTGGATGCCTCGATCGCCCGGAGCAGGTTGTCCACCGAGACCGGACCCCAACCGTCCAATGTCGGCAGGGTCTCCCGGCTCGCCGGCAGTGTATAGATGTCCCCAACGTCGCCCAGCAGGCCAAGCGAGGTCAGCAACGCCACCCGGGACTCACCCAGTCCCTCGATGTCCATGGCCCCCCGGGACGCGAAGTGGGCGATCCGTTGGACCCGCTGCGCCGGGCACTCCAAGTTGGTGCAAAACGTGTCCGCCTCCCCGCATCCACGGGTGAGCGGCGCGGCACACGACGGGCACGACGTAGGGAAGCACCAGGGGGCCAGACCCGGCGGCCGAAGAGCGAGCACCGGGCCCACAACCTCGGGGATCACCTCACCCGCCTTGTGGACCACCACCGTGTCGCCGGGGCGCAGGTCCTTGAGCCTCACCTGAGCTTCATTGTGCAAGCTGGCCAAACGCACGGTGGAGCCGGACACGACCACTGGCTCCAGCACGGCGAATGGCGTGGCCTTCCCGCTCTTTCCGATCGACACCATGATGTCGGTCAGCACGGTGTTGCGCTCCTCGGGCGCGAACTTGTAGGCGATCGCCCAGCGAGGATGGTGGCTGGTGGCCCCCAGCTGGCTTCGAACAGCGAGGTCGTCCACCTTGATCACCACCCCGTCGATCTCGTAGTCGAGGTCGTGCCGGCGCTCCTCCCACCTTTTGCAGAAATTTGTCGCCTCTTCCAGACCCCCGACGCCCACTATCTCGCCGTTCACCGGCAGCCCGGCTCGGCGCAGGTACTCCAGCGTTTGCAAGTGGCTGGTGAGCCCCGGTAAACCCTCGACCTCAGCTAGATGATATGCCCAGTAATGCAGCTCGCGACTGGCCGTCACCGCAGGGTCCTTCTGGCGTAGCGAGCCAGCCGCGGAGTTACGGGGGTTGGCGAAGATGGGAAGGCCAGCCGCGACGCGCTCGGCGTTCAGCTGCGCGAACGCAGACCGGCGCATGTACAGCTCACCCCGGACCTCCAGCAGCGAGGGGACCACTCCCTCAACAGGCGTGAGGGCCTGTGGGATGGCGGCGACCGTGGACACGTTGGAGGTGACATCCTCTCCTACCAGGCCGTTCCCGCGCGTGGCGGCGCGGACCAGACGGCCGTCCTCATAGCGCAGGGACACCGCCACCCCATCTATCTTGAGCTCGCATACCAGGGTGAGGGCACTGGCCCCAGAGGCCAGGCGATCCAGACGCTCCCCCCAGGCGACCAGCTCCGCTGGGGTAAAGGCGTTGTCGAGGCTCATCATCGCAACGTTGTGACGGACCTCGGAGAACGCGGTTGAGGGCGGGGCACCAACCGCTGGCGGGGTGACCGCCAGGTCCGGATGGGCGGCCTCCAGCGCTTTCAGCTCCGCCACTAGCTGGTCAAACTCAGCATCGGAGATCTCGGGGGAATCAAGACCATGGTAAGCGACGTTGTGATGGGCAATGAGCCCTCGCAACCGCCCTGCCCGCTCTGCCGCGTCGCCCACCCCGCAGATAATAGGTGCAACGCGACCTGCGCGGCAGGGGTCAGTAGTACAATGATGAT
Organism: Acidimicrobiales bacterium; assembly: GCA_039583695.1. Lineage (GTDB taxonomy): Bacteria > Actinomycetota > Acidimicrobiia > Acidimicrobiales > JAJPHD01 > JAVKSL01. The sequence continues at coordinate 10,632 of JAVKSL010000066.1, read as the reverse complement.
CCGCTAGGCAAAGGATGGTTCCGGTGGGTAAGCATCTCCAACACGGTCCGCTTCACCCGAGAAGGCTCGTAGGCTTCTTGAAGGGTGGCACCCAGACCCCGGCGTGGGTCATCGGTGCCTCGGTCGCGGGGCTGGTCGTCGTCGTGGGTGGCGTGGCCGTCGGAGTCCTGTCGTCTCAGGGGAGCGGGTCCGCCTCGGTGGTCGCCGCAGATCCCGTCGGGTCCGGCCACTCCTCGGGGCGCTCCACCACCACCACTGACCCGCCGCCAGGCCCGATCACGGTGACGTCGGTCACGCCTGCAAACGGGGCCACAGGGGTGGGGGGCAGCGCCAGCGTCACCGTCTCGTTCTCCGGCACCCTGGCGGCCTCGACACCTATGGCCAGCCTGAGCCCCGCGGTCGCCGGCACATGGCGGCGCGGCGTGGACACCATGACCTTCACCCCGGCCGGTGGCTACATCCCGATGACCACCGAGACCCTCACCATCCCCGGAGGACCTGCCGGTGTCCTCTCCGCCAGCGGAGCAACGCTCACCAAGGGCGCCGTGGACCACTTCACCGTTGCCCAGGGCTCGACCCTGCGTCTCCAGCAGCTCATGTCGGTCATCGGCTACTCCCCACTTACCTGGGCCCCTTCGGGCACCCCGATCTCGGCGACTGACACCGCGGCGCAGGCAGCCGCTGCTTTCTCACCCCCGGCGGGCAGCTTCGCCTGGCGTCAGGCCGGCTGGCCCACCAACCTCACCGCCCTGTGGCAACCGGGCTCGTACAACGCCATGACCAAGGGCCTGGTCATGGCCTTCGAGGCCGACCACGGGCTGACCGTCGACGGCATCGACGGGCCATTGGTCTGGGCGGCGCTGTTCCACGCCGTGGCCACCGGCTACGTGAACACGGGCGGCTACAACTTTGCCCTGGCCAGCGAGTCCAGACCCGAGACCCTCACCATCTGGCACGACGGCAAGGTGGTTCTCCACAGCCTGGCCAACACCGGCATCTCAGTTGCTCCGACGGCGCTTGGGACCTTCAACGTCTACGAGCGCCTGCCCTACCAGGTCATGAAGGGCACCAATCCCGATGGCTCTCACTATGCGGACCCGGTGAAATACGTGGCCTACTTCAACGGTGGTGACGCGATCCACTACTTCCCCCGTTACAGCTTCGGGTTCCCCCAGAGCCTGGGCTGCGTTGAGCTGCCGCCTTCGGCCGCCGCGCAGGCGTATCCCTACACGTCCTACGGCACTGTCGTCCAGGTGGTCGGCTAGGGCCCTGGCACCCGCTCAGCGCTGCGCCGGGTACGCACCGGGGTCGACCAGGGCCAGGCGGAGCCAGGAGGTCATCTGAGCCTGCCATGAAGTTGGCGTCCGGGTCGTCGACGTCCCACGGTCCGTGCCAGCAGACCAGCTCGACTGTCCAGGTCATCATCGCGAGGCTACTCCACTGGTGGTCAAAACGGTCTAGAACGCTTGGGTCAGCCCGATCTGATCATCCTGGCTTGACTAGGCAGTGACAAAGGGCTACGATCACGTCACCATTTGTGCCAGGCAGCCGTAGTTCAGGCGGCCAGCGCCCTCGGGGGGGCTCCCGTGGGCTATTGACGAGGACGAGAGAAAGAGGGGGCAATGCGCCGATTCCCATTTGGGCTCGCAGCTGGTCTGTTTGCCGCGCTCACCACGGCCGGGGTCCTCGTAACCGCCGCGCCGGCGGCCTTCGCCAGCACCACATCCACCGCCGCCGCCGGCGTGTCCTACAGCGGCGAGGCCTACGCAGTCGGCCTCGCCAACGTCACCGTGCTGGGCTCGCCGATCAACAACGGCATCCTCCTCGGTGACACCGGCCCGCTCCCCGCCTCCGGCGGCACGGTCACCGCCCCGCTCGGGACCATCCACCTGCCCGGGAACCTCGGATCCGTCACCGTCACCGGGGGTACCGTCACCGGAGCCGGCGGGGCCGCCAACGCCTCGGAGAAGGTGGCCGGTCTGAGCCTCGTGGACAACCTCACCTGCACCACCCTCGGCAGCGTCGGGAGCTCCAACCTGCCCTTGCTGGGCAGCGCGTTGAACCAGCTGGTGGGGACCGGAGCGCTCGGCAGTGGCTCCACCGGAGGGGTGACCAGCGTGCTCGGAGGCCTGCTGGGAGGCCTCACCGGCTGCAGCGGCTCCAGCGGCGGCACGAGCACCAGCGGCGGCCTGGGGAGCCTGCTGGGGGGCCTGCTGGGTAGCACCTCGACCTCCACCAGCGGCAGTGGTAGCGGCTGCATTCTTGGCCTCGTCTGCTTGGGTTCGTCCGGCAGCGTCACCACTGGCTCCACCAGCGGCGGGATCGTGGGCAGCCTGCTGCCCGACCTGGTCGACGTCGGCTTGATCCAGAGCTCGGCTGGCGCCGCGGCTCCCGGCGTAACTGCCCCGCCCGGCGGGCTGCCTTACCCTTACGAGGACAGCAACGTCGGGACGATCTCCCTGCTGGGCGGAGCGGTGAACATCCCGATCAACCCGGCACCCAACACTGTCATCAACTTGGGGATCCTCTCCATAACCCTCAACCAGCAGTCCTACGACGCATCGACCAACACCGCCTCGGCCCAGGCGCTGGTCCTCAACTTCCCGACTGGCGGGCTCCTCTCGGCCATCCTCACCGGCACCATCACCGTGTCCAGCTCGACGGCTGACACCAGCGGGGTGCTCTCCTGCCCGTCGGGCATCACGGTGACCAGCGTCAGCCCGACCTCCGGGCCGGTGGGTGGGGGCACGCCGGTGACGGTGACCGGGACGAACTTCGCGTCGGGTGCCACCGTCGCCTTCGGGTCCAGCCCGGCCAATAACGTGAAGGTCGTGTCGTCCACCCAGATCACGGCCACCTCGCCGGCTCACGCCAAGGGCACGGTGGTCGTCTCGGTGAACAACTGCCCGAGCTCCCCGGCGCAGTTCACCTACACCACATCTCTAGCCATGCGCTTCGGGGGGATCAACCGGATACAGACCGCGATCAAGGTGTCTCAGGCAGCCTTCCCCGGCACTGGCTCAGCCAGCGCTGTGGTCCTCGCCTCCGACCTGGACTACCAGGACGGCCTCGCGGGAGTGCCCCTGGCGGCCCAAAAGCACGGACCGCTGCTCCTCACCCCACCGACCAACCTGTCCAAGACGATCGATCCCGCAGTGCTCGCCGAGATCGAGCGGGTGCTGACGCCGCATGCTAACAAGCCAGTCTACCTGCTCGGAGGGTACGGGGTCCTTTCCCCAAGCATCGACACCACGCTCTCCGGGCTTGGCTATGATCCAGTCCGCTTGGCTGGCCCCAACATGTTCGCCACAGCCGTGGCCATCGCCGGCGCTCAAGGCGACCCCGGCACCGTGTTCCTGGTGACGGGTCTCAACTTTGCCGACGGGCTGTCGGCCGGACCCGCAGCCATTCACCAAAGTGGGGTGATCCTGTACACCGACGGCACCTCCATGGCGCCTGAGACCTCCGCCTACCTGGCGGCGCACCCCGGTGACTCGGTGTTCGCGGTGGGTGGGCCAGCCGCTGCAGCCGACCCGCACGCCACCCCGATAGCCGGAGTCAACGAGTTCGCCACTGATACCTTGGTGGCCGCATTCTTCGGCAACCCGGCAGTTGTCGGGGTAGCCAGGGGCGACCTGTTCCCGGACGCGCTCGACGGAGGCACCCTGGTAGCCACGAACGGTGGCCCGATCATCCTGGTCAACCCCAACCTGCCGGTCCCGACGGCCTCGGCCAACTACTTCACGGCTGAGGCGCCCCACATCCAGACCGTCGATGTGTTCGGTGGCTATGCTGCCGTCTCGCAAGGAGTATGCAGCGCAATCAACACCGACCTGGACACCCCTGGGACCTGCTGATGGCAGAGCACCCAGACCACCCTCACTGTGAGCGCACCTCACAGTGAGGGTGGTCAGGTGCCGATGACGCAGCTTCGCCTTACTTGAAGGTCTCGCTGCTTGCGGCAATCACGGCCGCCGTGCTCTTGGTGGCTGCGGCCTCACACAGCAAGCCACCAGCCCCCCCTGTCTCCTACAGCGCAACCGCCTATGCCATAGGCTTCTCCGACGTGTCGGTGCTGGGCAAGCCCATCGCCGACGAGACTCTCGGCTCCCTTCTAGCGAGCGGAGGCTCCCTCAGCGCCCCGCGTGCCACGCTGACCCTGCCCGGCGGCATGGGGACCCTCACGGTTGGTGGCGCCAAGGTCTACGGGGCTTTCGACACAGACGGGGCAACTGACACGGTGAACCGGCTCGACCTCCTCCCCAAGCTCACGGTGCGAGATGTCCGGCCCCTCTGCCTGCCCCTGCTCGGCTGTGTCACCAGGCTGGTGGCGGCCGGCGGCGGGCCCGTCGAGCTCCTCGATATCGCCCTCGCTCATAGCGCGGCCTCCACCTCCTCCACCCATCCAGCTGCCCACACCATAAGCACGCAGGTCGGAGCGATAACCCTGCTGGGCGGCGCTGTGAAGGTACCCCTGAGCGCCGCGCCGGACACCACGGTTAACCTTGGGCTTCTCAGCATCACCTTGAACCAGGGCTCCTACAACCCATCCACCAACACCGCCTCGGCCCAGGCAGTGGTCCTGCACTTCCCCGCCGACGGGCAGCTGGCCCCGGCCATCACCGGGACGATCACGATAGCCAGCTCAACCGCGTCCGCAGGCTGACCACGGCCGACCCAGCGCCATTGTTGTGCTGGCCGTGGCCAACCTCGAGATCGCCTCGTGTCGTGTGCTCATTGCCCAAAGTGTGTGTCAAAATTGTCGCGGTAGTGCCGGACAGCCTGTCGAAGTGCCCCCTCGGCATCCACTCCTAGTCTACGGGCCAGGCCAACCAGGGCCATGAACGCCTCGCCCACCACCGGTCCGGCATCCGTGCTCACCTCCTGGCCTCCCAGAGCAGCCACCGCCCCTTGCAGGTCGGCCAGGGCCTCGTTCAGCCCCCGCTGATCAGCCCCCACCGCCGTGGCCTTGCCCAGGACTTTTGAGGCAGCCAGCAGAGCAGGGAGCGCGGTCGGGATCCCATCCATGACACTGGCCCGGCCCTTCTCCGCCTGCTTGATCTGCTCCCAGTTGGCCATCACCTGGTCTGCGCTTTCGGCGCGCAGCGAGCCAAACACGTGTGGGTGGCGCCCTACCAGCTTGTCGTGAACCCCTGAGGCCACGTCAGCCAGGTCGAACTGGCCCTCCTCAGCCGCAAGGATCGAGTGGAAGCAGACCTGAACCAACAGATCCCCCAACTCCTCCTCAAGATGGGCGTAGCTGCCCTCGCCCTCCAGGGCGTCGATGGCCTCGACCACCTCGTATGCCTCCTCGATAAGGTGCCTGGTGAGGGAAGCGTGAGTCTGCTCGCGGTCCCACGGGCAGCGCTGGCGGAGGGTGCGTACCAGCTCGACCAGGCGGGAAAGCTCGACGCCGACCGGAGCGGCGAGGGCTGGGATCCACAACGAGGTCAGGTGGTCAGGCTCGAGCTTGCGATCCAGGTCGGCCCAGGCCACCTCGAATACCGCCTCGTCGGGCAAGCCCAGGTGCGACAGGACCGTCACCGGCTCGCTGGGGTGCTCCTCGACAGCCAGCTTGATCCTCGACAACACGTCACGAGACCAGCACTGGGCCACCAGCATCGGACCGCGCTCGGCCGCCGCATCCACCCCGAAGACCTCCCCGTCCACCAGGCGCACCCCCCTGCCCACCGGGTCCACCCCCAGCCGCGCCCAGGCCAGGTCGAGAAAGGACATCCCGGCGATCAGCTCGACCTCCACTCGAGGGTCAGCCCGCAGCAGGGAGACGGATCGCTCCAGCACGACTGGCGAACCGGGGACGGTGTAGACCACGTCACCAGGGCTCGCCACCAATGTCTCGACGATGCCGATGTATACCTCCTCCAGGCTGGAGGCCGACTCGTAGAGGTGGTCGAAGCTGGCCACATCAGCGCTGAGCCAAGCCGCTGCGGGGTGGCGCCGGGTCCTCACGAATGCCTTCTGGTGCTGCGCCAGCGCATCCCTGGCGGGACCAGTGAGAAGCTCAGGCCCGGCAGGACCCAGGCCGACGACAGTTACAACCTTCAAGCTCAGCTGGACCCGCGGGCCGTGAGCTTGGCGGTAGTGGTCGTCGTCTTGGCCGTGACAGGCGGGGCCGTAGTGGGCGCGGGGGCCGCGGTAGTGGGCGTGGGGGCGGCGGCTGGGGTGCTCGTGCTCGTGCTCGTGGGAACTACCAGATCGGCCGCCGGTGGGCTCGTCGGCGCCAGAACGTCGGGGGCACCCTTGCTGACGGTGAACCTGCCGTAGCTCGGGTCGACTGAGATCTTGGCGGCCTTGAGCTCGTTGGCTACGTAGGCAGTGAGCTTGCTCGCCACGGGATTGAGCTGCAATCCAAGGATGATGGGGACGGCCTGCGCCTCGGGGAGAAGGGTCCTCGAGGTGATCTCCACGATGACATAGGCCGACCCACCGGAACCACTCACCTCTACCGGCGCCGATACCTTGCCCGAGCCCAGGGTTTGGACCACGTGAGCGACGGCCGGGCCGTAAACCTGGCCAAACGCTTCAGGGATGCTGCAACCCACCGCCCCGCCGTTGGATGCCGTGGAAGTGTCCTCCGAGTCGGCCTTGGCCAGGGCGGCGAAGCTGGTCCCCTTGCTCAGGGAAGCCTCGACCTGATCAGCTTTGGCCTTGGTGGCCACCACGATCACCGAGGCGCAGGTATTGGAAAGCGCAGCCGGATTGGACGTGTAGTACTTATGGACGGTGGCCTGGGTGACAGGGATGCCGGCAAGAGATGCTTCCAGGACGGTGAACTCTGCGGCGCTTTTCACCAGGTAGCTCTGGTACGAGCTGGGGAAGGCGTCGAACGTCTTGGTTCCTCCCACCGAGGTGACGATGTCCTGTTTGGCCAGGGCCAGGTCGTCGGGAGTGATGGTCACCTTGCGCTTCTGGTTGGCTTGTTGGATCAGGATCAGCGAGATTCGCTGGTCGAGGATCTGGTCAACAAATGTGGTCGTGTAAGTTCCCTTGGCCTTACCCTTGACCGTTATACCTGAGTGGGCGTAGGAGGATACGTCTGACGGGCTGGCGGCAATCGCGCTCAGCTCGCTGAACAGCTGGGCTCGGGTGAGCACGGTGCCGTTGACCTTGGCCACATAGGGGGTCAGCCCGCAGCCGGACGCGCCGAGTCCTAGGGCGACAACGCCCACAGCCGTCCCAACGAGGGATCTGCGTGTCTTCATGACGATGTGGTGGCGACCGCGACGGTCGAAGCGCTCGGGATGGGCGAGAGCATATCGGGTGCCAGCTCGCCAAGCAGGTCGACCAACGCAGCGGCAGGCGATAAGCCACCCTCCAACGACACAGTGACCTTGCCGTCCTTGTAGGTCGCCCCGGGGTGCAGACGCCTAAGCCTGACCTCCGCGCTTGCCCGCAGCGTCAGGGGAGCCAGCCGAGCAAGGGCACCGCCCCCGCCGAGGCCCGACCCTCCGCCGCTCACCGGCCCACCCCGCACCAGCCTGCCGCCAGCCATCGGCCCACCCCGCACCGGCCCACCCCGCACCAGCCTGCCGCCAGCCATCGGCCCACCCCGCACCGGCCCACCCCGCACCGGCCTGCCGCCAGCCATCGGCCGGGCTGTCACGGTCACCTCCCGGACCCCGGTCCGCAGGCACTGCACCCTCAGGCGCGCCACGTCCAGCAGGGCCAGGGCGCTCGGCGGCGGCGGGCCGAATCGGTCCGCCCACTCCGCAGCAACGTCGTCCACCTCCGCAAGACTCGAAACCGTGGCCAGCCGCCGGTACGCCTCCAGGCGCAGGTCGTCGCGCTCGACGTAGTCGGGAGGAAGGTTGGCATCCATGCCCAGCTCCAGGGAAACCTCGGCCGGTGCCGGGACCGGCGAGCCCTTCAGCTCGGCCACCGCTTCGCTCACCATGCGAACGTACAAGTCGTAGCCCACAGCCGCGATGTGCCCCGACTGATCCCCACCCAACAAGTTGCCCGCCCCCCGGATCTCCAGGTCCCGCATGGCGATCTTGAACCCCGAGCCCAGCTCGGTGTGCTCCCCGATCGTGCGCAACCGCTCGTAGGCCTGCTCGGACAGCGACCGCTCCGGCGGGTAGAACAGGTATGCGTACGCCCTGCTCCCCGCGCGCCCCACCCGACCCCTGAGCTGATGCAGCTGGCCGAGGCCCAGCCGGTCGGCCCGGTCTACCACCATCGTGTTCACCGTCGGCATGTCGATCCCCGACTCGATGATCGTCGTGCACACCAGCACGTCGTAGGCGCCCTCCCAAAAATCCAGCACCACCTTCTCCAGCGTCCCCTCGTCCATCTGGCCGTGGGCGACCGCGATCCGGGCCTCAGGCACCAGTGTCCGCAGCCGAGCCGCCACCGCTCCGATGTCGGCAACCCGGTTGTGGACAAAAAAGACCTGACCCTCCCTCAACAGCTCCCTCCTCACCGCCTCGCTCACCGCCCGCTCGTCGTAACCACCGACATAGGTCAAGATCGGCTGGCGGTCCGCTGGCGGGGTGTTGAGCAGGCTCAGGTCCCGGATGCCGGTGAGGCTCATCTCCAGGGTGCGCGGGATGGGCGTGGCGGTGAGGGTCAGCACGTCCACCCCCACCGAGATCGCCTTGATGGCCTCCTTGTGCGACACCCCGAATCGCTGCTCCTCATCCACCACCAGCAAACCCAGCGACTTGAACACCACATCGCCCGACAGCAGCCGGTGGGTCCCGATCACCACGTCCACCGCCCCGCTCGCCAGCCCCGTCACCACCTCGCGGGCCTGCGCGGGCGTCAGGAACCGGCTCAGCACCTCGACCCGCAGCGGGTACCCGGAGTAGCGCTCCGAGAATGTCTGGAAGTGCTGAGCCGCCAGCAGGGTCGTGGGAACCAGCACCGCCGCCTGCCGGCCATCCTGGACCGCCTTGAACGCCGCCCGGACCGCAACCTCGGTCTTGCCAAATCCCACGTCCCCGCAGACCAGGCGGTCCATGGGCACCGGCTCCTCCATGTCCGCCTTCACTGCGGCGATAGCGCTTGTCTGGTCAGCGGTCTCGAGGTAGGCAAAAGCGTCCTCCATCTCGACCTGCCACGGCGTGTCCGGGCCGAACCCGTGGCCCGGCGTGACCTGCCGCCGCCGGTACAGCTCCACCAGCTCCACGGCAATCTCCCGGGCAGCCGAGCGCACCTTGGCCTTGGCCCGATTCCAGTCCGAGCCACCCATGCGGTGCAAGCTGGGACCCTCCCCCCCCGTGTAAGGGGTCACCGCATCGATCTGGTCCGACGGCACGTACAGCTTGTCCCCGCCCCGGTACTCGAGCAGCAGGTAGTCCCGCTCCGCGCCGCCGAGGGCACGCTTGACCATGCCGGCGTAGCGGGCCACTCCGTGGGTGACGTGCACCACGTAGGACCCTGGCGCCAGGTCGTCGAAGAATCCGTCAGTCACTCGGGTCCGGGCCCTTGGGCGCCTATGGGCCCGCCGTCGCCCGGTCACGTCGGCCTCAGCCAGAACCGCCAGACGCAGCTTAGGTAACACGAAGCCGCGCTCCAGAGACGCGACAACCACCCTCACCCCAGGCGCGGCCAACTCCCCAGGCGCCGGGTCGGTGACAACCGGCGCGCTCAGCTCCAGGGAATCGGCCAGCCGGGCAGCGCTGCCGGTTCCCTCGGCGCACACTGTGACCCTCCAGCCCCCGGCCGCCATGTCCGCCAGCTGCTTCACCAGCCCGTGCGCCGCCGGATCCCAACCCGAAGCGGTGATCGTCGGGGTCCTCGGGGACTCGGGAGCGCTCAGCATGCAAAGCTCCGGGGCCTCGGTGCGCGCCAGCATTCGCTCGAAATTGAGATGCAGCGCGGGGAACCCTTCGTGCCCACTCACCCCATGCGGTCGAGCACCCCAGGTCTGCGCCAGCGTCTGGGCCAGCGCCGCCTCCTCGCCCACCAGCTCAGCTGCGCGGTCGCGCATCCGGCCGGGCTCGACGACAATCACCTGGGAACTCTTGGCCAGAAGGTCAGGAAGAACCCGCTCCTCCGGGGTGAGCCAGGGCAGCCAGGACTCCATGCCGTCGAAGACCAACCCATCGGCCAGGCGCTCCCAGCTGTCCCGTCCCCAAGGCTCGCTTGCCATAAGGGCTTTGGCCCTTTCACGGACCTCGGGGGTGAGCATCAGCTCCCGGCAGCCGAAGATCTCGGCTCTGGTCAGGGACTCGACGGAGCGCTGGTCACCGGGATCGAAGCTGGTGAGGCGATCCACCTCGTCCCCGAACAGGTCGATGCGCACTGGCAGGTCCCCGACGGAAGCGAAGACATCCACGATGCCACCCCGAACCGCCACCTCGCCCCGGTGCTCCACCTGGTACTCACGCCGGTATCCCATTCCCACCAGACTCCCCACCAGCTCCCCGGCATCGAGGAGGTCGCCTGGGCGGACCACGACGGGCGCTGGCGTGGGGCCAGGGGATCCGAGCCGCTGGAGCAGGGCCTTGACCGGCGCGACGATCACGCGGGGGGCGACGCTTGCGACGCCGGGCTCGGAGGGGGCGGCGCCGGGCTCGGAGGGGGCGGCACCGGGCTCGGAGGGGGCGGCGCCGGGCTCGGGGAGGGCGGCGCCGGGCTCGGAGGGCAAAGCGCGCCCCTCGGGTG
>JAVKSL010000065.1:13148-16048 GCA_039583695.1 Acidimicrobiales bacterium | reverse complement strand
CAGGAGCGGGCAAACAAGGGCCAGGAGCGGGCAAACAAGGGCCAGGAGCGGGCAAACAAGGGGCGCCGGGACACGGGTGCCCCGGCGGCACCGGGCACTATTCCTACAAAGCGCCCTGCATCCGGGCCGCGTCCACAACGTTCTCCAGCAGGCAGGCCCGGGTCATGGGCCCGGTGCCGCCCGGCATGGGCGTGATAGCGCCGGCCACCGCGGCCACCGCCTCGAAGTCCACGTCGCCCCGGAGCTTTCCACCCACCCGGGTCGTGCCCACGTCGATCACCGCCGCGCCCGGTTGAACGTGGGCCGCGGTGATGAGTCCCGCAACTCCAGCCGCAGCCACCACGATGTCCGCCTCCCGGGTGAGCTCGGCGAGCCCCACCGTGCGCGAGTGCGCCAGGGTGACCGTGGCGTCGGTCCCCTTGGCCCCGAGCAGCAGCACCAGCGGCAGGCCGACCAGGGTGGATCGCCCCACCACCACGGCCCGGCGGCCGGCAACACCCACACCGTATCGGGCCAGCAGCGCCATCACCCCCCTCGGTGTGGCCCCCACGTGGCCGGGCAGACCCCGGACCAGACGTCCCAGGCTCGCCTCGGTGAGGCCATCCACGTCCTTCGCCGGTGGAACCAGGCGCAGCACCGCCTCCGGGTCCAGGCCACCCGGAAGGGGGAGCTGCACGAGTATCCCGTGCACCGAGGCATCGTCGGCCAGCGCCGCAACCGCCGATTCCACGGTCGCCTGGCTGGCGTCGGCGGGCAGCCCAACGTGGCGTAAGCCGATCCCCACAGCGCCGGCGTCCCGGTGCTTTCCCCGCACGTAGAGCTGGCTGGCCTCGTCGTCGCCCACCAGCACGGTCGCCAGGGTCACCGCCGGGTGCCCGAGGTCAGCCAGCCAGGCGCTGAGCCGGGCCTTGACCTCGGCGGCGAGTAGCCTACCGTCCAGGAGAATGGCCATGGCCTCAGGTGTAGCAGCCCGCCGGACGACCGGGCAAGATAGGGCCATGATCTCGGCGCTGTCCGACCGGCGACCGGGCATGATAGACCCATGATCTCGGAGCTGTTCGACCAATCCGCCTGGCGAGCCGTAGAAGGGTTCGACTTCTCCGACATCACCTACCACCGGGCCGTCGACCAGGCGACGGTTCGGATCGCGTTCAACCGACCCGAGGTCCGCAACGCCTTCAGGCCCCAGACCGTCGACGAGCTGTACCAGGCGCTCGACCACGCCCGCACGAGCCCCGACGTAGGGTGCGTCCTGCTCACTGGCAACGGGCCGTCCCCGAAGGACGGCGGTTGGGCATTTTGCTCCGGCGGCGACCAGCGGATCAGGGCGAAAGACGGCTACCGCTACGGCGATGGCGGGACCCCCGGCCCGGGCCGCCTTCACATCCTGGAGGTCCAGAGACTCATCCGCTTCATGCCCAAGGTCGTCGTCGCGGTCGTGCCCGGCTGGGCGGTCGGAGGGGGCCACAGCCTGCACGTCGTGTGCGACCTCACCCTGGCCAGCGCCGAGCACGCCCGCTTCAAGCAGACCGACGCCGACGTGGCCAGCTTCGACGGCGGCTTCGGCTCGGCCTACCTGGCGAGGATGGTGGGGGCCAAGCGGGCCAGGGAGATATTCTTCCTCGGCCTGACCTACAGTGCCGCCGAGGCCCACGCCATGGGAATGGTCAATGCGGTGATCCCCCACGCCGAGCTGGAGTCCGTCGCCCTGGAATGGGCCGCGACCATCAACGCCAAGAGCCCCACCTCATGCCGCATGCTCAAGTTCGCCTTCAACCTGGCCGACGACGGCCTGGTCGGCCAGCAGATCTTCGCGGGCGAGGCGACGCGGCTGGCCTACATGACCGAGGAGGCTGCGGAGGGCCGGGACGCATTCCTGCAGAAGCGACCGCCGGACTGGACGCCTTTCCCCCGCTATTTCTAGTCTAGACTCGACCCGAGCCCGGATGGTGGAATTGGCAGACACGGCAGCCTCAAAAGCTGCTGTCCGAGAGGGCGTGCGGGTCCGAGTCCCGCTCCGGGCACTTATCCAGATCGGCGGGCGCTCTGAAGATAGGCGGTCCTGCTCGCGGGGCTTCGGCCTTAGGTGCGGTAGCGACGGGCGACCACCGAGCGGGGGCCTGACGCCGAAGCTGTTGCACTTGGCCACCTCTGCGATGCACAACCGCGACAGCTTCGAGCGGGTGCGCAAATCCTGAGCGGACTCCTGAGCGGACCCGTGCGGACACGGCTGCTCAGCCGGCTCAGCGCTTGAGAGCGTCCTTGACCTTCTCGGCTGCCTGCTTGAGGTTTCCGGACACCCGGTCTGCCTTGCCTTCCACAACCAGCTTGTCGTTGTGTGTTGCCTTGCCGGTCACTTGCTTGGCCTTGCCCTTGGCCACTTGAAGCTTGTCCCTGGCCTTGTCCCTGGCCTTGTCGATAGCGCTCACCGTTGGGCTCCCTTCGCTATTTGAACGCACCTGGCGCATGGTGCGACCCCAACCATCAATATACCCGGTGACGCCGTTGCTCCAAACGCCCGGAGCCCTCGCAGGCAGCGGACCAGCCAGGGTCGGGGGTGACTCGTCTCCCAGGCGGTCGGCAGCAGGTAATCCATGTAGTTTGACCCTACGCAGTCGCCCTCGGCGTCGAAGGTGATGAACTGCATGTTGGCCATGGCGTAGGCCTCGGTGAGGCCCCCCATGATCTGGCCCTCGACGATCATCGGGTTGATGCGAACCCCGCAATCGTCCACGGCCACGAAGTTCAACACGTCCCAGACCCCGGTCACCGGATCGACCTCGACCTTGGCTATGCAACAGGCGAAGGGCCAGGTGAGGTTGGGCCGGTGAGGCCAGTTCAGCCGGTGAGGCCAGTTCAGCCGGTGAGGCCAGTTCAGCCGGTGAGGCCAGTTCAGCCGG